>NZ_JASGEL010000057.1:0-5370 GCF_047606385.1 Microbacterium sp.
GTCGCGGATGTCACGAGAAACACCGCGGAGCGTGACATCCGCGACGTCTCGCGCGGACGAGGGAGGGGCCTCATTCGACCGTCACCGACTTCGCGAGGTTGCGCGGCTGGTCCACGTCCAGACCCTTCGCCTCGGACAGGCCCATCGCGAACAGGTGCAGCGGCACGACCGCCAGCAACGGCTCGAACAGCGGCCCCGCCAGCGGGATGCGCAGCACCTCGTCGGCGAACGGCAGCACCGCGGCGTCCCCCTCCTCGGCGACGACGATGACACGGGCGCCGCGGGCGCGCACCTCCTGGATGTTGGAGACCACCTTGTCGTGGAGCAGCGCCGATGCGCGCGGCGACGGGACGAGCACGAACACCGGCTGCCCGGGCTCGATCAGCGCGATCGGCCCGTGCTTGAGCTCGCCCGCCGCGAACCCCTCCGCGTGGATGTAGGAGATCTCCTTGAGCTTGAGCGCGCCCTCCAGCGCGATCGGGTAGCCCACGTGCCGGCCGAGGAACAGCACCGACCGGGTGTCGGCCATCCAGTGCGCGAGCTGCGCGATGTGCGCCGACTCGCCGTCGAGCACCCGGGCGATCTTGCGCGGGATCGCCTCCAGCTCGACCACGTGCTGGGCGATGACCGCGTCGGAGAGCACGCCGCGCACGTGCGCGATGTGCAGGGCCAGCAGGTACTGCGCGGTGATCTGCGCGACGAAGGCCTTGGTCGAGGCCACGGCGACCTCCGGACCGGCGTGCGTGTAGACGACGGCGTCCGACTCGCGCGGGATCGTCGCCCCCTGCGTGTTGCAGATCGATAGCGTCTTCGCCCCGCGCTCACGGGCGTACTTGACCGCCATGAGCGTGTCCATCGTCTCGCCCGACTGGCTGATCGAGACGACGAGCGTGGATGCCGAGAGCACCGGGTCGCGGTAACGGAACTCGTGCGCGAGCTCCACCTCGACCGGGACGCGCGTCCACTGCTCGATCGCGTACTTGCCGACCAGCCCGGCGTAGGCGGCCGTGCCGGCGGCGATGATGACGATCCGGTCGATCCCGGCGAACAGCTCGTCGAGCCCGTCGAGCTCCGGGATGGCGACGACGCCGTCGTGGATGCGGCCGCGCAGGGTGTTCGCGACGGCCTCGGGCTCCTCGGAGACCTCCTTGGCCATGAACGACGACCAGCCGCCCTTCTCGGCGGCCGAGGCGTCCCACGTGACCTCGAACGGCTCGACCTCGACCGGCCCGCCGGCGAAGTCGGTCACCTCGACGCCGCCGGGGGTGATGGCGACGATCTGGTCCTGCCCGATGGCGAGGGCGTTGCGCGTGTGCTCGACGAAGGCCGCGACGTCGGAGCCCAGGAAGTTCTCGCCCTCGCCGAGCCCGATCACCAGCGGCGAGTTCCGGCGGGCGCCGACGACCAGGCCGGGCTGGTCCTGGTGCATCGCGAGCAGGGTGAACGCTCCCTCGAGCCGCGTCACGGCCTGGCGGAATGCGGCGACCAGGTCGTGGGACGCCGCGTACTCGCGCCCCAGCAGGACGGCCGCGACCTCGGTGTCGGTCTCGCTGCGGAACTCGTATCCGTCGCGC
Source organism: Microbacterium sp. (assembly GCF_047606385.1). Taxonomy (GTDB): domain Bacteria; phylum Actinomycetota; class Actinomycetes; order Actinomycetales; family Microbacteriaceae; genus Microbacterium. The sequence continues at coordinate 1,575 of NZ_JASGEL010000057.1, forward strand.
AGCAGCTCGGCTTTCAGCTCGGCGAAGTTCTCGATGATGCCGTTGTGGATGACCGCGAGCCTCCCGTCGTCGGCCAGGTGCGGGTGGGCGTTGACGTCGGTGGGGCCGCCGTGGGTGGCCCAGCGGGTGTGGCCGATGCCGGTCGTGCCGGCGGCCAGCGGGTGCTCGGCGAGGTCGTCGCGCAGCACGCTCAGCTTGCCGGCGCGCTTGCGCATGCCGAGGCGGCCGGTCTCGTCGATCACGGCGACGCCGGCGGAGTCATAGCCGCGGTACTCGAGCCGCGCGAGACCGGCGAGGAGGATGCCCTGGCTGGGCCGTGGCCCCACGTATCCGACGATTCCGCACATGGGCTCCAGCGTATCCCGGCACCTGAGAGCGCCGAGACGAAATGGATCCCTCCGTGTCGCTCATTAGGGACTGAACGACGCGGAGGGATCCAGTCACTCCGTGCGAGCCTGGCGATTCCAGCCTTGGGGAAGCCGGAAGCTCACGATCGCTGGGGACGATCGGGCCACAGCGGAGACACGCACACTATATCCCCTCCGGGCACCTCGTGTGAACGGCTGGCGATTTCTCCTCGCCGATTCCGCCGCGCAGCGCTGCGGAACACGGCATCTCTCATAAGTTTTCCCAAAGGTATTGTCCCCCAAATGGGGGACACGTATGCTGATCACGCACAGCACACACCCTTGGGGGAACCGATCGGTTCGGGGCGCGTGAAGCGCGAATGCGGGAACGCTGGGGGTTTCCGCGACCGCGACCCTATGCGTGAAGTGGCGCCCTCGGCGCACTCCGCGCATAGGGTCGCAGCGCGTCGCCGGCGGGAGACGCGGCTCTCATCCGCACGCCGCCGATTCGTCTCATCCGCACGCCGCCGGCTCGACGGCGACATCGACTCCGGCGACGGTCGGCGTGGACACGATCACCGGCGTCTGCGCGTCCGTCGCCGTGAAGCGGACCTCGACCGACTCGGTCTGGCCCGGGGAGATGTTCACCCGCACCGCCGTAGCAGGGTGGCCCTGCGCGATCGCCTGGACCGACGGCATCCGTCCGCCGTTGCCGGTCACCGCGCCGAAGCCGCTGCCGGCGGGCGCCATGACGACGACGGTGGTGCCGATGTCTCCCACCGCCGTGCCCCATATCCCGCCGCCCGTCACCGCGGCGGGGAGGTCGGCCACGGCCTGCACCTCACCGGTGTGCGTGAGCGTCACGGTGACGACCGTGGTGCCGTCGCAGACATGGCGCGCACGCACCGAGACGTCGAGATACATGTCCATCTTGCCGCCGGTCGCATCGTCCAGGAACACCCCGAAGCCCGCGTCGCCCGCCGCATCCAGTCGCGCGAGCGGCCCGGCCACGGCCGTGCCGCTGATCGCCTGCTCCTCCTGTTCGCGTGAGCTCCACACCGAGATGCGCCCCTCGGAGATGGGCTGCGACAGCGCCGCCGCCCACGTCACGGTGTCGATCCGCGCGGCGAGCGCCGGGAGCACGGCAGCGATCACCTCCCGCTGCAACGCGCTCTGGCCGTCGCCGTCCAGGTACAGGTAGGGGTCCACGAGCAGGCGCTGCACGACGTCGTCGGCGGTCAGCTCGGAGCCGTCTGCGAGAGCGATCGGCCCGGTGGCGCTCAGCAGCGCCTGCAGCACGATCGGGTCGACCGCGATCACCGCATCGGGAGCATCGCCGAACTGCCGCTCCCACCAGGACAGCGCGAGCTGCGCCGATGCGGCGAAGTCGGCGGTCATGGTCGTGTTCTGCACGAAGCGTCCGACCACGTCGCCGTACAGCGCGGTGTCGGCGTCCGACACCGGGGCCACGTCCTCGGATGCCGTCGGGAACTGGGTCGAGTCGGCCTGGCGCACCAGGGTGAACGCGCCGTCTTCGACCCGGATCTCGGCGAAGGTGCCCGTGATCCCCCCGCCGGTGCGCAGCTCGGCGGGGTTCTGCAGCACGACCAGGATGTCGCGCGGTCCGTCGACGCCGGCGAGCCCGGGCACGACGACGGCGGCGGTCGCCAGGGCATCGATGACGGGCGTCGCCTCGTCGGCGACGCCCGCGAGGGTGCGCACGCCGTCGGCGAGGGGCGGGATCAGCTCCCCGGTGTCGATGGCGCGGATGTCGTCACGCGCCTGCGCGAACACCTCGGCGGCGTGTGCGAGCGGTTCCTGCTGAGCGCGCCATGCGGCCAGATCGGGGCTCGCCCCGGTCGCCAGCAGAGCCTGCGCGGGCGGCATGATCGCGTCGACCGTGTCGGCGGCGCTCTGCGAGACGGTGCGGATCGCCGCGAGGTTCGGTCCGAGCCCGGGCACGAGCTCGACGACCCGCCACAGCGGCGTGTCCGTGAGCTCGGCGGCCCGGTCGAGATGCTGCTGCGCGGTCTCCAACGACGCCGTGTCGGCGTCCAGGTCGCCGGCGCCGGCGATCTGCTGCACGAGCGGTGCCGCCGCCTGCAGCTCCTGCGCCGCCTGCCAGGCGCGGACCAGCACCCAGCAGGTGGCGGCCGCCGCCAGCAGCACGACGCCGGCGCCGACCGCGACGAGGAGGCGTCTGGTCCGGCGGGTCATCGCCGCGTGGCGCGGCGCCGGCGCGCCCGCACCACCAGGACGACCGCGCCGAGGACGACCGCGGCGAGCGCCGCTCCGACGATCGCGGCGACCGGGGCGTCCAGTCCGGTCACGGCGAGCGCGAGCACGTCCGCCGTGCGCGGGTCGCACTCGGCGACGTGGACCGACACCGTGAGCGTCGGCACGTCGGACCCGACGACCTCCAGCTGCGCCGCGAGGGTGCCGGGAGTGTCGTCCAGCGGCCAGACGACCTCGCCGGCGGCCGCGCCGTCGGTGAGGCTGCCGAGGTCGAGCACGGTGCCGGTGCTGGTCACCGTCAGCCGGACGTCGCCGCTCACCGCGACGGATCCTTCCGGCTGGGTCACCCGCACGTCGTACACGAGCCGCAGGTCGGTGCCCTCGCACTCGACATCGACGGTCGACCCCGCGAGCGTGCTGCGCGACGGGTCCACCGGTGTGTAGTTCGTGTCGTCGGCGTATGCCGCCGTCGGCAATGCGATCAGCGCGGCGACAAGCACCGCTCCCCAAATCCGCATGTCTCGGCCTCCCCAGGCCTGGATGCCGACACCGCCCCCCGCGGCGTCCCGGCGCCCGACTCCCCAGCAGAGCGCTCGTGACCGGCACTATACCCCCGCCCAGCGCGGGACGGAAGCCACGAACGACACGCCGAGCGAAAACCCCCTTTTGGAGGCGACGGATCTGTGGCTATAGTTCAACCGCACGCCAGGCATCGCGAGATGTCGAGGCTGCACCGCCGGGGGGCCGGCGGTGCAGGGCCTCCCGATCTGGGGTCGGGGACAGGGCACCTCGGGCGGGCACAACGGGCATGGGGCCCGTACTGGGGAACATTGGGGAAGAGCACGTCATGGGGAGACGTCATTCGGCGTACCCGCGCATCGGCGACGGGACGCCTCCGGGCACCGTCGCCGGTGCGCGGGTACGCGCTCGACAGCTGCGCCCACCGGCCGGCGGAGCCGCGCGATGAGCGCCATCGGATGGAGCTCGGCGCCGTGGCCGAACGGCGACCGCGAGCTGCGGCAGCCGCTGCAGGCCGATCGCGCGCCGACGGCGGCGATGCCCGACGCATCCGTGCTCGGCGTCCCGCGAGTCACTCCCGCGCTCGGCCGGCGTCTGCGCATCGAGCGTGCGCTGCGCCACCGCGTGGCGGCCACCGACACGGTCGCGGTCGCGGTCGCGGTCACGACCGCCGCCGCGGCGTCACCGGCGCCGAC
>NZ_JASGEL010000058.1:0-4292 GCF_047606385.1 Microbacterium sp.
CCTCGCCGAGGCGCTGTGGACCGCGCTCGGCCGCCTCGGCGCTCGCGTGACCGCCGTCACCGACGACCCCCGCGCCGGCCTGCGCGCGACGCTGCACGGCCTGCCCGTGCGCTCCCGCGCGACCGAGGCCGGCGAGACCGACCATGTGATCCTCACCGGCGAGGGCCACGACCCGGTGGATCCCGCCGTGCTGCACGGCACCGCGATCGACGCCTCGTTCGGCGGGACGGGCCTGACGCCGGTGGATGCGGCATCCGCCACCCGGCCCGGCGTGCGCGCGGCCGGGACGGCGTGGGTGGTCGCGGTGCCCGCGCTGCACGCCGGCGGCTCCGCACTGGCCCGCGCCGCCGTCGACGCCGCCGCGACGCTGGATCGGCTCGCCGCCGAGTCTGTCGACGACCTCGACCGGCGCTTCGCCGCGGCCGTGCAGGCATGAGCCGCATCGCCGATTCGACGCGCTGGCACGAGGGAGCGGAGCGCATCGACTGGGCCCGGCGCTTCATGCCGGCCACCGCGGCGCTCACCGCGGGGCTGACCGCGTCCGGCGCGGCTCGCGGCATCCGCATCGCCCTGTCGGACGTGCTCGAGCCCAAGACCGCCGCCGTGGCGCTCTCGCTCGCCGAGGCGGGCGCCGAGGTCGCGGTCTCCTGCGTCGGCCGCGACACCGACGACGCCGTCGCGGCCGCGCTCGTGCACGCCGGCATCCCGGTCTACGCCTTCTCCCGCGCGACCGACGCCGAGGACCGCGAGAACGTGCTGGCGCTCCTCGGCCACCGCCCCGAGGTGATCATCGACGACGGCTCGTACACGATCCGTCTCGCCCACACCGCACGCCCCGACGTGCTCGCGGGCATGGCCGGGGCGACCGAGCAGACGACCAGCGGGGTGCGCCCGCTGCGCGAGATGGCCCGGCAGGGCGCGCTGCGCATCCCCGTCGTGGCCGCGAACGACGCGCGCACCAAGTCGCTGTTCGACAACGCGCACGGCACCGGGCAGGCGGTCGTGTTCGCGGTGGCCGACCTGCTGGGCCGCCCGCTCGCGGGCGCGCACGTGGTGGTCGCCGGCTTCGGCCCGGTCGGCAGCGGGATCGCCCGGCACGCGCGGGCGCTCGGCGCCCGCGTCACGGTCAGCGAGGTCGATCCGGTCGCCGCGCTGCAGGCCGTGTTCGCCGGGCACGCCGTGGCGAAGCTTTCCGACGCGGCGCGCACCGCGGACATCCTGATCTCCGCCACCGGCATCGCCGGGACGGTGCCGTCCGAGGTGCTCGCCCTGCTGCCCGAGGACTCGGCCGTCGCGGTCGGCGGGGGCGTCGACCAGGAGATCTCGCTCGAGGACGCCGTGGCCGGCGGCGGCGAGTGGCTCACCCGCGGGAAGGTCGGCGTGCTGCGGCTGCCCGGCGGCCGCCGCATCCGGGTGCTCGACGACGGCCACTGCATCAACGTGAGCGCCGCGGAGGGCAACCCGATCGAGATCATGGACCTGTCGTTCGGCGTGCAGCTCGCGGCCGTGGACCACCTGCTGACCCACCGCGGCGCGCTCGAGATCGCGGTGCACGAGCTGCCCCGCGCCGCCGACGACCGTGTCGCCGCCCACGCCCTCGTCGCGTTCGGCGGTGGGCTCGACACCCCCAGCGCGGCGCAGCGCGCCTTCCTCGCCTCGTGGCGGCCGCGCGGCGAACGCGACGCGGACGGAGACCCGGAATGACCGTCGAACTGCACCGCGCGCCCGTCGTGCTGCCGGTGGGCGCGCCGCCGATCGCCGACGGCGCGGTCGCGGTGCGGGCCGGACGCATCCTGGCGGTCGCCGGCCACGACGAGCTCGCCCGCGCCTTCGCGGACGAGACGAGCCTGACCCGCCACGAATGGCGGGGCGCCCTCCTGCCGGGGCTGGTCAACGCCCACACCCATCTGCAGTACACGGACATGGCCGCGGTCGGTCAGGCCGCGCACAGCGGGTTCGAGACGTGGATGCAGGCGTTCATGGAGCTGTACGAGGGCGAGCACGACTGGCTCGACTCCGCCGCCGCCGGCGCCCTGCTCTCGCTGCGCGGCGGCGTCAGCGCGGTCGCCGAGATCGTCACCGACCCCGATGCCGGCTCGGCCGTGCACCGGGCCGGCCTGCACGGGGTCGTGTACTGGGAGGTCCTCGGCTGGACGGACGCGGCCTGGGCCGCAGGCGACGGCCGCGCCCGCGTCGTGGAGCAGCTGCGCGCGCTGCCCTCGCCGCCCGAGACCGGGCTCTCGCCGCACGCGATCTACTCGCTGGACACCGGCGTGCTGCGCGAGCTCGCCGACCTCGCTGCGGAGCTGGGCGTGCGCCAGCACATCCACGCCGCCGAGTCGGCGTGGGAGGACGCGTATGTGCGCACCGGCACCGGCGACCTCGCCGACCGGTGGCGGCGGAACGGCCGCGGCGACTTCGCGCTGCTGCAGCACGGCGGCTCGGGCCGCAGCGTGATCTCCTATCTCGACGACCTGGGCGCGCTGTCGCCGGCGACCCATCTGGCGCACGGCATCTACGTGGATGCCGAGGACCGCCGCATCCTGCGCGACCGCGGCGTCGCGGTGGCCCTGTGCCCCCGCTCGAATGCCGTGATCGGCCTCGACCCGCCACCGGTCGCCGCGTACCTGCGGGAGGGCAACCCGATCGCGGTGGGCACCGACTCGCTGTCCTCCTCCCCGTCGCTCTCGCTGTGGGAGGACGTCGCGGAGCTGCATCGTCTCGCCCGCGCGCAGGGCTACGGCGAGCCCGACCTGCACGCGCGGCTCCTCACCGCGGCGACCGTCGGCGGCGCCCGCGCGCTCGGCCTCGACGACGCCGGCGTGCTCGCGCCCGGCACGCGCGCCGACCTCGCGGTGTTCCAGACGGCGTCCACCGACCCCGCCGCGGCGCTGGCCGAGCTCGTCGAGACCGGGCCGACCGTGGCCGCGGCGACGATCGTGGCCGGCCGCATCCGCTGGCAGGACGCCGACGCATGACGGGGCCGCTGTTCTTCGGCCTGTACGAGCAGGCCTGCGTCGGCAACGGCTCCGGCGCGGTGTCGCTGTGGACGCACCCGGCGGACGAGCGTCTGACCGCGACCGGGCTGCCGTACTGGCTCGACCTCGGCCGCCGCGCCGAGCAGGCGGGGCTCGACCTGTTCTTCTTCGGCGACGTGCTCGGTCTGTACGACACCTACCGGGGTTCGGCCGACACGGCGCTGGAGTGGGGCGTCGAGCTGCCCGCGCACGATCCGCTGCTGCACATCCCGGCGCTCGCGGCCGTGACCGAGCGGATCGCCTTCGGCGCCACCGTGTCGACGACCTACGAGCATCCCTTCGCGCACGCGCGACGCTTCTCCACCCTGGACCACCTGACGGCGGGCCGGATCGCGTGGAACATCGTGACCTCGTACCTGCCGGGCGCCGCCGCGAACTTCGGGCTGGACGTGGTGGCGCACGACACCCGCTACGACCGCGCCGACGAGTTCCTCGAGGTCGTGTACCGGCTGTGGGAGGGCAGCTGGGAGGATGGCGCCTTCGTCGGCGACCGCGTCGCCGGCCGCTTCGCCGACCCGGCCCGGGTGCACCGGATCGATCACGCCGGCCCGCAGTTCCGGGTGGCGGGCCCGCATCTGAGCATCCCGTCGCCGCAACGCACGCCGGTGCTCGTGCAGGCCGGCTGGTCGCCCCGTGGGCGCGAGTTCGCGGCCCGACACGCCGAGCTGATCTTCGTGGGCGACTCGGACCCGGGTGCGATCAGGGCGGGGCTCGCCGGCATCCGGGCCCGTGCCGCGGAGCTGGGGCGCGACCCGAGCGAGATCCGTGCGGTGGTCGGGATGAACCTGCTCGTCGCGCCGACGCGGATCGCGGTGCAGGACAAGCTCGACGCGTACCAGTCCCACTACAGCGCCGAGGCGCAGCTCGCGGCGTACGCCGGATGGAGCGGGATCGACTTCTCGCGGTACGCCGACGACGAGCCGCTGGTGAAGGCTCAGACCACCCATACGCAGACGGCGGCGAGCAGCTCGGACGCACCGCCGGTGCGGGCCGGCGACATCCGCCGCCAGTTCTCGAGGGTGACAGCGTTCGCCGACGACCGCTTCATCGGGACGCCGGACGAGGTCGCGGCGAACGTCGAGGAGTTCGTCGCGACCTCGGGGGTGGACGGGTTCCTGCTGCACCAGTTCGTCTCACCCGGCTCGCTCGACGACTTCGCCGAGCTGCTGGTGCCGCGCCTGCGCGAGCGCGGGCGGTACGAGGCGCCCGCCGGCGGCACGCTGCGCTCGCGGCTGCGCCGGGACGGGGCCGACC
>NZ_JASGEL010000059.1:0-4499 GCF_047606385.1 Microbacterium sp.
CGGTCTCGTCGGAGACCACGAGGTCGGTCAGCTGCGCCTCGGCACCGGCGAGGGAGGTGGCCGCGTCCAGGCCGAGGTCCGCGCCGTACGTGTTCACGGCGAGGTCGGAGCAGCCCTGCGGGTCGTTGACCGCGTCGGACCAGCCCTGGATCTCCGCGATCAGGAACGCCTTCACCTCGTCCGGGTGGTTCGCGATCATGTCGTCCGTCGTGACGAAGGTCTCGGCCACGAAGGGCAGGCCGTTGTCGGCGAACGGCAGGTCGGTGACCTCGTATCCTTCCGCGGCGACGGTGACCGACTCGTTGGTGAGATAGGCCACGCGACCGTCGATCTCGCCGTTGGTCAGCGGCGAGGTGTCGTACTGCACGGGGACCACCGTGAGGTCACTCTCGCTCATGCCGTTGGCGGCGAGGAAGGCGTCGAACAGGGCGCGGTCGGAGTCCGTCACGCCGATCTTCTTGCCCTTCATGTCCGCGGGCGTGGTGATGTCGGCGCCGTCGGCGAGCGAGAGGATCTCGAACGGGTTCTTCTGGTAGGTCGTGCCGATGATCTTCACCGACACGCCTTCGCTCGCGACGGCGGTGCCGACGGAGATGGCGTCGCTGAGGCCGAAGTCGGCGGTGCCGGAGACCAGCTCCGACACGCCGGACGAGGGCCCGGAGACCAGGTCGACGCTGCTGAATCCCGCGCCGGTGAAGTAGCCGTTGCTGTCGGCGAAGTACTCGCCGCAGAACTCCTCGTTCTTGATCCAGCTGAGCTGGACCGTGATGTCGCCGTAGTCGCCGGACGCGGCTGTGGACGACGAGGAGGAGCTGCTGCCGGAACAGGCGCTGAGCGCCACCGCCGCCAGGGCGACGGTCGAGAAGGAGGTCGCGACGCGGGCGCGACGCGAGGAAAGAACGGACATGGCTGTGTCTCCAGAGGGGGCCGGTGGTGCACGCGGTTCAGGGGATCGTCGGCGCCCCGGCGAGGACGAGACGGCTGCCGACCCTTCGACGCTAGGCGTTGTAGATTTCACGAACATTCGCGTTCGTGTTTCCCTGCCGTTACCGCTGCGAGCGCCGGGCGGGTGTGTCATAACTCCGCCCGGCGGTGCGGGCGAGAGGGGAGGACCCCCGGAATTCCGGGCCTGCCGGCATCCGGAGCCGCAACCCGGGCGGAGTTATGACACACCTCCGGAGCCTCAGCGCGGGTGGCCGACGTGCGCGGCGTGCGCCGGCAGGTCGGTGTGGACGCGGTGCGACGCCTCGGCGGCGAGCGGATTGGTCGAGACGCCGCGCTCGCTGACGAGGCGGCCGCCGACGTACACCCGGGTGAGGTTGCGCAGGCTCATCGACAGCACGTAGCTGCGCACCGGGTGCCACAGCGGTCCGACGTCGGGGATCCGCGGGTCGACGACGACGAAGTCGGCGAACTTCCCGACCTCGAGGCTCCCGACACGATCGTCGACGCCGAGGATCTCGGCGCCGCCGAGGGTGTGCAGCCGCAGCACCTGCTCCGGCGTCATCGAGAGCGGGTCCTTCGTGCGGGCGCGCTGCATGAAGATGCCGGCACGCATGTTGCCCCAGGGGTCGGAGATGTCGGTGCAGGCCTGGTCGTCCAGGCCCATCCCCACCCGGATGCCGAGCTCGAGCATCTCCGGCACGAGCGCGACGCCGGATGCCAGGCGACCGTTGGACGCCGGCTGCCACGACATCGACGCCCCGCCGTCGGCGGTCTGCTCGAGGATCTCCGGGGTGGTCTGGATGTAGTGGCCGAACATCATGTCGGGGCCGAGGGCGCCGGCATCCCGGTAGAGCGCGAACTTCGACTGCTGCAGCGGCACCGCCTCGGGCGACTCCAGGAAGTGGGCCTGGTTGGTCACCCCGAACCGGCGCATCGCCTCGACCTCGATCTCGGCCGCCTCCGGCCGGGGGGACCACTGCACCTGTCCCATGATCGAGGCGCCGAGCGCGAGCTCCGGGTCGAGCGATCGGGTGTGCGCCACCTCGGCCGCGAACCGGTCGAAGATCTCGTCGTCGGCGCCGGCGGTGACGTCCATGCCGATCGCGTCGACGAAGCGGATGCCGGAGTCCACGCAGCCGTCCGCCTGGCGCGTGTGATAGTCGATGCCGCGCAGCGGCGCGTCGCCGACCCGCCTGCCGTCGACCATGGACTCCCACGCCTGCAGGGGGTCGGTGAAGTTGTATGCGGTGGTGACGCCGTTGGCGAGGAAGTCGAGCGCGCCGTGCAGGGTGGACCAGTACATGTCCTCGGGGCCCAGCCCGCTGGTGAAGCCGAGCATGGAGTCGCACCAGCCGTAGAGCGTCTCGCTCACACCGAGACCGCGCAGACCGCTCGTGAACAGGTGGGAGTGGCTCGACACGAAGCCCGGCGCGACGAAGGCGCCGGCGACGTCGAGCACCTCGTCGGCGGTGCGTCCGGGGTCGCCGGAGCCCAGTGCGGCGATGCGGCCGTCCTCGACGAGCAGCCAGCCCCGTTCGACGTACCCGGGGTCGTCGGTGCCGGCGGGCACGGTGATGAGGCGGGCGTCGGTCACGAGCAGGCTGGGCATGCGATCCTCCGGGTCGGGTTCGCGCCACGCTAGCCGCACCGTGTTTCGCGCCTGCTACATCGGCTGCCGCGCTGCCGCCGATGGCTCAGATGCGACGACACGATTCTGAGGAGATCCGGCATCCTGAGGAGACATCTTGCTCGACCCGGCCTCAGGATGCGGAATCTCCTCAGAACGGCGGATGCCCGGCGCCGGCCCTCTCCGACGGCGCCGGTCAGGGCTCGAGCACGAGCCGGTACCCCATGCCCGGATCGGTCAGCAGGTGCGCGGGATTGCGGGGGTCGCGCTCGAGCTTCTTGCGCAGCTGCGACATGTACAGCCGCAGGTAGCCGGTGTCGCTCACATGGGTCGTGCCCCAGATCGTCTCCAGCAGCGTCTGGCGCGTGACCAGACGGCCCGGGTTGCGCAGCAGCAGCTCCAGCATCTGCCACTCGGTGGGGGTCAGCCGCACCTGACACGCCTCCCCCGTCTCGGCGGTGCGCGTGATGCTGTGCGCGGCGAGGTCGACCGACACGTCGCCGAACGCGACCACGGGATCGGCGTCGTGGGCCGGCAGCCGGCGGGTGAGCGCACGGATGCGCGCCAGCAGCTCCTCGATCGAGAACGGCTTGGTCACGTAGTCGTCGGCGCCGGCATCCAGCGCCTCCACTTTGTCCGCGGCGCCGGTGCGCCCGGAGATCACCAGGATCGGCGCCGCGGACCAGCCGCGGATCGCGTGGATGACGTCGATGCCGTCGAGCCGCGGCATCCCCAGGTCGAGCAGGAACAGGTCGGGGTGATCGTCGATCGCGGCGGCGATGGCCCGCGCGCCGTCGGCGGCCGTGACGATCTCGTACCCCTTGGCCGTCAGCGTGATGCGCAGCGCCCGCACGATCTGCGGGTCATCGTCGGCGATGAGCAGCTTCATGAGGCGGGTCCGGGTCGGGGCGCGGGGGCGGATGCCGCGGGCAGCGACACGACCATCGTCAGGCCGCCGCCCGGGGTGTCCTCCGGGGTGAGCGTGCCGCCCATCCCCTCCACGAAGCCCTTGGACAGCGCGAGCCCGAGGCCCAGGCCGGTGGTGTTGTCGGTGTCGCCGAGGCGCTGGAACGGGAGGAACACGTCGTCCTGCCGGTCCTTCGGGATGCCGGGGCCGTGGTCGACGATGCGGATCTCGACGACGTCGGCGAAGGTGCTGGTCGAGATGCGGACCGGGACGCCGGCCGGGCTGTGCCGCACGGCGTTGGCCAGCAGGTTGACCACCACGCGCTGCAGCAGCACCGGGTCGGCCGACAGGGCAGGCCCCGCCGGGTCGAAGTCGAGCTCGACCTGCGCGGGCCCGAGGTCGAGCTCGTCGAGCGCCGGCAGGATCGCATCGACCGGGTCGACCGGGAAGGTCGTGACGGCGAGCACTCCGGCCTGCAGCCGGCTGACGTCGAGCAGGTCGGTCACGAGCGTGGCCAGCGCCGTCAGGCTCTCGTCCGCGGTGGCCAGCAGCTCCTCCCGGTCGGTCTCGCTCAGTGCGCCTCCCGCGGCCCGCAGCCCGCCGACGGCCGCGGTCGCCGCGGCCAGCGGGCGCCGGAGGTCGTGGCTGAGGGCCGACAGCAGGGCGCTGCGCACCTTGTCGGAGGCGGCCAGCGGCGCGATCTCGCTGGCGGCCTCCTCGAGGGCGCTGTGCTCGAGTGCCGCCGCCAGCTGGGCGACGATCACCGCCAGCAGCCGCTGCCCGGACGCCGGCAGATCCGCGCCGTGCAGCTCGAGCACGACCCCCTCCGCCACCGGGACGCTCGCGTGCTCGTCGCCGGCCAGCGGCTCGCCGTCGGCGGCGAGCACCGCGACCCCCGCCATCAGCCGCACCCCGCTGAGGCCGAACGCCTCGCGTGTGCGGTCGACGAGCGCCGGCACGGCGCCGTCGCCGCGCAGCACGCTGCCGGCGACGGTCTGCAGCAGCTCCGACTCGGCGGCC
>NZ_JASGEL010000060.1:0-2771 GCF_047606385.1 Microbacterium sp.
CGGCGCGGACCTCGGCCTGGACGCGGCCACCTCCCTCGCCGGTGCCGAGGCGCAGCTGACCGACCTCGTGGTCTCCGACGAGACCGCCGAGAACGGCCTGTTCACCATCTCCGACGACCTCCAGCAGCTGACGCTCGACAGCCTCGCCGACGCCGGTGTCGAGATCACCGCCGACCAGCTGTTCGACACCTCGCTGCTCGACGAGGTCTACGCCGACAACCCCGACCTGATCGACTACGCCGGCTGACCCGCCGCCCCGGCCATGACCGGACGCCCCCGCCGGCGACCGCGGGGGCGTCCCGGACGCTGACAGAACGTGAGAGACGATGAACGACCTCGTGATCCGAAACGGCCACGTCGTGGTCGACACCGGCATCGAGCTCGCCGGCGGGTGGATCGCCGTCAGCGAGGGCCGAGTGTCCGCATACGGCGCCGCCGGCACCGAGCCGCCCGCGACGAGAGTGGTGGACGCCGACGGACGACTCGTCACCCCGGGGCTGATCAACACCCACCACCACATCTACCAGAACCTGACCCGGTCCTATGCGCCGGTCGTCAACGGGACCCTCTTCGAGTGGCTCACGCACCTGTACCCCATCTGGGCGCGGCTGGACGAGGAGGACATCCACCTCTCCACCGCCGTGGGCCTCATCGAGCTCGCCATGGGCGGATGCACGACATCCGCGGATCACATGTACGTCCACCCGCGGCCGAACCTCATCGATGCGCAGGTCGCCGCGGCACGCGAGCTGGGCTTCCGGTTCCTGCCCACGCGCGGGTCCATGACCCGGTCGATCGAGGACGGGGGTCTCCCGCCGGCTGTCGTGGTGCAGGACGCCGATGCCATCCTCGCCGACAGCGAGCGGCTCATCCGCTCCTATCACGACCCGTCGCCCGGGGCGATGATCCGCATCGGACTGGCGCCGTGCTCGCCGTTCTCGGTCACGGAGGACCTCATGCGGCGCACCGCCGAGCTGGCCGAGCAGCATGACGTGCGGCTGCACAGCCACCTCGCCGAGGACCTCGACGAGGACGCGTTCTGCGCCGAGACCTATGGATGCCGTCCCGTCGAATATCTCGAGCGGGTCGGGTGGGCGACTCCGCGCTCCTGGGTGGCGCACTTCATCTATCCGTCGTCGGACGAGCAGGAGAGGCTGGCCCGCGCCGGTGTCGGCGTCGCCCACTGCCCCAGCTCCAACATGCTCATCGGCGGGGGCACCGCGCCGGTCATGCGCCTCCGCGAACTGGGGATGCCGGTCGGCCTGGGTTGCGACGGCTCGGCCTCGACCGATCACGCGTCCCTCTGGCTCGAGACGCGCACCGCGCTGCTCCTCGGCCGGTACCGCGGGGGGCCCACCGCCATGACGGCCCGGGACGCGCTCGACGTCGCCACCCGCGGCGGTGCGCGTTGCCTGGGCTGGGAGGACGAGATCGGTCACCTGCGGGTCGGCGCGTGCGCCGACCTCGTCGTCTGGGAGACCAGCGCGGTCGCGCTGGCCGGCGCCGTCACCGACCCGGTCGAGGCGTGGCTCCGGTGCGCTCCGAGCACGGCCTTCCACACGATCATCAACGGCAGGTTCGTGGTCGAGGACGGCCAGCCCACCGCGCCGGCGCTCGAGGGACTCCTCCGCGCGCACGATCGGCGCGCCCGTCGGTTGCAGGGCGTGCTCCGGTAGGTCGCAGCGCGGCCGGGCCGGTGTGCGCATCGCCTCGGTCGTCCGCAACGTAACGGCGACGAAACACGAGCACCAGTGTTCGTGAAATCTACATCGCTTAGCGTCGGACTGTCACCGACCGCGGGGTCACGCCCACGGTCAGACACTCCCCTACCCGAGTGCATCACCGGCATCTGGAGACACAGTTCATGTCCATCCTCACCTCGCGTCGCGCCCGCGTCGCAGCATCCCTCTCGACCGTCGCGCTCGCGGCGCTCGCCCTCAGCGCCTGTTCCGGCAGCTCGTCCGACACCTCGTCGAGCGACGCGTCCGCCGGATACGGCGACATCACGGTCCAGCTCAGCTGGATCAAGAACGAGGAGTTCTGCGGCGAGTACTTCGCCGACAGCAACGGCTACTTCACCGACGCGGGATTCAGCAGCGTCAGCCTCGTCGCGGGTCCCTCCACCAGCGTCTCCGAGCTCGTCTCCGGCACCGCCGACTTCGGCCTCAGCGACGCCGTCTCGGTCGCCACCGCGGTCGCGAACGAAGGCGCCCCGCTGAAGATCATCGGCACGACCTACCAGAAGAACCCGTTCGAGATCCTCTCGCTCGCCGACGGCGCCAACATCACCAGCCCCGAGGACATGAAGGGTCTCAAGATCGGCGTCCAGGACTCCAACCTGGGCCTGTTCGACGCCTTCCTCGCCGCCAACGGCATGAGCGAGAGCGACCTCACGGTGGTCCCGGTGCAGTACGACACCTCGGTGCTCACCAACGGCGAGGTCGACGGCTACGTCGCCTACGTGACGAACGAGTCGATCACCGTCCAGGCCGAGGGCTATGACGTCACCGACCTGACCTTCGCCGACAACGGCCTGCCGTTCGTGGCCGAGACGCTCGTCGCGACCGACGACATGATCGCCGACAATCCGGACGAGGTGAAGGCGTTCCTGACCGCGGAGATCCAGGGCTGGACCGATGCCGTGAACGACCCGCAGGGCTGCTCCGACCTCGCCGTGAACACGTACGGCGCGGACCTCGGCCTGGACGCGGCCACCTCCCTCGCCGGTGCCGAGGCGCAGCTGACCGACCTCGTGGTCTCCGACGAGACCG
>NZ_JASGEL010000061.1:0-4392 GCF_047606385.1 Microbacterium sp.
CGTGGGCCCAGCCCGGGGCCAGCGCCCGGATGCGGCGCGCCCGCCACTGCCACGTGGCCCACAGCGACGGCCACAGCAGGGGCGCGGCGCGTCCGCCGATCACGAGGCGCTCGCGCCACAGCGTGCGGTCGCCGGGCGCGGCGGACACCGCGATCTGGTGGTCCCAGACGTCCAGCGCCGCCAGCGGACCGGTCAGCGGTGCGCCCGCGTCCCGCAGGATCCGCACGTCGCCGGCGGGGCCGGGCACGGTGCGGTCGGTCACGGCGATCAGCTGCGTGCCGAACGGGACGCCCCCTGCCGTCATCCGCACCGCCGCGTCCTGGCCGCTGGACCAGCTCGTCGGCGGCGCCGTCAGCGGCTCGAGCTCGAGCAGCGGACCGTAGAGCTCGGCCAGCGCGCGGGGCGAGTGCAGGGCGCGCCAGGCCGCATCCGGATCGATGTCGACGGTGAACCGCAGCAGCACGCGCATGCCCCAGTGTCGCATCCGGCCGGTCGCCCTACGCTGGACGGATGTCCTCCGCCTACGACCAGTCCCGCTATCAGGTGCGATTCGAGTGGGGCGCGGCCGGGCTGGCACGGCTCGCCCCGGCAGAGGTGGTCGTCGTCGTCGACGTGCTGCTGGGGACCACGACGGCCGTGGACGCCGGTGCCGCCGGCGACGAGGTGCCGCTGGCATCGCTCGACCCCGCCCTCGCCGAGGTCGTCGCGGCGGCGGGCGACGCCGTGGTGCTGCTGGCGTCGCTGCGCAACGCCTCCGCGGTCGCCCGCGAGGTGCTCGCCGAGCAGGAGCGGCGCGCCGCACGCACCTCGATCGCGGTCATCGCCGTCGGGGACGGCCCCCGCTTCGCCGTCGAGGACCAGTTCGGCGCCGGCGCCGTGATCGACGCGCTGACCGCGCTGGGCATCGACCACACCTCGCCGGAGGCGGCCGGGGCGGGCGAGGCGTTCCACGGCCTGCGCCGCGCGATGCGGCATCTGCTGACGGCGTCGGCGTCCGGTCAGGAGCTGCTCGACGGAGGCCGCCGCGACGAGGTCCTGGCCGCGGCCGAGGTCGATGCGGTTGATGTCGTCCCGGCGCGCCGGGGCGACGTGTTCGCCTGCGCCTGACGGGCCGCGCTACCGCGGGGTCATGGCCGCCAGTCGGGCGGCCGGCCCGATCTCGCGCCGGGTCCAGGTGAGGGCGTGCCGCGGGTCGAACACCGGTGCGCACAGCGCGCAGGAGGTCGCCCGCGTCGCCCGCCGGTGGCGGTAGACGACGTGCCCGGCGGGGCAGATGCCGACCCACGGCGCCAGCTCGATCGCGGTCTCGCCGCGATGGGTGACCCCGCCGGTGTAGCCGAGGTCGCGGGCCGCGCGCTTCCAGCGGATGCCGTGCCCGGCCGCAGACCCGACCAGGGCGTGGGCGACCTCGTGCAGCAGGGTCTGCCGGTTCGTCTCGTCGTCGTAGCGGGCGGCCAGGTAGCGGGACACGCTGATGCGGTGGCGCGTGTAGTCGCACAGCCCGGCACGGCGCTTGGCGTTGTCGAAGCCGAACGACCACGTCGCGTCGAGGTGGCGGTCGATCAGCTCCTCGGCCCAGTCGCGGACCAGGTGCAGCTCGCTCATGTCGGCAGGGTACGCGGGACGCCCGACACCCTAGCCGGCCAGGCTCGCCTGCACCCGCTTGCGGTCGAGCGCGTCGATTGCCAGCAGCGTCGACTCGAGGTCCTCCTCGGCCGCGCCGGAGGACTGCCGCAGGAAGAGCGTGCGCTTGAAGTCCGCGCGCGCGGCGTCGAGGTCGCCGGCGTCGAGGTGGTTCTTGCCGCGGTGCTGGTAGGCGAATGCGGCGATGCCGGCCCAGCCGTGGCCCTCGGCCTCCTCGGCACAGGTGGTCAGCTCCTGATCGGCGGCGGCGTGCTGGCCGCGCCACTGCAGGATCGTCGCGTGCAGGATGCGGGCGCGCAGCAGATCACGCCGCGTGCCGGCCATGCGGGCGGTGCGCACGCTCTGATCGGACACGCGCAGCGCCTCGTCGAGCTGGTCGGTCACCTTCAGCAGCCAGACGCGCTCGAGCAGGGCGGGGAGGCTCCGTTGCGGACCGATCTCCTCGAGACGGTCGAGGCACTCCCGCTCGTCGACGATCTCGCGCAGACTGTCGGGGTCGTATCCCCTGATATAGCTCACTGCGTCTCCTTGTCCCTCGGTGCGCCCGTGCCGTTCCAGTCTGCACGGCGATCGCCGCGGCCCCGGTGAGCCCACGCGGACCGCGGCGATCAGCGTTCGAAGATCGACGACGCCGGTCTCGGCGAGGGCACGGCGTCCGCATCCGTCACCGGCCGGGCCCCGCCGACGAACGAGGCCAGCTCCGTCCCGTGCGCGACCTTCGCGGGGTGGGGGCCGGCGGCCATGAGCCGCGGCAGCCACTCGGTCGGCAGCCCAGCCGCGGATGCGGCGACGACGAGGTTCCCGAACCGGCGGCCCTTGAGCACCTGCACCTCCGCGAGCAGCACGACGTGCTCGAGCACGGCGCGCACGGTCGCGACCTGGCGGCGGGCGAAGGCGAGCCCGGCGCCGTCGGCGACGTTCACGAGCAGCACGCCGTCGGGAGCGAGCAGGGACGCGGCGCGGCGGTAGAACTCGATGGTGGTCAGGTGCGCGGGGGTCTGCGCGCCGGAGTACACGTCCGACACGAGCAGGTCGACGTGGCCGCCCAGCGCCGTCGGCAGCCGGCCCAGGCCCTCGCGGGCGTCGCCGATGCGCACGCGGATCGCGGCCCCGCGCGGCAGGGGCAGCTGCTCGCGCACGAGCTCGACGAGCGCGGGCTCGAGCTCGATGACCTGCTGGCGCGATCCCGGGCGCGTGTGCGCGACGTAGCGGGGGATCGTGAGGGCGCCGGCGCCCAGGTGCACGGCGGTCAGCGGCTGCCCCGGCATCCGGAGCCGGTCGATGACCGCGCCCATGCGCGCCACGTACTCGAAGTGCAGGTGCGTCGGATCGTCGAGGTCGACGTGGGACTGCGGCGTGCCGGCGACCTCGAGCTCGTACCCGGTGGTGAAGCCGCTGCGCACGACCCGAGCGATCGAGCCGTCGCTCAGGCGCGCCTGCGGCCGGTCGTCCTCCTCGATCCGCATGCGCGCCACCCCTCCACGCTATCCGGGCGTACGGTGGGCGCGTGCGCACGATCGACCTGAACGCCGACCTCGGCGAGACGGTCGGGGGCGTGCCCACCGCCGACGACGAGGCGATGTTCGCGGTCGTCTCGAGCGCCAGCGTCGCGTGCGGCGGCCATGCCGGCGACGAGACGTCGATGCGGGACGCCGTGGCCCGCGGCATCCGTCACGGCGTCGCGATCGGGGCCCACCCCTCGTACCCCGACCGGGCCGGGTTCGGCCGCACGACCCTGACGATCGCGCCGGGCGAGCTGCGGGCCTCGATCGCCGCGCAGCTGGACGCGCTCGCCGCCGCCGGGGCGGACATCCGCTACGTCAAGCCGCACGGCGCGCTGTATCACGCGGCGGGCGCCGACGCGGCGGTCGCCGACGCCGTCCTCGCCGCGGTCGCCGATCTCGCCGCCCGGATGGGCCGCCCGCTGCCGGTGCTGGGCCTCGGCGACGCCCTCGCCGCGTCCGCGGCGCGAGCCGGCCTGCCGTTCGTGCGCGAGGCGTTCCTCGACCGCGGATACCTCGCCGACGGCTCGCTCGTGGCCCGGGGGACGGCGGGAGACCTGCTGCACGACCCGCACGAGGTCGCCGACCGCGCGCTGCGGCTGGCCGAGCGTGGCGAGGTCGTCGCCGTCGACGGCGCGGTCCTGGCGACGGATGCCGCGAGCCTGTGCCTGCACGGCGACACCGGCGAGTCCGTGGCCATGGCGCGGGCCGTGCGCGCCGCGCTGGACGCCGCCGGGATCGCGGTGCGCGCGCCGTGGTGACCGCGCCCCGGCGCGTCCTGCCCGTGGGGGAGCGGGCCGTGCTCGTCGAGGTCGGGGGACTGGACGCCGTGCTCGCCCTGCACGCCGCGCTCGCCGCCGCCGCCCCGGCGGGCGTCGAGGAGCTCGTGCCGGCCGCCCGCACCGTGCTGGTGCGGTTCGACCCCGCGCGCACGTCCGCCGCCGCGGTGCGGGCATGGATCGCCGCCGTCCCGGATGCGACGACGGCATCCGGGCCCGCCCGCGACGTGACGCTCGAGGTGGCGTACGACGGCGCGGACCTCGCCGAGACGGCGCGGCTGCTGGGCCTGGGGCCGGCCGAGCTCGCCCAGCGCCATGCGCGCACCCCGTGGCGGGTCGCGTTCACGGGCTTCGCGCCGGGGTTCGCCTACCTCGTCGGCGAGGGGTGGCCGTTCGACGTGCCGCGCCTCGACGTGCCGCGCACGCGGGTGCCGGCCGGCGCGGTCGGGCTCGCCGCGGGCTTCACC
>NZ_JASGEL010000062.1:0-82203 GCF_047606385.1 Microbacterium sp.
CCGCCCCGGCCGCCTCGACCTCGTCCAGCCTGCCGACGGGCGGGTGCGCGTGCTGCCGCGGCCGGAGCGCGCGACCGCACCGGACCCCGCGGTGCACGAGAGCGTGATCGAGCGTGTCGCGGGCCGCGAGTTCCGCGTCGACGCCGGCGGGTTCTGGCAGGTGCACCGGCTGGCGGCATCCACTCTGCACGGCGTCGTCCTGGCGGAGCTGCGTGGCCTCGGCGGCCTCGACCCCGATGCCCGCCACCTCGACCTGTACGGCGGGGTCGGGCTGTTCGCGACCGCGATCGGCGAGGTCGCGGGCCCCGCCGCCCGCATCACGAGCGTCGAGTCGGATCCCCGGGCGACCGAGCACGCCGGGGAGAACCTCGCCGGATGGCTCGGCGCCCGCGCCGAGACCGCCCGCGTCGAGCACTGGCTGCGGCGTCACGCCGCGGACCCCTCCGCCGAGCGCGCCCGCATCGCGGCCGGCGTCGTCGTGCTCGACCCGCCCCGCTCCGGCACCGGGCTCGAGGTCGCGCGCGACATCGCCGCGCTGGCACCGGCGGCGATCGTGTACGTCGCGTGCGATCCGGTCGCGCTCGCCCGCGACCTCGCCGCGTTCCACGAGCACGGCTACGAGGCCGCACGCGTACGCGCCTTCGACCTCTTCCCGCACTCGCACCACGTCGAGGCGGTGACCACGCTCATCCGTTCCGATGCGCGCCGATAGCATGTGCGCATGACCCGTGTCGCCTTCATCGACGATCATGAGTCGGTACGGCTCGGCGTCGAGGCGGCCTGCCTGCGCGCCGGCGGTGTCGACGTCGTGTTCTCCGGCGCGACGGTGACCGAATACCTCACCTGGCGCGCCGCGGCCGCGACCCCGCCGGCGGATGCCGTCGTGCTCGACCTGACCCTCGGCGACGGCACCACCGTCACCGAGAACGTCACCCGCCTGATCGCCGACGGGTCCAGCGTCGTCATCTACAGCGTCGCCGACCGCGCCGCGTCGGTGCGCGAGGCGCTCGCCGCCGGCGCCGCCGGGGTCATCTCGAAGTCCTCGCCCATCGAGGACGTCGTCGGCGCGATCGCGACGGTGGGACGCGGCGAGGTGCTGAGCAACGTCGAATGGGCCACCGCCGTCGACGGCGACCGCGAGTTCGCCGCCGCGCAGCTCTCGGCCCGTGAGCGGGAGGTGCTCAAGCTCTACGCCGCGGGTCTCCCGCTCAAGCTCGTCGCCGACCGGCTCGGCATCGCGTTCTCGACGGCGAAGGAGAACATCACCCGCATCCGCCTGAAGTACACGGATGTGGGACGCCCGGCGCCCACGAAGCTCGACCTGCACCGGCGGGCGCTCGAGGACGGCATCCTCTCCTCCGAGCAGGGCACGAACCGTGCCGGCTGACGCGACGCGCCCGGCGAGCCGCTTCGACGGCGGCGACTACCTGCCGACGGTGGAGGTCGCCGCCTTCACCCGCGAGCGCGTCGAGCGGGTCATGCTCGTCTCCGTCGGCTTCGGCTGCGCCGCGATCGGGGCGCAGGCGTTCTTCGTCGCCCTGAGCGATGACAGCGTGCTGCCGCCGTGGCGCATCGGGCTCATGCTGCTCGCCTTCCTGCCGCTCGTGCTCCTGGTCGCGTCCTACCTGCTCGGCAGGTTCGTGCGGGCCACGTCGATCGGCTTCATGGTCGCCTTCACGCTCGTGCTCGTGGCGTGGCCCTTCGCCACCCTGGGGACGGCGAGCGCGACCCAGCCGTGGGTGTACTTCCTGCTGAACGTGGGGACGGTCGCCGCGGTGCTCGTGCTGCGGATGACCCTGCAGGTCACGGTGACGGTCGGCATCCCGGTGCTCTACGGCACCGTCCGCATGGCCGAGCTCGGCTTCGCGCCGTCGGCCTGGCTGTCGGTGGGGCTGGACGTGTTCTACTCGGTCATCCTGGGCGGCGTGCTGCTGACCCTGGCCTGGACGTTCCGTTCCGCGGCGTCGGATCTCGACGAGCGCCGGGTCAGCGCCGTCAGCAGCTACGCGCGCGCCGCCGGCGTCGCCGCGTCGGAGCGCGAGCGGGTCGCGGTCGCGGCGCTCATGCACGACAGCGTCCTGGCCGCCCTCATCGCCGCCGCCCGCGCCGACAGCCCGCGCGAGCAGGACCTCGCCGTGACGATGGCCCGTGAGGCGCTGACCCGACTGGCCAACACCGAGCGGGACGCGAGCGAGGGCAGCGACGCCCCGGTCGACGTGCAGACGCTCATCGACTCTCTCGCGGCCGCGCTGCCGCCGGGCGTCACGGTCGAGAGCGACCGCCGGGGCGACGGGCCGCAGGTGCCCGGCCGCGTCGCGCGCGCGCTCGTGCTCGCCGCGACGCAGGCGATCTCGAACGCCGTCGCCCACGCGGATGCCGTCGGCCTGCGCGTCGAGGTCGTGTCCCGGTCGCGGCCGGCGTCGGTGACCGTGAGCGTCTCCGATCGCGGTCCCGGGTTCGACATGGATGCCGTGCCGGCCGACCGGCTCGGCATCCGCGCCTCGATCGTCGCCCGCGTGTCGGCGTTCGGCGGGCGCGCCATGATCGACACCGGCCCGCACGGGACCGTGGTCACGCTCGAGTGGCGGGAGGCGGGCGCATGATCAGCATCCGTCTGGTCCTCACGGTGCTCGCGCTCGCGATGACCGGCTACCACATCGGCCGCGGCCTGCTGTGGACCGCGCCGGTCCCGGCCCCGATCCTGATCCTGCTCTCGCTCGCCCTGTACGCGGCCGCGACCTGGGTGTGCGTGTTCTGGGGGTACTCCGGCGGGCGGATGTTCACCGGCCACATCGGCAATCGCCCGGTGCAGAGCCGCGACCGGCTGCCGATGTGGGCGTGCGCGGTCGGACTGCTCACCGCGCTGCTGATCCCGCCCACCGTCGCCTACGCGGTCGGTCCCGACGCGCTGACGGCCGGGTACGCGACCTGGTACATCGGCGGGATCGGCGCGCTCATGGTGGTGCTGATCGTGCGGCGGCGGCCGTGGCCGGCGTGGAGCGGCATCGCGCTGCTCAGCGGCTGGTCGATGTTCCTGCTCGGGCCGTGGTCCGCGCTCGGGCTCGGACTGGTCGGCTCGGTCATGTGGGTCGCCGCGGCGCAGTTCATCGTCTACGCGCTCGACCGCGCCGACCGCGACACCGAGCACCTCGGCGAGCTGCAGCGCAGCGCCTCCGCGGTGCACGCCGCGCAGGGCGGGCAGCAGCGCGAGCGCCGCATCCAGGTGCAGCGGGCGCTCGCGGTGGCCGGCCCGGTGCTGGCCCGCACGATCGCGAGCGGGGGGCGGCTGGGCGCGGACGGGCGGCTCGAGGCCCGCATCGCGGAGGGACGGCTGCGGGATGAGCTGCGCGGGCCGCGCCTGCTCGACGACGAGGTGCGGGAGGCGCTGGACAGCACCCGCCGTCGGGGCGCGGTGGTCACCGTCCTCGACGACGGCGGCCTGGAGGGGCTCGCCGAGGCGGACCTGCTCGCGGTGCGCTCCGAGCTGGCCGCCACGCTGCGCGCGGCCCGTTCGCAGCGGCTCTACATCCGCACGTCCGCCGACAGCGACGTCGCGGTCACGGTGGTCGGGCGAGCCCCCTCCACCCTCGGCCTCTCGGACGAGGACAGCGTCGACCTCTGGCGCGAGATCCCCCGCCCGCCGGCCGGCGCCTGACGCGAAGGTCTCGGGTACGTGTCTGCCGACCGCTCACGCCCGTGTCCCGTGCCGCTCCCCTTCCTCTCGTGGCCCTCGCGCCTCTCATCCGCTTCCCGCTACCTCCGTTGTGCAGGAAAAATCCGTCGAGCAGGACGAAGATCGCCGAAACCGTCCTGCGCAGCCGATTTCTCCTGCCCCGCGGATGCGGCGTCGCACGCACCGGCGGCCGCCGACATCCACGCCGGCGACCAGGCGACGCACGCGCATCGCCGCATCGCAAAGATCCGACGCGACCCGGGACCGTGCGCTCCAGTCCGCGACAGGGGAACCAAGACTTTCCCCCCGCCGCGGCGCGCCCGGCGGGGCCACGGAGTAGCTGACGCGGCGCGCTTGCGGGTGGCGCGCGCCGCCCACCGTGGTCACACGTCCGCGACGTCCTCGTGCAGCACGACACCATATGGGGCGTCCGAACGCACGAGACCGCCGCCGACGCGAAGGACCCGAGGAGGGCAGGGCTTTCGCATCCATCGCGCTCTGGCATCGGTCTGCGTGCCGCTGAAGCGCGGACAACGGAAGAGGCGGGGGGCGGCGTCTCCGCCAGCCCCCCGCCTGGCAGGTGATTACCCGAAAATCACCTGCGTGACCGAACCCGGGGGGAACCCTGGAAAATCCCGGGGCCGGTCGGACGCGAGATGCGTCCTAGCTCATCCAGTCTGTGTGACGGCGATGACGATGTCTGTAGGTATTTTGGGGGACACGGCGCTCTACCGGCCGAAGCGTCCCCACCCGATGTCGCGGCGCAGCGGCTGACGGAGGCCGCGTTGCGAGATCCGCCAGGCGCTCGGCCGCGACGGCTCGTCCGCGAGCGCGGCCGAGGACTCCTGCGCATAGGCGGCGCCGGCGACGGCGATGACGGCCGCGAGCTCCTCGTCGGTCGGGTTCCCGCGCAGCACGTCGATGCGGGGGGCGGCGTCCTCGCTCACAGCGGGATGTTCCCGTGCTTCTTGGGCGGCAGATTCGCGCGCTTGCCGCGCAGCGAGCGCAGCGCCTTCGCCACCGCCACGCGTGTCTGGGCCGGCTCGATGATGCCGTCCAGCTCGCCCCGCTCCGCCGCCAGGAACGGGCTCGTGACGCTGTAGGTGTACTCGTTGGCCAGGCGCGTGCGCACCGCGGCGACGTCCTCGCCGGCCTCCTCGGCGCGCTTCAGCTCGCCCCGATACAGGATGTTGACCGCCCCCTGGCCGCCCATGACCGCGATCTCCGCGGTCGGCCACGCCAGGTTGATGTCGGCGCCCAGCTGCTTGGAGCCCATCACGATGTAGGCGCCGCCGTAGGCTTTGCGCAGGATGACGGTCACCAGCGGCACGGTCGCCTCGGCGTACGCGTAGAGCAGCTTGGCGCCGCGGCGGATGACACCGGTCCACTCCTGGTCGGTGCCGGGCAGGTATCCGGGCACGTCGACCAGCGTCACGATCGGGATCGAGAACGCGTCGCAGAACCGCACGAACCGGGACGCCTTCTCGCCGGCGTCGATGTTCAGCGTGCCCGCCATCTGCGAGGGCTGGTTCGCGATGATCCCCACCGAGCGGCCCTCGACCCGGCCGAAGCCGATGACGATGTTCGGGGCGAACAGCGGCTGCACCTCGAGGAAGTCGCCGTCGTCGACGACGTGCTCGATGACCTGGTGGATGTCGTAGGGCTGGTTGGGGGAGTCGGGGATCACGGTGTTGAGGAAGCGGTCGGCATCCGTCGTCTCGAACTCGAACACGCCCTCGTAGGCGGGCAGGTCCGACATGTTGTTGTCGGGGAGGTAGCCGAGCAGCGTGCGCGCGTAGTCGATCGCGTCGTCCTCGTCCTCGGCGAGATAGTGCGCGACGCCCGAGCGCGTGTTGTGCGTGTAGGCGCCGCCGAGCTCCTCCATGCCGACGTCCTCGCCGGTGACCGTCTTGATGACATCCGGCCCGGTCACGAACATCTGGCTGGTCTTGTCGACCATGATCACGAAGTCGGTGAGCGCCGGGCCGTAGACGGCGCCGCCCGCGGCCGGGCCCATGATGATCGAGACCTGCGGGATGACCCCGGAGGAGGCGGTGTTCAGACGGAAGATCTCGCCGTACTTGCCGAGGGCGACCACGCCCTCCTGGATGCGGGCGCCGCCGGAGTCCAGGATGCCGATGATCGGGATGCCGCCGCGCAGGGCGAACTCCATCATCTTGATGATCTTGTCGCCGGCGACCTCGCCCAGCGACCCGCCGAAGGTCGAGAAGTCCTGCGAGTACACCGCGACGGTGCGCCCGTGGATGGTGCCGACGCCGGTGACGACGGAGTCGCCGTACGGGCGCGAGCGGTCCATGCCGAACGCCGTGGTGCGGTGGCGCACGTACTCGTCCATCTCGGAGAACGACCCGTGGTCCACGAGCAGCTCGATGCGCTCGCGGGCGGTGAGCTTGCCCTTCGCGCTCTGCTTGGCGTGAGCGGTGGTCTCCGCGTCGAGCACCGCCTCCTGGTAGCGGGCGCGGAGGTCCGCGAGCTTGCCGGCGGTCGTCGAGAAGTCGGGCTTGTCCGTCACGCGTTCCACCCTATCGGCGCGATTTCCGCGGACGTTGGAGGAAGCGCACAGCGCCGTCCGGCATCCGTTGTGTCGGACCGTCATGGATCCGCGCCGCTCGTCATCGCCGCCGCCTCCTCCTCTTCCCCGCGCGATGGCTACAGTTCCTGGCGATGGTGTCTGAAGTTTCTGGCGCCATCGCCAGGAAGCGGCGCCATCGCTGCCGGGGCGTCCGGGGCGGCGCGGCGCAGGGACGGCGCGCGAACGGCTGCCGCGACCGCGACGCCACGGCATAGGGTGGCGGTCATGAGCACCCCCGAACACGGTTACCCGCTCGTCGCGCAGATCAGTCCGCGCGTGCAGGTCGTGGACACGACCGGCTCGACCAACGCCGACGTGGTCGCGGCGGCAGCCGCCGACCCCGGCGGCTGGCCGCACCTGTCGCTGCTGCTGACCACCGATCAGCGGCACGGTCGAGGCCGCCTCGACCGCACGTGGACCGCCCCGGCGGGCACGGCGCTGGCCGTCTCGGTCGTGGCACGGGTGCCCGGCCTGCCGGTGCACGCGCGTGGGTGGATCCCGTTGATCGCGGGGACCGCGATGGCCCGCGCCGTGGGCGCGCAGCTCGGGCCCGCCGCGCTGGACGTGGCGGTGAAGTGGCCGAACGACGTGCTGGTGGCCGGCAAGAAGATCTGCGGCATCCTCGCCGAGGCCGTGCCGGCGCATCCGGATGCCGTCGTCGTGGGCGCCGGCGTGAACACCCGGATGCGTCCGGAGGACCTGCCCGTCACGACCGCCACCTCGTTCGCAGCCCTCGGACACGAGGCCGACGAGGACCGGCTGCTGGCCGACTATCTGACGCAGCTGCGCGATCTGCTGGCCGCGCTGACCGACGCCGGCGGCGACGCGGAGGCGGCCGGCATCCGTGACGCGGTGAGCGCGGCGTGCGCGACGCTCGGCGCCGAGGTCACCGTCTCGCTGCCGGACGGCTCGCAGCTCACCGGCACGGCCGCACGCCTCGACGCCGAGGGCCGGCTCGTCGTCGCGCGCGAGGGCGTGGAGGCGGTCGTCGCCGCCGGCGACGTCACGCACGTGCGGTGAGGCGCGTGTCATAACTCCGCCTGAGACGACCGATGCGGAGTGCCGTGCCGCGTGATCCCGGGCCCCGGCAACCTGGAAAGATCGCGCCAGGCGGAGTTGCGGCACGCTCCGGAAGACGCCCGACCCGCACAATGGCTCTATGACCCAGCCGAACTCGCTCGGGCGTCCGCTGATGCCGGCGCCCGGCGTGCCCGACCCCGAGCGGCGCGTCGTGCGCGTGCGGCGCAACGCGCGGCGGCTGTTCTGGCCGGCGCTCGTGCTGATCGCGATCGCGGGCGCCGTCGGCTACTACCTGGGGAACCTGCCGGCTCCCTTCGCCGACTGGATGCTGCTGAGCGCCGCGGGCGTCATCGTGCTGCTGGTGGTCGTGCTGCCGTACGGGCGGTGGGCCGCGCACACGTACACCATCACGACCCGGCGGGTGATCGAGAGCAGCGGCATGCTGGCCCGCCGCCGGCAGGAGCTCACCCACGTCCGCGGCTACACGATCGCGATGCGCCGCGGCCCGATCCAGCGGCTGTGGCGCATCGGCACCCTGACGCTCGACGACGGTGCCGGTGGCCGGCTCGTGCTGCGCGACGTGCCGGACGTGCAGCTGGTGCACGAGGTGCTGGTCGACCAGGTCGAGGTGAATCAGATCCTCGCCCACCGCGACGCGCAGGCGTCGCCGCCGATCCCGCCGCCCGGTGCCTGACCCCCTTACTCGGGTCGCCGAAGCGCGCGGCTCGGTGGGGGAGAATGGTCGGCGGCGAGAGGAGCCAGGATGACGGTGCGCATCGGAATCGTCGGAGGCGGGCAGCTCGCCCGCATGATGATCGGCCCGGCGGTCGAGATCGGGATCGAGCCTCGGGTGCTGGCCGAGGAGCCGGCGATGTCCGCCGCGCTGGCGGCGGTCGCCGTGGGCGACTATCGCGACCTCGACACCGTGCTCGCCTTCACGCGTGACGTCGACGTGCTCACCTTCGACCACGAGCACGTGCCGCAGGCGGTGCTGCGCGCGCTCGTCGAGGCGGGGGTCGCCGTGCACCCGGGACCGGATGCGCTGCAGTACGCGCAGGACAAGCTCGTCATGCGCGCGGGGCTCGACGAGCTGGGCCTGCCCCAGCCGGACTGGGCCGCGGTCACGGATGCCGCCGGGCTCCAGGCGTTCCTCGACGACCACGGCGGCCGCGCCGTCGTGAAGACACCGCGTGGCGGGTACGACGGCAAGGGCGTGCGCGTCGTCTCGGCGGGCACGGAGGCAGCCGACTGGTTCGCCGCCCTCGCCGAGGACGCCAACGGCGGGTCCCTGCTGGTCGAGGAGCTCGTCGACTTCACGCGTGAGCTCGCCCAGCAGGTCGCCCGCCGGCCGAGCGGCCAGATCGCGGTCTACCCGGTCGTCGAGACCGTGCAGCGCGGCGGCGTGTGCGCGGAGGTGATCGCGCCTGCGCCGCGCTCGGCGGGTCGCGTCGCCGACGAGGCCGAGCGCATCGGCGTCACGGTGGCCGAGGGGCTCGGGGTGACCGGGATGCTGGCCGTCGAGCTGTTCGAGACCGCCGACGAACGCGTCCTGGTCAACGAGCTCGCGATGCGTCCGCACAACAGCGGCCACTGGACCCAGGACGGCGCTGTCACCAGCCAGTTCGAGCAGCACCTGCGTGCCGTCGCCGACCTGCCGCTGGGCTCGACCGAGCCCACCGCCGCATGGTCGGCGATGATCAACGTCCTGGGCGGTCCCGCGGGCGCCGCGATGACCGACCGGCTGGCCCAGGCGATGGCCGAGCACCCGCGCGCGAAGATCCACACCTACGGCAAGGCGCCCCGCCCCGGCCGCAAGGTCGGCCACGTCAACGTCGCCGGCGCCGACCTCGACGACGTCGTGTACGAGGCGCGCGCCGCCGCCGCCGCGTTCGACTGACGCGGCGGCGGGAACCCTTCCTTCCGCGAGACCGCATCTGCGCGCCGAGACCGTGGGGTCATCCCACCCTCTCGGCGCGCAGATGCGGTCTCGCGGAATGGGGGGCGCGGCGGCGGGGCTCAGGGGGCGGGGGCGCCGGGCGGGCGTGGCGGTGCGGGGCTTGTCCAGGATCCGGCCGTAGCCTGTCGAGGTGACCCGGCCGCTGCACTCCTCCGACACGCCCCTCGTGGGCGTGGTCATGGGCTCCGACTCCGACTGGCGCGTGATGGCCGCCGCCTCCGCCGCGCTGACCGAGTTCGGCGTCCCGCACGAGGTCGAGGTCGTCTCGGCGCACCGCACCCCCGACAAGCTCGTCGCCTACGGTCGTGGCGCCCGGGAGCGCGGACTGCGGGTGATCATCGCCGGCGCGGGCGGCGCGGCGCACCTGCCCGGCATGCTCGCCTCCGTCACCCCGCTGCCGGTCATCGGCGTCCCGGTGCCGCTGTCCACGCTGGACGGCATGGACTCGCTGCTGAGCATCGTGCAGATGCCCGCCGGCATCCCAGTCGCCACGGTCTCGATCGGCGGCGCGACCAACGCCGGCCTGCTGGCCGCACGCATCCTCGGCGCCGCCGATCCGACGATCGCCGACCGCGTCGAGGCGTACGCCCGCGACCTGGAGGTCGCCGTCGAGGAGAAGAACCGGCGGCTGAAGGAGTCGCTGTGAGCGCCGCGACGAGTTCGCGGCGCGAGGCGCCGGCGGGTCTGGTCAACCCGTACCCGATGCGCTACCCCGACGGGTCGCGGCGGGTCATGACCCGCCGGGCGTGGTGGCTGCTCGCGCTGAACTTCCTCCTGCCCGGCTCCGCGCAGGCGGCGGCGGGAAGCCGGCGGCTCGCACGGATCGGGCTCGGCGCGACGCTGCTGATGTGGGTGCTGCTGGTCGTCGCGCTCCTGTTCGCCCTGCTGTGGCCGATCGCGGGATTCTCGATCCTCACCGGCGCCTGGCTGCCCGACTGGCTCGCGCTGCTGCGCCCGGTCCTGCTGTACCTGCTGCAGGCCGTGCTCGTGGCGTACGCCGTGCTGTGGGTGGTGCTCACGATCGACACGCTGCGCATGGTCCGCATCGTCAAGATGGCGCCGATCATGCGTGTCGTGGTGGTCGTGGCCGCGATCGTCTCGATGTTCGTCTCCGGCAGCTCGGCGGTGTGGGCGGCGAACGTGACCGGAAGCACCCGCTCCGCGATCAGCGACATCTTCGCCTCCACGGGCACGGTCGTCGACCCCGTCGACGGCTACTACAACATCCTGCTGCTGGGCGCCGACAGCGGTCAGGGCCGGGACTCGATGCGGTTCGACAGCATCTCGGTGGTCTCGGTGAACGCGGAGACGGGCGCGGTCACGATCTTCGGCATCCCGCGTGACCTGCCGAACGCACCGTTCCCCGAGGACAGCCCGATGTACGCGCTCTACCCCGACGGGCTCGAAGGCTACTCCTCCAGCACGTGCGGGTGGACCTCGGCCATCAACCAGCTCACCAACGTCGTGGAGGTGTGCCGCTCCGACGGCGGCACGAGCCTGTACCCGGACGCCGAGGCCGACTCGTCGACGCCGGCGATCGAGGCGACGAAGGATGCCGCCGAGGGCGTGCTCGGCATCCAGATCCCGTATTACGTGTTCATCGACATGGACGGCTTCGCGCAGCTCGTGGACGCGCTGGGCGGCGTGGACATCAACGTGACCGAGCGCCTGCCCGAGGGATGGGGTCCCACCTACTCCGGCGAGCCGGCGGAGGACTGGGCCATCGGCTGGATCGAGGTCGGCCAGCAGCACATGGACGGCGACACCGCGCAGTGGTACGCGCGCTCCCGGTACACGACGAGCGACTGGGACCGGATGCTGCGCCAGCGCCAGCTGCAGGAGGCGATCCTCGCCCAGTTCACCCCGGAGAACGTGCTCGTGCACTTCAACGAGGTCGCCGCGGCCGGCACCAACCTCCTGGAGACCGACGTGCCGCAGGGGCTGCTGCCGACGCTGATGGACCTCGCGATCAAGGCGAAGACCCAGACGGTCACGACGGTGGAGCTGACGCCGACCTCGGCCGGCGGCATCGGCGTCGACGACGAGGATCCGGACTACGAGTGGATCCATGACTACGTGCAGAACACGCTGCACCCCGCCACCGCCAGCCCGTCGTCCTGACGCGCCGCGCCGCTGGGCGCAGCCGCAGGCAGCCTGGTTAGGCTCGACGCATGGTCGTCTCGCTGCGCATGGTTCTCGATCAGCTCACGCAGCAGGTCGATCCCGACGTCGCCGAGGCCGAGGCCGAGATTGCCCGTGCCCTGGCGACCACGGCACCGTCGGGCTGCGAGGTGACGGCGATCGTCCCCGCCGGTGACGAGGGCGCGGCGACCGCGGCGGTGGCCGACCTCGCGGGCGTGACCAGGGCTCCCCTCGCCCGCGCGAAGCTGACGGCGAGCTGGCAGCTGGGGATCGCTCCCGGGGTCGGTGGCGGCCTCATCCACGCCGGGTCCCTCGTGGCGCCGCTCGTCCGGCACGACCGGGTCAACGAGAACGACCAGACCGTGGTGACGCTGTGGGATCTGTGCGCCTGGGAGGCGGCGGGCTCGCTGCCGCGCACGGTCGTGGCCGCGCAGCGCGCCCTCCTCAAGCGCGCCGAGAAGCATGCGGACGCGGTCGTGGTCCCGACCCACGCGATGGCCGAGCGGCTGGGCGGCCTCAGCCGGCTCGGCGGACGCGTCCGCGTGATCCCGGGTGCGGCTCCCGCCGGCTTCGCGGTGCCGTCGGATGCGGTCGGCCGGCGTCGTCATCTCGGCGTGCCCGACCGGGTGGTCGTCATCGCCGGCGGCGGATGCGACGACGACGCGCTCGCCGCGGGACTGTCCGCGGTCGGGTCGCTGCCGCTCGACGACGTCGAGGTGGTCGTCTCCGACGTGACGGGCCAGAACGCGTCGCGCGTCCGCGGCGTCGCCGACGCCGCCGGCCTGCCCGAGACGAGCGTGCACGTGCTGCCGCCGCTCGAGCCGGCGGATCGAGCCGCCGTGCTGGACGCGGCGCTGGCGCTGCTGGCGCCGTCGACGCTCAGCGGGTTCCCGTGGCGGGTGGTCGACGCGCTGGCCCTCGGCGTGCCGATCGTCGCGGTCGCCTCCGACGTCCACCGGGAGGTGCTGGTCGACGCCGGGCTGTTCGTGCCGGCCGCCGGGCTGGCGGAGGCGCTGCACCTCGTCGTCGACTCGGAGGAGAGCCGCCGCCGGTTCGCCGTTCGCGCGGCCGATCGCGGACGCGCGTTCTCGTGGCGCGATCATGCCGAGCGGGTCTGGGCGCTGCACGCCGAGCTGTGACACCGTCGGGTGGATGCCGATCGTGTGAGGAGCTGCCCGCCGGTTGGTGCGCTTTCCCGGGGTTTATCGGCATCGATCCAGCCAACCTCGCCGTGCGTGATCACCATTCATCAGAAGCGTCGAGCAGCTGAGCGTTCGCCGTATGACGGCCCTAGAACTCTGATCCCATTATTCCGCGAGCGTGAGCGGCGTTGTCGAGCAGTTGGCCGCGTCGTCGGGCAGACTGGTCGCCGTTCATGTGCCGTGGGTAGAGCTCGCGCGGCACGGCAGCCTGCGTGGCCACAGCAGCTGCCTCACCGTACACGTGACCGACCGAGTCCGACATGCTGTACGCGCCCCTCACGTGATCAGCAGTATCGGAACTCTCCTCGCACCGATTATAAAACGCCACAATTCGGGGTAATGACACCGGCCGTGGTGCATCAGCGACACGATGAAAGATCTAGGGGGCGCCCGCGAGCGCCATGCGCGGCGACCAGCTAGCGGCGCCGTACCCGTTGATTGCGATGCCCGAGTGCCTGAAAGAACGGCTGCCGAACGGAAAAGTAGCGCAATTGTCCAGAAAAGTCTGTCCCCCTTTTGGCCTACAGACAAGTCACACCACTGGTCCATAAGTTGCATAGCGTGATGGATCATCCAGAGGACGTAAGCACCCCGCTCGCTGCGGGGATGCCAAAGGCTATGTTCACGCGGCGCGCAGCGCTTGGTCTGGCCGGACTTTCCGTTGGGGCGATCGTTGCGTTGACCGTAGGAAATACGCCTGCGCAGGCGGACTCTGAGCCGACCTGGGGTCATCCGCTAAATCCGCGAGGAACAGTGAGTTCCGGTTTCCGCACGGCGGAGCGTCCGACCCACGACGGAATCGATTTCTGGAACAATATTGCGGGAAGCCGTGTCAACGATCCGATTTATTCGGTGGCTGACGGATATGTCAGCTTCTCTGGTAGTTCTGGAGACTACGGCAACCTGGTTATCGTAACTCACGCGGACGGATGGTCTTCTCGATACGCGCACACCCCGAGTGGCGCAATTCTGGCCGTCGGCACATCAGTGTCGCGTGGCACGCAGATCGCTAATATCGGAAGCACGGGTAACGCGCAAGGGCCGCACCTTCACCTTGAGATTTTAACTGGAAGTACATGGGTAGATCCGCAGCCTCGTGTTGAGAATGCCCCTCTCCCCGGTGAAGCCACCGCTGAATCGAATGAAAGCTGGTACGAAGAAATGGCCGTGATCGTCTCATCCTCGACCGATTCCTATAATGGAATCTGGCTCGCCGCCCCCGGATATTGGCATATGTTCACGGGTGAGGAGTGGACGCAGTTCAATGCGCACGGGCTCCGTGAGGGTATGACGGTAGTGACTCCGGTGAACGACCGTGACTTCGACGTAATCCGCGACATCTATACTCAGGCCAGCGCAATCTAATACAAGTTGTGGCTTCTGTGAGGCGACTTACCAGGTGGGCTATGACGTAGGTTCGGTGTTGACCTAGGCGACACGGGTCACTCCGTTCGCGCTTTCGCCGTTGTGGGCCGATCGTACCCGATATGGGAGCTGCGGGCTCCTCCTGGCACTGAGTAGCCTCTGTAGGCAATCCGAGCGGACCAGCGCAGCGCGATCCGAACGAGAACGATCAATTGATCGTTACCCCGTACTTCCTGCGGGAATAGACCTCGGCGTTGACCCTTCGGGAAGCTCAGAGTTGTCGTGGCAGGCCTGCTCGGGCTCTCGGCGGACGGAGTCGCATCCTCCGCCGACAACGCGCTCATCGAAAGCTTCTGGTCCACGATGCCACCCGCTTAGCGAGACGCGTGCGCGCGGCGGAAGTTGCTGAGAGCAGCCGTAGAGCGCGGTGTGTCGTCTGCAAAAACTGAAGAAACTTTGCTACTCACGCGCAACATCCGTCACACTGTTCACATGCATCGCAGGCCGAACTCATCACATCGTCTGCGCGGGGTTCTCGGGGTCGTCGGCATCGCAGCCGTCGTCATCGCCGGATTTATCGGCACGAGCTCTGCTGCGCAGGCGACGACAGCGGATTCCGTGACCGCGTCCACGGCAGCCTCCGGGATCGTCCAGACGGCCGATCTGAGCCAGTTCCAGGCGGGCAACATCATCAGCGATACGGTCTTCTACGACTCGAGCACGATGAGCCAGTCTCAGGTCCAGGGGTTCCTCAACTCGAAGGTGAGCTCCTGCAAGTCCGGCTACACGTGTCTGAAGAGCTGGACCGGGCCCTCCTCGTCGCAGTCGGCCAATGCGATGTGCTCCGCGTTCAGCGGGAGCTCGAGTGAGACGGCGGCGTCTCTCATCTACAAGGTGGCACAGGCGTGCGGGATCAACCCGCAGGTGCTGCTGGTGATGATCCAGAAAGAACAGGGCCTGGTGACCTCGACGGCGCCGTCGACCTACGCCTACAACTACGCGATGGGCTACAACTGCCCCGACACTACCGGCTGCACCTCCGACGGGCTCGGCTTCGCGACGCAGGTGTACGGCGGCGCCTACATGCTCAAGCGCTACTCGAACCCCACGGGGACGAGCAAGTACTTCACCTGGTACGCGCCGGGGAACACCTGGAACATCCTGTATAACCCGAGTACCTCGTGTGGTTCGTCGGCGGTCTACATCCAGAACCAGGCCACGGCGAACCTGTACTACTACACGCCCTATCAGCCGAACGCCGCCGCGCTCGCCGCGGGTTATGGCACGGGCGACAGCTGCTCGGCCTACGGCAACCGGAACTTCTACAACTACTTCACCGACTGGTTCGGCTCGACGCAGGGCTCAGTGCTCCCCATCGGTTCCGTCGATGAGGTGGTGACTTCTCCCGGGTCGTTCACTGTACGCGGCTGGGCGGCAGACCCTGACACCGCCGATTCGATCTCGGTGCACATCTACGTCGGAAGCAGCGCGACCAGTGTCGTTGCAGACCAGGAACGCCCGGATGTCGCGGCGGTATATCCGACGCTGGGGTCGGATCACGGCTTCCAGGCTGTCGTAAGCGCCACTGGGTCGAGCCCCGTTGACGTCTGTGTCTTCGCAATTGACTCTGAGAACCCGGACCAGCACACGCTGCTTCAATGTCGCACGCTTGATGCGATGACTGGTGCCCCTACCGGGTCCATCGATTCGTTCACGACGGAAGGATCGAGCGCCACGATCTCTGGATGGGCACTCGACCCGGATTCGACGGGGTCGGTCACTGTCCGGGTTGCTGTCGACGACGAGGACACGGATGTTATCGCAAGCTCGGACCGACCCGATCTGGCTCCCTACTTTCCGGCTTACGGCACTGCGCACGGGTACAGCGCAACGGTCGTGCTGCCGCCCGGGACACATCAGGTGTGCGTGTCCGTGTTGAACGTAGGTGCGGGAAGCGATACGAGCCTGGGCTGCCGTAGTGCGAGCGTGGAGATCGCCGACGACCAAGGTCTGGCGCCGTTCGGGGCTTTCGATACGATGAGTGTCAGCGGAACCTCAGCGCTCATACGGGGTTGGGCGATCGACCCGGATACGACAGGCCCGATCGCGTACCGCGTGACGGTCAACGGCGTCGCGACCACGTACACAGCCTCGTTCACGCGTCCTGACGTCGGCGCCGTATACCCGGCTTATGGCGCAAAGCACGGGTTCGAGAAGACCATCGACCTTCCGAACGCCGACGCAGAGGTCTGCGTCACCGCAATAAATACCGATGGCGCGGACACGTACCTCGGTTGTCGCAACCGGAAGGGCGTGATCGCCAACCGGCTGCCCGTGGGGTCGGTCGATGCCGTTG
The DNA here is from genome assembly GCF_047606385.1 of Microbacterium sp. GTDB lineage: Bacteria > Actinomycetota > Actinomycetes > Actinomycetales > Microbacteriaceae > Microbacterium. Next base: position 16,309 of record NZ_JASGEL010000062.1, read on the forward strand.
AGGTCTCGCCTGGAGTATTCCAGGTGAGGGGATGGGCAGCGGACCCCGACACGATCGATCCGATACCCGTGCACATCTGGATCGGCAACTCCGCCACTGCGGTGACTGCGGACGGTGATCGACCGGATGTGGCGGCAGCCTTCACCACGTTCGGCGCCGCGCACGGGTTCAGCGCGACGATCAACGCGAACGGCGGTGGGACGACTCAGATATGCATCTTTGCGATCGATACGGATCCTGATCAGCACACGCTGCTGAAGTGCGTCAGCGTCAACGCCATGAGCGGCTCTCCGATCGGATCCTTCGATACCGTCCGTGTCGAGGGCGGCACGACGACGATCACCGGCTGGGCCATCGACCCCGACACAGTCGACCCCGTCACCGTCGTCGTCACCGTCGATGGCTCGGAAAATGCACGATTGGTCGCCGAGGCCGAACGTCCGGATCTTGCTTCGTATTACCCGGCCTACGGGACCGCCCATGGCTACGTGCAGAACCTGCAACTCGGCTCGGGCCGGCACACGATTTGTGTCTCCACGGTGAATGTCGCCGCGGGGGCGGACACTTCACGCAGTTGCAAGACAGTCGACGTGCCTTGAGGTAATCCGCGAGAAGCGGGACGGCGGGTTTGCTGCCGCGTCGTTCCATCCGGGAGACTGGCAATCGTGCGGTGTCGTCCTCGCTGCCGGGACCTGTCGTTAGCGAGTGTTGCCAGCAACCCGGGCCTCGCGCCCACACCGGGGCGCCTCGCAAGAGCGGCTGCGGATTCCGTTCGCTGAATGTTCTTGCTCAAGTGCGACGTGCAACGGCGCGACCACAGCGCACATATATGGAGGATCATCGTGCAAACGATCGTTTGGTTGCGTGGTCAGGGTCGTCGCGCTTTCGGCCTCGTCGTCAACCTCATCCTCACCGCCGTTGTCGTCCTGGGCGCGTACCTGTACCGGTTGCCGTGTTTCGGCCCGACCTATGAAGCGAACGGGGCGACCAGCGGCGACCTCGTCGCCTCGTGGTATGGCAAAGGCTGTTATACCGACTTTCAGGCCCTGTGGGCAGGTCGCAGCCTTTTCGAGCATCTGTTGCCGTATGTCAACGGCGGCACTGGCTCAGATGGTGTCTTGCTGCCCGGCACGCTCGAGTATCCCGTGTTATCAGGGTTGCTGACTTGGCTGGTCGCGCTGCCGGTATCGACCGACCAACAGTTCTATACGCTGTTCGCCATCGTTCTGGGCGCCTGCAGCCTGGGGATCACGGTGCTTCTCGTTCGTCTAGGTGGATGGCGCGCTCTGTGGTGGTCGCTCGCGTCGGGTGTGTTCCTCTATGCGACGTACAACGTGGAGATGTTCGTCGTGTTGCTCGCGACCGCTGGACTGTGGGCCACGTGGCGTGCTTGCCGATCGACGGGTCACTCGACGGTCTGGCTTACAGCGGCCGGTCTGCTGCTCGGGCTCGGTGGATGCGCGAAACTATATCCGTTGCTGTTCGTGGCGCCGATCGGGCTCTGGGCGCTCCTGCCGCGGACGAGGCAGGATGGGAAGGGCTTCTGGCAGAGTCTGCGGTGGCAACGGTTTCTCGCCGTTGTCGGCGCGGCCGTGGCTGTCGTGCTCGTCCTCAACCTCCCGTTCGTTCTCATCAACTTCGACGGATGGGTCGCGGGAATCCGCTTCCAATGGAGCCGGGACATCGATGGGTCGACGAACACGATCTGGTACTGGGGGCTACGGCCCTACATCGACAGCCAGCACGTGCAGACGCTGCTGCGTCCCGTCGTCACCTTCGCGACCCTGATAGGGATTCTCGCGCCGGTGGTCTGGGGGACGATCCGTTGGTGGCGTCGTGCAGATTTTCCCTGGCTCGAAGTGTCGGCCGCCATGCTCATGGCCTATCTCCTGCTGAACAAGGTGCATTCGCCACAGTACGTCCTGTGGCTCATTCCGTTCTTCGTCCTACTGCGTATCGGGTGGCCCTGGATCGTCGCTTACTACATTGCCGACGTATTCACCGGCGTCGGATTCTTTGCGCGCGCCGCCGCCAATACCGCCTCGATCGAAGCGTCAGTCTGGCCGCAGATCTTCATATTGGGCGTGTGGGGGAGAGCAGTCCTACTGTTCGTCCTCTTCTTCGTTGCGATGAGAACCAAGCCCGTTTGGCTGGGCCAGAAACATGACGCCGTTGTGATTCCTCAAAGCGTCTAAATACGCGAACTCTTCGTCCTGCGGAACCGCAAGGCTGCAAGCTGCGTGAGAAACTGCACGCCCTGCCAGAAAGACGCCTTCGACTCGCCGGCGTGCCGCTCGGCGAAGTGGAACGGGATCTCTGCGATTCGCAACGGCTGACGCACCAGGATCTCGAGCAGGATCTTGAAGCCGCGCGGATGGAGCGTGTGCAGGTCGATCTGACGGGTGTCCACGAGGAAGAACCCGGTCATCGGATCGGAGCACTGCCGCAGACGCCGGGGGAACAGGACTTTCGCGACGACCGTCGAGGCGCGGGAGACGAGGCTGCGTACCGCCCCGGAGAGCCCGTCCGCCGTGCCGGCGCCGGTGTAGCGGGACGCCACCACGACATCGGCGCCGCCCGCGCGGAACCGTTCGACGAGCTTGGGGACGTCCTGGGGCGGATGCTGCAGGTCGCCGTCCATGACCACGCAGATGTGCGCCTCAGCGGCGCGGAACCCTTCGACCACGGCTCCGCCCAGGCCGCCCACGCCCACTTCGCGATGGATGACGCGGACCGGCAAGACTGCGCCGTCGGCCAGTGAGCGGATCACGTCGGGCGTGTCATCGGTCGAGTCGTCGACGAACACGATCTCGCACTCGAGGTCTCCGGTCGAGTCCGCGAGCTGACGGATCAGCTCTGCGACATTGAGTGATTCGTTGAACGTCGGGACGACGACGGTCAGTTCCATTGCGCTGTGTCCTTCTTTTCCCGTGCTCAGCACGGGGCGCCCGCTGGGCGCATCATTACGAGCCACATTACGGGATGAAGCTGTGTCCGCGCCAAACCCCGACTGAGTTACCGCTGCCGGGGGCGTCACGATGATTCCTTGGCTGCGGGATCACCGCCTCCGCGCGTTCCTCATCGGCCGATCTCAGAGAAAGCCGCTAAAATCGATCTTCAATTACCTTGCACATCCGCAATTCGTTCCGGTAGCATAATTTGTGTGCCGCCCGATCTCACGCGACGATCCATTCTCATGTCTGGCCTGCTTTTTGGTGGTGCGCTGGCGGGTGTCGATGTTGTTTTCCAAACCGCGGCTGCGAGAGCCGACAACGCATGGGGCAGTTATGCGAACGGCTACATTCCGACATCTGCGCTTGCTGAGATCCCGTGGTCGGACAATGGTGTCCAACTTCTTCGTTCGGATGCGTTAGTTGCATTAGAGGATATGAATGCGGAATTCGTAGGAAGTTTTGGCTATAATATACCGATTAATTCGGCGTACCGCGATTATCAGGGGCAAGTCGAAGCTCGCGCATATTGGTGTGCACAAGGAAATTGTGGGAATGCGGCTACGCCTGGAACGTCGAATCATGGCTGGGCTTTGGCAGTGGATATCGGTACACCTAGCCACCAAACGATCGCTTTCGGTAGCACCGCCTACCTGTGGCTGAAAGCGCAAGCATCTCGTTACGGATGGGTGCATCCTTCCTGGGCCGAACCCGGAGGCGCTCATCCAGAAGCATGGCATTGGGAATACAATGAAACGTATACACCGGCGCCAGTCGCCGAACTATTTGAAAGCGATGAGATGATTCGAATCAGTGCGCCAAACCGTGGTATCGCTATTATTGGTGCAGGATATTTTCGTCAGCTTCAGGATAACGAAGAGGTGTCGGCTGCGGAGTCGATTGTCTCCAAGACCCTGGAGGGAAATGACCGCCAGTTCGATCTGTGGAAGTCGATCGCGATCAGCGGCTCGTCTTCGTGAGATGAGATTCTCGCGTCGGAGGACACCTCATTCCGCGACGTAGCGGCTGAGTTCGTCCGTCTGGGTGCGGGGCTTTGTTTTAACCCTTAGCGAGCTCCAACCTCAGCACGCTGTAGGCCTGGCGGGAGAGCACCGGACCGGCGACGTTCGCGAAGATGTCCTCCGCATGATGGATCCCGCGTCGCCGGTGAGGGGCGGATCGCGTGTCATCGGTCGAGTCGTCGACGAACACGATCTCGCACTCCAGGTCCCCGGTCGAGTCCGCGAACTGACGGATCAGCTCTGCGACGTTGGGTGATTCATTGGACGTCGGGACGACGACGGTCAGTTCCGTTGCCATGTGTCCTTCTTTTCCCGTGCTCAGCACGGGGTGCCGCTGCACGATTCTCCCTCCACCATAGGAGGCGAAGCTGAGCGTCCTGTCCTTCGATCCGATAGCTTCGCCGTATAAGACGGTGGTCGTGGAGTTGATACCGGACGCGCACGTCGGGCAGTGCACGATCGGGACTGCAGCCTCCGGGCGCCGGACGCCGACGATCGTCGGCGGGGCACGCGCCACTGGTTCCGCAGGCCGGCACAGGGCCGTCCGCTGGCTGCGGCGGGCGCCGATCCTCACAGCGCTGGCACTGGTCGTCGTCGCCACCGGCGTCGCGTGGATCAGGTTGCCCACGGACGCGCTCGGCGCGATCTGGGCCGACGACGCTCAGCCGTTCCTCTCCGAAGCCTGGGCGAACGGCCCGTGGGCGAGCGTGTTCACGCCCTACGCGGGATATCTGCACGTGGTGCCGCGGATCGTCACGGCGCTCACGGTGCAGTTCCTGCCGCTCGACCTCGCCGCCTTCGGGCTCGCCGCAGGTTCGTGCATCGTCGCGGGTATCACGGCGGGGCTCGTGTTCGTCTGCTCGGGCGCGGTGCTGCCGTGGGCTCCGGCCCGGGTCGCGGTCGCCTTGATCACGGTGATGGCACCGCTCTTGCCGGTGCAGGTGCTCGGCAACCCGACGAATCTGCACTGGTTCGCGGTCTGGTTGACCCCCTGGCTCCTGCTGGCGCGGCCGAAGGGGAGGGGGACGACGGTCGTCTTCTTCCTCGCAGCCCTTCTGGCGGCCCTCACCGAGCCGCAGGTGTTGCTGTTCGTCCCGCTGATCTTCGTGCCGCCTTATCGGCGACGTCGATTTCTCGTCATGGCGGGAACCCTGATCGGTGGCATCGTCCAGATCGTCGTGTCCGTGATCGCTCCGCGCGTCATCAGCGGAGACATCGATCTCGGCTTCGTCTCGGTTCTCAGGGGGTGGCTGTTCTACGCGGTCCTGCGGCTCTGGGTGCCATCCGACGGCACGGCGGCCGACATGATCGTGGGGTCGGGCTGGTGGGTCGCGGTGGTCGCCCTGCTGCCGTTTGTGGCGGCCGCCGTCGTGGTCGTGCTGCGCGGCACGGCGGCCACCAGACTCCTCCTCGTCGCGCTGACCGCGGCGTCGATCGGGACGTTCGCGACCCCCTACCTCGTCAACAAGGGCGGCGGGAGCGACTACGCGGATTACAGCCGGTGGGAGGGCTACGACCTCATCGTCTCCCTCACGCAGGACCCGATCGCGATCTTCGCCGCTCATCGGTATGCTGTCGCGCCGCAGATGTTCCTGCTGGCGACGCTGCCTTTGGCGGCCTACGCGCTGTGGCGCAGCGGACGGCGCCGGATGACCGTGGCGCCACTGGTCGTCCTAGGGGTGGTGTTCGGGATGGCGTTCCTCGGCAACCATCCGAGCGACCGCGACGGATCCCCCGATTGGGCCGACGACGTCGCGACAGCGCGTGCCGCGTGTGCGGCTCTGCCGGAGGACACCGCGCTGACCTGGGAGTCGTTCCCTCAGGGATGGTCGGTCACGTTCACCTGCGCTCAGATCGACGCCGGCTACCCGCGCTCGTGACCGGGTCGGAGATACCGCGACAGCTCGTCGCCCGCGGTCGTCGGCGTGTACCCGGTGGCGACCAGCGTGGAGACATCCAGCACGCTGTTCGCGGGGCGGGGAGCCACCGGGCCGGCGGCGTTCGCGAAATAGTCGGCAGTGCTGACCGGGCTGACTCGTCGCACGTCGTGACCGGTGAGCTCGAACACGGCGCGGGCGATGTCGTACCAGCTCTGCGGCTCGCCGTCATTGGTGACGTTGTAGACGCCGTACGCCGCGCGCGCGTCGAGCAGGTGGTGGATCGCCGCGGCGATCGTCGAGGTGAAGGTGAGACGGCCGGTCTGGTCGTCCACGACCTTCGGATCCACGCCGCGCTCGGCCAGCGACGCCATGGTGCGCACGAAGTTGTTGCCGTCGCCGATGACCCAGCTGGTGCGGATGATGTAGTGACGCGGCACGGTGGCGGCGATGGCGTCGCCGGCGGCCTTGGTCTGACCGTAGACGCCGAGCGGGCTGACCGGGTCGGTCTCGGTGTAGGGGCCCTCCTTGGTGCCGTCGAAGACGTAGTCGCTGGAGACGTGCACGAGGGTGATGCCGTGGGCGGTCGCGACGCGGGCCAGGTTGGCGAGCGCGGTGACGTTGCCCGCCCACGCCTCGGCACGGCCCTGCGCCGTCTCGGCCCGGTCGACGGCGGTGTAGGCGGCGGCGTTGATGATCGTGCCGTAGTCGCGCCAGCGGCGCGCGCCGTCCAGCTCGGTGCCGGCGATGTCGAGAGCGTCCCGCGTCGCGTACTCGACCCACGGGACGTCGCCGAACTCCTCCCGCAGCGCGCGCCCCAGCTGCCCGTTCGCGCCCGTGACGAGGATCCGCTTCGGAGGGATGGGGGTGACGCCTGACAGCCGCGGGTGGTTCTGGTCCTTCTCGCTGATCTCGACCCGGTCCAGCGGGATGGGCCACTCGATCGCCGCGGTCTCGTCCGCGAGGTTCAGGAACGAATACGCGGCGTCGGGGGACCAGTGGTCGTTGACGAGATACGTGTACGCCGTGTCCGGCTCCAGCGTCTGGTAGGAGTTGCCCACCCCGCGCGGCACATAGATCGCCTTCGACGGGTCGAGCTCGGTCGTGTACACGGCGCCGAACGACGGGCCTTCGCGCAGGTCGACCCACGCGCCGAAGATGCGCCCGGTCGCCACCGACACGTACTTGTCCCACGGCTCCGCGTGGATGCCGCGGGTCGTGCCGACGGCGTCGTTGAACGAGATGTTGTTCTGCACCGGCCCGAAGTCCGGAAGGCCCAGCGGAAGCATCTTCTCGCGCTGCCAGTTCTCCTTGAACCACCCGCGGGAGTCGCCGTGGACGGGAAGGTCGAAGACGACCAGCCCGGGGATGGGCGTCTCGGTGATGGCGAGCTTCTTGCCGTACTCGGTCACCGTCGTCACTGTCCCTTGGCGGCGTAGAAGGCCTCGACGCCGTCTTTGCTGGGGGCCCACCAGGCTTCGTTGGCTCGGTACCAGTCGATGGTGGCGGCGAGGCCCGCCTCGAAGTCGCGGTACCGGGGGGTCCAGCCCAGCTCGGTGCGCAGCCTCGTGGAGTCGATGGCGTAGCGCAGGTCGTGGCCGGCCCGGTCGGTGACGTGGTCGTAGGCGTCGGCGGGCTGTCCCATGAGGGTGAGGATGAGCTCGACGACGGTCTTGTTGTCCTTCTCGCCGTCGGCGCCGATGAGGTAGGTCTGCCCGATCCGTCCCTTCTCCAGGATCGTCAGGACGGCGGAGGAGTGGTCGTCGGCGTGGATCCAGTCCCGCACGTTGAGCCCGGCGCCGTAGAGCTTGGGACGGACGCCGCGGATCACGTTGGTGATCTGGCGGGGGATGAACTTCTCCACGTGCTGGTACGGGCCGTAGTTGTTGGAGCAGTTGCTGATGGTGGCCGCCACCCCGAAGGAGCGCACCCAGGCGCGCACCAGCAGGTCGGACCCGGCCTTCGTGGAGGAGTACGGGGATGAGGGGTTGTACGGGGTGGTCTCGGTGAACCGCTCCGGGTCGTCCAGCTCCAGGTCGCCGTACACCTCGTCGGTGGAGATGTGGTGCAGCCGGCGGCCGTGCGTGCGGGCGGCTTCGAGCAGCGTGTAGGTGCCGATGATGTTGGTGTCCAGGAACGGGCGCGGGTCGTTCAGGCTGTTGTCGTTGTGAGACTCGGCCGCGTAATGAACCACCGCGTCCACCTCGCCGAACAGGGCGTCGACCAGGGCGGCGTCGGCGATATCGCCGTGCACGAACCGGAACCGGTCCTCGGGCAGGCCGTCCAGGGAGGCGAGGTTCCCGGCGTAGGTCAGCTTGTCCAGCACCGTGACATGGTCATCCGTGTGCGCGAGGACATGGTGAACGAAATTCGAACCGATGAAACCGGCGCCACCGGTCACGAGCAGATGTCGAGGCATGGCCACCAGGCTACCGGTCCGCGTCGCCCGGTCCTGGTCAGGACTGGTCTGCGCGGCCGTGCTCGTCGATGGCGCCGCGCGGCACGATCCATTCGACGCGCAGTCGCGGTGCGACCGCGACGAGGTGGTCGAAGTCTGCGTCGTAGTGGAGGACGACCACCGGCTGTGATCCGGTCGAGTGATACAGGGCTGTCGCGGCGATCTGAAGATCGCTGACGCCCACGGCGCGACCCATGCCGGCACCGAACAGCGCGTGCTGCAGATCCAGTGCGATCTCGACGATCTCGGGGGAGGGGGGAAGGACGACCTTGGCGCGCTGCTCGAGATCGATGAGCCGTTCGTAGTCGTCTTTCGAACGCGCGGAATATCCCGCCTCGAGCAGCAGCGGAAGGCAGGTGGCGATCTCCCCGCGATCGTGCAACCGCATCCAGGCATCCCGCACCTGCGGCTTGTCGATCCGCTGGATCACCGAGTTGTCGACCAGGAACAGCGTCACCGCTGAGCCGACCGGATCACCTCGGGATCGGCGAGATCGGCGAGCGCGCCGGAGGCGGCGAACTCGGTGTACTCGTCCAGTTCCAGACGACGCACCATCTGCTCCAGGGCGGCGGCGATCACACCCTTCTTCGTGGGGATGCGTGAGAGCGTCTGCGCGCGGGTCATCACGTCGTCATCGATGTCGATCAATGTCTTGCTCATCGGACTCTCCCGCTCGGATATATCTATTTCCGCGCATCAGTATATATCACGGGCGGGTGGCCGAAGGTTTGGCCGGATGCCGCGTCATCCGGGAGACTGAAGACCATGCGCGGCATCATCCTCGCCGGGGGCACGGGCTCCCGGCTGCACCCGATCACCCTCGGCGTCTCCAAGCAGCTGGTCCCGGTCTACGACAAGCCGATGATCTACTACCCGCTGTCGACGCTGATCCTCGCCGGCATCCGCGACATCCTGGTCATCACCACGCCACACGACTCGGAGCAGTTCCAGCGCCTGCTCGGTGACGGGTCGCGGTTCGGCGTCTCCATCGCCTACAAGACGCAGCCTTCGCCCGACGGGCTCGCGCAGGCGTTCATCCTCGGCGAGGAGCACATCGGCTCCGACTCCGTCGCGCTCGTGCTCGGGGACAACATCTTCTACGGACAGGGGATGGGAACCCGGTTGCGCCAGTACAGCTCTCTTTCGGGCGGTGTCGTCTTCGGCTACTGGGTCGATGATCCGACCGCCTACGGCGTGGTCGAGTTCGACGCGGACGGTCGTGTCGTCTCGCTCGAGGAGAAGCCCGCACAGCCCAAGAGCAACTACGCGGTGCCCGGACTCTACTTCTATGACAACGACGTCGTCGAGATCGCGAAGAACCTCGAGCCGTCGCCGCGCGGCGAGCTGGAGATCACCGACGTCAACCGGACCTACCTCGAGCGGGGACGGCTGCAGGTGGAGCTCCTGCCGCGCGGCACGGCCTGGCTGGACACGGGAACGTTCGACTCGCTCAGCGAGGCGACCGACTTCATTCGCACGGTCGAGAAGCGTCAGGGCCTGTCAATCGGCTGCCCAGAAGAGGTCGCGTGGCGCATGGGCTTCCTGACCGACGCTGAGCTGCGGCTGCTTGCGGAGCCATTGATCAAGAGCGGCTACGGGCGATACCTACTCACCGCACTTGAGCAGGGGCATCGCTAGCGCGTGGAAACCGACCACCACCGATCCATGCCGCGTCGCTGCATCCTCTTCGGGCTCTCGCGTTCCTCGGAGCTTGGAGATGCTGCTCATGTCGCTGAGGCCCTTCGGGTTCTGTCCGGTCATGGGCGGGTCGTCGTGATAGCCGAGGACCGAGGTCGCACGCGTCATGAGGATGCAGGATCCTTCGAGCGAGTCGCGTTGGCCGATCTCCCGACATTTTGGGTCCGCATGGGCTTCGACGACCTGGTCGACGAAGTCCTCCTCGTTGACGACAGCTGGTATCCGATTCCGGATGCGTTAGAGCGCCTTCTCCATGCCGAAGCAGAGCGGTCCGCGAACTGGACGTTGCTCGCCTCCAGCCTCGGCGAGGCAGGCGACGCGCGCACGAGCTCGCTATGGCTTTCGGTGGCCGCAAACCGCTTCACACAGGCACTCATCGCCGAAAGGTCGGAAGCCACGAGCTTACGCACCCTGGCCCGCAGCTGCGTCCGTGACGATCTCCGCGTGGTCTTCGATGACCCCTCGTTCGCGGAGGGCGACCCGGAGTGTGAGCATCCGCTCATGCTCATGGCCCTGGGATACCCGGTGCTCGCAAGGAAGCTCCTGCTCAGCGATCCGCTCGTGCTGCATCGTCTGGCCGTGGACGGCCGCCGAGTGCTCGATACGTTTGGTCATCAAGGTGGGGCGGTGACCGCTGTTCGGGCGGACCTCCGACGCCAGGCCGCCCCATGGACGATCCACGCGAACCTCAGCGGAACGAGGATTCTGTCAGATCGGCCACGAGAAGATCAGGAGAGGCCGTGCGGCACGCGCGCGACGTTCGTGATCGAGTGCCGCAACGCGGATGAGTTCGATGATGCGATCCGTATGCTGCCGCGGGGCAGTAGCGGGCGGCTTCTCGTCTCGACCGTTCCCGAAGCCCGCGTCGACGTCGAGCGCGCGCTCGCGGCGGCGAGACTCCCTGCCGGCATCGGCGATCGATGCGTGATATCGGTGAGAACAGAGGAGCCCGTTGATCCGTGGTCGACGCTCTTGCTCCTGCGGGACAATCCGTCCGATGAAGACGAGATCGTGGTAGCGATCACCGGCAGTTCGCGGGCGGAAGATAACATCGCGCGTTATCTGCGGCGTTACTTCTCCGAGACCTTGGATAGTTTCCTGCGGGCGGGGGTGCGGCCGCTAGAGGATAGCGAGGTGGGCGGTGTGTTTCCGCCGACTCCGCTCGTGGGGGACCTTGCCTTCAACGCCCATTGGAGAGCGCTCGCGGCCGAGGTGAGGGCCTTCGCGGACTCCTCTGGGGTGCACGGGCCGCTCGACCGGGGGATGCCGCTGGGGCCTATGAGCGGCTGGTGGGCGGCTAAGGGAGCGGCCCTTCGAGTCCTTACGGATATGGCAGCGGCGGCGTCTCGTCTGGTCGTCGCGCGCCGCGAGGCGTTCACGATCCTGTTCGCGCCGGGCCTCGCCAGCGCCGGATACGACGTGCGCACCGTTATTTCCGCTGCCCATATCGCGATTAACCACACGGCGATCGAGTACGACTTGGACTACGTGATGACGGCGCTTCCCGGGTATCCCGTCGATCAGGTGGCGTTGCTGGAGCGAAGCGGGTGGCGTGGCTCCTCCGGGTTGCTGGCGCTGTTGGCGGCGGCGCTCCGGATCCGGTCGCGAGCAGGCGCGGGCGTGGTCGAGAAGCTCGCGCGGGTGATCCCGTCGCCCCGTCGTCGACGCGCGCGGTTCGCGCGACTGGAGAAACGATGATCCGTGATGAGGGCAGACGACGGCCGCGTCGTGTCCTCCTTTACGTCGTCTGGAGTCCTCGCGGCGACCTTCCGGAGTACGTCTCCATCGCATTGCGCGCCCTGCGGGAGCATGTCGACAGCGTGCGGGTCATCGTCAACGGCGACCTCGACCGTGAAGGGCGGGATCGTCTTGCGGCGCTCGGCGACGACGTCCTGTACCGCGACAACACCGGCTTCGATGCCTGGGCGTACAAGGCAGGGCTCGAACGCCTAGGCGAAGACCTGGACGCCTTCGATGAACTGATGCTCCTGAACGACACTTGGTACGGCCCCGTGCGCGCCTTCCGACCCGTATTCGATCGGATGGATGTCGAGTCGTGTGACTTCTGGGGGATGACGAAGCACGCAGCCCTTCCGGTCGACCCTTTCACAGGCCGAGGTGCTTTCCCCGCGCACCTACAAACGTATTGGGTCGTCGTTCGCCGACGCATGTTCTCGTCACAGGCGTGGCGCGAGTATTGGGATCAGCTCTCTCCCGTCTCGACCTATCTAGATGCGATCCGTCTCCATGAGACTGTGTTCACCGATCACTTCGAGCGCGAGGGATTCCGCGCGGGCGTCGCCTTTCCGGGAAGGACCGACAATCCCTCTCTGCTTGAAGCCGATGCCCTCATCCGCGCCGGCTGCCCGTTGCTCAAGCGGAGGAATCTGTTCCAATGGCCTGTGTTCCTGCAGCATCACGCCGTCATCGGACAATGGGTGGTGGACGAAGCGTGCGCTGAAGGCTATCCGCGGGAGGTGATGCTCACGGACCTGGTGCGTCGGAGCCAGCCGCGGGTGATGCACACCAATCTCGCCGCGCTCGAAGTTGTCGTGACAACAGGCGTTCCTTCGCGACCACGATCGTCTCGCACCCGGATCGCTGCGCTCGCGCACGTGTTCTACCCCGAGATGACTGATCTCCTCCTCGATCGCCTTGAGAACCTTCCCGGCGGATACGACTTGATCGTCACCACCTCCGACTCGCAGAAGGCCGAAAAGATCGGGCGGACGCTGAACGAGCGGTCGCTGTCCGCAGGAAGGACCGAGGTCCGGGTCGTCGCCTCCAACGATGGGCGTGACCAGAGCGCGTTCTATGTCGCCTGCGACGACATCCTTTCGGGAGGAGAATATGATCTCGTCGTCAAGCTCCACTCGAAGCGCACGCCCCAGGATGGGCCAACGATCGGCGGGGAGTTCAGATCCCAACAGCTCGACAATCTGTTGGGCGATCCTGACGTCGCGAACGTGGCGCTGTCACTGTTCGAAGCCGATCCCCAACTCGGTATCGTGTTCCCACCGATGGTTCACTTCGGTTACCCGACGCTCGGCCACGCCTGGTGGGCAAACCGGCGAGCATTCGCCGAGTTGGCGGAGCGGCTCGGCATTGCGATCCCCGTCGATGAGGAGTCGCCGCTCGCACCGTACGGCTCCATGTTCATCGTGCGTCCGTCCGCCCTACACCCGCTCATCGCAAGACGCTGGGACTACGTTGACTTCGCCGACGCGGGAAAGTATCGCGATGGCGGCCTCGCCCACGTACTAGAGCGGATGCCCGCCTACGCCGCAGCCGAAGTCGGGATGACAACGAGGACTATTGCCACCTCGACCTACGTGGAACACAGCTATTCAGCGCTCGAGACGATCCTCGATGGTCTCCTGCGTAACGTTGACGGGCCAGCGCTGAGAAGGATCGATGCGATCCGCGGCCTGGGCGATCCGTCGCGAGGTGTGCTTCGCGACGTCGCGCGGGCCTATCTCCGCTTGAACCACCCGGGCCTCGTCACCCGCGTGCGTCACTCGATGCCCGCGTGGCTGGAAAACGCATGGACCCGCTGGCGCCGTCGCTGAACGGATGCCCGCCGCCTGTGCGGCCAGCGGATTTCGCTCTGTAGTATTGAGAGGATGCCTAGACCGCCCAGCCCGGAAGCGCGGGAACGATTCGACCGCCTCGCCGAGACGCCGTTGCGCTCGATCGGCGCGACTGTCGGAAGTCGACCCCGAGACATCATCACTCCGGTTCGGGAGATCTTTCGTCAGCGGGAGATGCTGGACCTCCTTGTGCGGAGGGACCTCAAGGCGCGGTACAAAGATTCCACGCTTGGCTTCTTCTGGTCTCTCGCTCGCCCGTTGCTCCAGCTGGCGATCTATTTTGTCGTCGTCGGTCAGTTTCTGGGCGCAGCCCGTGGCATCCCAGACTTTGCGGTATACATCTTCGCGGGTCTGACGGCGATGGGTCTGTTCACCGACATCGTCGTCGGCGGAACGTCTTCGATTCTCGCCAATACGGGTTTGGTCAAGAAGGTCTATGTGCCCCGCGAGGTGTTCCCTCTCGCGAGCGTCGGGTCCGCCATCTTCAATTTCGTCATCCAGCTAGTAGTGCTTCTGCTTGCGACATTCCTCGTCGGGCGCCCGCCGTTGCACGCGCAACTGCTGTATTTTGTCCCGGCCCTTCTCGTGATCGTTATCTGGGGTACCGCGCTCGCTTTGCTGTTCGCCGCTCTGAACGTGTACCTGCGAGACGTGCAGTATCTTGTCGAGGTCGGGACAATGCTTCTGTTCTGGGCGACCCCGGTGCTCTACTCCTGGCAGATGGTTCGAGAACTGGTCCACACCGACTGGATTGTGGAGTTGTACACCGCGAATCCACTGACTCTTGCCGTGATCGGATTCCAGCATGCCTTTTGGGTTGCCGGCGACGACGTGCTGCAGCCGAGTCACATGCTGCTCCGCTTGCTCGCGGCGATCGTCGTGGGATTGATCGCCTTGTTCTTCTGCCACCGCGCATTTCTGCGGTTGCAAGGCAACTTCGCTCAGGAGCTGTGATCAGTGGCCGACTTCAGATATCCCGCGAACGGAACCCCCGCTGTGATCCGCGTGGCGGACGTGTCCAAGAGATTCGTGGTGCGCAAGGACTCTTCGATCAAGGAGCGGATCGTGACGCTCGGACGTGCTGGACGGGCCCACCGCGAAGACTTCTGGGCGTTGCGCGACGTCAGCCTTGATATCTACGCCGGAACCACCATCGGACTGATCGGACACAACGGCTCCGGCAAGAGCACGTTACTGAAAGTGATCGGCGGCATCATTCAGCCGACAACCGGCACGGTTGAGGGACGGGGGCGCCTAGCGGCGCTGCTCGAGTTGGGGGCGGGCTTCCACCCTGATCTCACTGGTCGGGAGAATGTCTACCTCAATGCGTCCGTGCTCGGGCTGAGCCGCGAGGAGACCGAGGCGAAATTCGACGAGATCGTCACGTTCTCGGGCATCGAGGAGTTCATCGACACGCAGGTGAAGTTCTACTCCTCTGGGATGTACGTGCGACTCGCGTTCGCGGTGGCCGTGCATACCGACCCGGATGTTCTCCTCGTGGATGAAGTCCTGGCCGTGGGCGACGAAGCCTTCCAACGGAAGTGTCTAGACAAGATCCGTTCGTTCCAGGCTGAAGGTCGAACCATCGTCATCGTCAGCCATTCGCTCGGTCAGATAACGGAGCTGTGCGACAGGGCGGTGCTGATGAACGAGGGCTACGTCGTGTACGACGGCGAGCCGATCATCGCTGTTGCCCGCTTTCGGGACATCCTGGATGACCGTCGGCTCGAGGAAGAAAGCAAGGCTGCGTCGCGTGCGACGGTAGCTAACGTCCCGCCGAAGCAGCGCACGGCAGAGGTCGTTTCGGTGGAAGTCGTCGCGGCAGGCAGGCTGGTAGGTGAGCCAGCCATGCCGGGGGATGATCTCATCGTCACTGTGAAGGCGCGCTCCCATGAAGGCTTGGCAGATTGGGCCTGCGCGATCGGTATCGATAACCCCATGGGACAGAACGTGTTCGGCGTTGCGACGGACAAGATCGGTTACGTCCTCCCACCTCTGAATGGCGAGATCAGTGTCGAGTTCCATCTGGAACAGACCTCGTTCGGTGCAGGGAAGTACTTCATCAACGCCTCGCTCATGGACGTCGACAACGTGCACATCCAGGATCTCATGCAGGCTGCTTCGTTCTCGGTTGAGGAGAAGCAGCGTTCGACCGGGATGCTCTACACGTCTACGACGATCAGCTATTCCGCCTGATCCATCGCGTTCGCGCGACGGTCCCGGCCCCCTCCTCGGGAGTCCGGGCAGGCATCAGCCGACCGAACTGCGCGCAAGGTCGTGAATCGCGTCAATGAACGCGCCTCGAGCTTCGGCTGCAGCGCGCGCCGCACTTGCATGTCCGTTGACGCGCAGCTCGGAGAGGATCTGCGGATGGTCGAGGGCATCGATCACAGACCTTCTCAAACTCTGCTCTGAGCCGGCGTCGAACAGCAGTGCGTTATAGCCGTCGAGCACCTCATGTCTCAGCTCCTCGTTACGGGGCGCCACATATGCCGCGCCGATGGACATCAGGGCGTAAGGGCTCAGCGAGTTCGGCCGCCGCACGAAGTCGATCACGACCCGCGCGGATTCCGCGGCGAGTTCCTGGAGCCGAGGTCTATCTGCGGGATCATCGTGGTGCACGGCGTGGACGCCGACTTCGGAGGCGAGCGTGTCCACCTGCCTACGTTCGGAGGCGGAGGCTCCGATCGTCGCAATGCCGCCGGATGGCTCGGTTTCGTTCAGCGGCGGTGGTGTCAGGGCAGGCGCGATACGGGCACGGCTCTCCCAAGCTGTCTCCGCCTGGAGCTGACGCTGTACATGCCTGTTCGGCGCGATCAAGTCGAAGTCCGACCGATAGCCCGCGACGATCTCGGCCTGGAGTGCGGGATCGTGCGGATGCTGCCCACTTTCCATGGCGGGCACGAGATAGGCCGGAATGCCGGACCCTGCGGCAGCGGCGAGCCACGTCGTCTCGGCCACGGTCCAGTCCGTCGCGACGAGCACGCCGTCGCGAGAGCAGAGGGCCTCGATGAGACCCTCGTCGGGAGGGGCCGAGCGATCAAGGACGTCTGCATGATGAACTGCCACGTCGTGGCCGGCATCGCTTAGCGCTGATCCGAGTTCGCGCGCGTACTCGTGCCACATCGGGATGGGCGCGGCTCCCAGAACGATATCCGTGGTGACCGGCTCGGCTCGGTGTCGGGTGAGGAAGCGATCACCCCAGCGGCCCCAGAATCGCCGCATGGAGGAGAGCTCGCGATGCCCCTGACTGTACCCGCGGGACGCGGATTCGTGATGCGTGAGGAGTGCACGTGGCTCGTAGTAGCAGCGGATCCCGTTCGCCCACGCGCGTAGACCGTAGTCGACGTCCTCGAAGCCTAACCAGAAGCCGTCATCGAGTGGGCCGAGACGCTCGTATGCGGTCCGAGTGATATAGACGCAAGCCCCCGAGATGGACACGTTGTATCCGGGGACGTTCGCCGTTGGCTTCGTCGCGGACGACCCCACGTGAAGATGACCGAACCATTGCGGTGCGAGAAGCCGCGCGTAATACGTGCCTGCATACTGGATCCGACCGTCTGGATAGGTCATCTTGGGACTGACCAGTCCTATCCGTGGATCGATGTCATAGGCCGAGCGCTGAAGAGCCATGAGCCAGCCGTCCTGAGCGACGATGTCGCTGTTCAGAAGCACAATGTCGTGAGCGGCGGCCTGCATGCCGACGTTGACTGTGCCCGAGAACCCGAGGCGCTCCGTCTTGAGGATCACCTGCAGATCGCGGGCGCGTAGGTTCTCCAGCTCCTTCTGCACTGCGGGATCGATGTAGTCATCGACGACGATGATTTCGTAGTCCACGTCCGCGCACGTACGGCGGATGCTCGCGACCGCCTCGCGCAGCAAGGGGAGATCGTTATAGCTCGGGATGACGATCGATACGGGGCGGCCATGCTGTGCAAACCAACGCTCAGCCTCAACATCCGCGGCGAGCCCGTCCGTGTTGGTGCGATACCTGTGCGTGAGGAGCCGAGCATCGAGGGCACGTCGCCAACGCTCGGGTAGCCTCTGGTAGGCGCGTCGAGCGATGGGCCGGAGAACATTGTTCATCATTTGCAGAACTATCCAAGGAGTCAGTGACCCTTCATGCTAACCGGAGCCGAAGAACCAACCCGTCCGCGCGTCGTTCTCGTCGCCCCAGACGTGGTCGGCGCTCAGATGGCGGGTCCCGGACTCAGGTTCGTGATGATCGCCGGGCAGCTGAGTCGCGTGGCCGACGTGACCTTGGCGGTGGGGATCGAGGGAAGCGACCCGGACGCGTTGCGGGGGCGCGGATTCGCGGTGGCGCCCTATCAGGGCCGCGAGGCATTGGTCGAGCTGGTTGCCGGAGCGGACATCGCGTTTTGTCAGCTCATCGATCCCGAGGTGGTGCGCCGCGGGATGGCTGCCGGATGCCGTTTCATCTTCGACCTCTACAACGCACTTCCCGCCGAAGCAGTAGGCGCCGAGAAGATCGGCGGGTTCGACGGGCAGCCCCAGAAGGACGACGCCTTCGCCGAGGTGGTGGACTTCTTCCGTTTCTGCATGAAGGCGGGCAGCTATTTCGTGACGTCCAACGAACGTCAGAGGGATTATTGGATCGGATACATGACGGCCGCGGACGGGCTGCGCCCTAGCGAGCTGGATGGTCGTCACGCCTCGCAGATCGTCGGACTCGTCCCTTTCGGCATGGAAGATGGCGAACCGCAGGCGCGTAGTCATGGAATCCGGAGCGTGGAGGGGATCTCACCGGAGGATTTCGTCCTGGTATGGGCGGGGGGGATCTGGGACTGGTTCGATGCCGAGACGCCGATCCGCGCCGTAGCACGTCTGCGCAAGACGCATCCCGAGATCCGGCTGGTGTTCTATGGCACGACGCACCCGAACATCCTCATCGGAGAGCCGGCGGCGGTCGCCCGCGCGAAGAGGTTGGCCGCTGACCTGGGAATCCTGGATAACGGCGTTCATTTCATCAACGGCTGGATCCCAGCGGATCGACGTGCGGACTATTTGTTGGATGCGGATGTGGCGCTGTCGGCACATCGAGAGTCGTTTGAGACGCGCTATGCCTTCCGCACTCGGATTCTGGACCACTTCTGGGCGTCGCTTCCGAGCGTCGTGACAGAGGGCGACTGGTTTGCCGACTATATCGACGCGAACCGCCTGGGCAAGGTCGTTGCGTACGCGGACGTGGAGGCCACCGCAGCGGCGATCCTCGAGCTCCGAGACGAGACCGCGAGATCGCATCTCGTGGACAACGTCAGAGCCATTCGCGAGGATTGGCGATGGAGTTCGACAACGGGCGACCTGGTCGAGATCGTCCAGGACTGGCGGCGAGCATTGAAACCTCGCGTGATTCCTGCGGGTGCTGAGAGTACGTCGCTTCGGCCAACGACCACGCGGCATACCAGGTGGCGATGGATCAGATCCCGTCTCTCCGGGTCTCCTCTCGGGACCATATATCGCAGAATGCGGCGTCGTTAGTTCTTCGCATGCCGGTCCACCGCTTGTGTGTAAAATTCCGCGACCCGGTCGAGCACGAGCGGCCATTCGAAACGTCGTGCGGTAGCTAGACCGGCAACACGGAGTCGCTCCTGTTCGGCCGGGTCATCGAGCAGTCGGCGGATCGCAGCCGCGAGAGCAGCGTCATCGTCCTGGGGGACGATGACGCAATTTTCACCGTCGACGCAGAAGTCCCGATTGCCGTGAGAGTCCGTCGTGATCACCGGGCAGCCTGCTGCCATCGCCTCGAGAATAGGAAGGCAGAAACCCTCGTGGCGTGAGGTCTGAACGAAAAGCGTTGCTCGGTTGTACAGCTCGTTGACGGCCGCGTCGCGGGGACGCAGATGGTACTCAGCCCGCTCGTCGTCGACGATCTCAGGTTCTGTCCCGAACAGGAGAAGCTTCGGGCGCGAGCGCCCAAGGGAGCGCCAGGCGCGCAGCGTCATGGCGAAATTCTTCTGGAAGAACGACCGTCCCAACGCGAGAACGGTGTCCTCATCCCTGTTCGCGTCGGGAAGGAGACGGAAGGTCTGCGAGTCGTATCCGTTTGGAATGAGCTCAGCGTGGACGCCGATCTCGATGAGCTCCTCACGCTGATAGGTCGCCTCTGTGAGGGCGAGGAACTCGCGCCGGTAGCTGGCGACGACCGCAGCTTGGCCGACGGGGTCGTCAGGGTAGAACCACGTCTCAAACTCTTGGATCAGGTATACCGGAATCCCCCGGTTGGCGCTGGCCAGCCAGACGATCTCCGCTGTTTCCCACCACGTCGCCACTTTGATGGCGTCCACCTCGCGAAGCGCAAGAAGCAGGTCTTCGTAAGAATAGAAGCGACGTACCGCCACGCGGAGGTCGAACCACGTCGGATGCGGTTCCAACGACCAGATCTCCACATCGAAGCCGCGTTCAGAGAGCCCATTGGCCAATTCGAAGACAATCCGAATGCCACCGCTGACCGAGGTCGCATTGAGGACGAAGATGATCCGGGGCGCTCTGTTCGAGGCACTTGTCGCGCGGGTCATCTGCCAATGAAGCAGCCGCGGATCATGCGGTGGCGCAGGCAGCTTCTCTACGTCGAGCACCGTGGTGCTGAGGCAGAGCGTGCGTGTGTTGACTTGCCAAGCTCGTCGGACCAAGCTCGCAACTTGGGCGTCGAGACCTTCCCCGCGGACAACCGGGTCTCGGAAGTCCAAGCGGTCCAGGGCGCTCGAGGTGACATAGACGCCGTGGGCCGCAGCGGCGAGGACGTAGCGAGGGATCGCTATCTGCCCGTAGTCCTGGACTGCGTCCGTGACGGGTGCCAGACGCGCCGCGCGTCGGTCGAAGTCGAAACCGGCGACAATACCCGCGCCGTCGCGATAGGCGGGAACGACGATCCCGATCTCACGGTCATAGTGGTATTGGTCGGCAGCATGCTGAAGTTCGACCAGAGCCGTTGGCGAAGGCATTGGGTGTGCGAGATCGAGCAGGACGAGATCCCATCGGCGCTTGTGGGTCAGCATCCACAACTGAAGGTCGCCCAGGTCGGCGGAGCTCGCGGCAAGTCCGTCGTCATAGGTAATGGCCGAAGTGGGGATCTTGGCGCTGAGGCCGGTGACCGGCTTGGCGAGAATGAAGTGGCACGTGAGCAGGCCATGCGCGAGCCTCATCCACTCGGCGGTGTCGCTCGTGGGCTCACCGACGAGAACGACCACAAGGTGTCGCCAGTGCGCCTTGTGCCACCCGAGTGCCCGAGATGGCGTGAGCGCCGTGGTCACGCCGTTCGGGAAGGTTGAGCCGGGACGACGTCGACTCAGCCGATGTGTGCGGGCGAACACTCCGTAGTCACGCGGTCCGATTCTGATGAGTGTCGCGATATCTCCGAATCCGCGACCTATGAGGTCAAAGATCCGGGCCGCCCGGTACAACAGTCGCAGCAGGATGATCTTGTACGTGCGACGGTCTTCAGGTGGATGCGACATCCGTACGATCCTACGGCCTCAGCTACTGCGCCGGTTCTCACTGCTCTCAGGGAAGTACGTCGCATGATGAGGAGACCTCCCAGCCTGATGGGGCGGCCGGAATCGCGACGGACGCCGCACCCTCCTCACAAGCGATCTCGGCGTTCTGATACCCGGCCGTCCAGTCGGGACCTTGTGCGCGCAAGCCTGCGATCGGCACACGGTATCCGACCGCCAGCACCGCCAGACAGACGACGGCCACGCCAAGCGCTATCCCCCTGGCGCCAAGCGCGGAGCGTCGAGCACGTCCGATGGCGAGGGCGACGATGCCGAAGAGGAACATCGTTGGGATCGCCGCATATCTGAGCAGAGGGACGCCATCGATCAGATCCTGGGCGCCCTCGGAGCGCCACGCGTACGTCGGTGCATAGTTGATGATGAAGCCGGCGCTCCAAATCACTGCCGAGCTCATCCCGAAGATGACCACGACCGCCATGCGTCGCCAGGAGCCCCAGGCGAACCAGATCGCGCACAGGACGAAGGGCAGGATCGCGATGAAAGCGGCGATCCAGCCGGAGTAGGCCACCATCGCGGACGCCGCCTGCCCGGTGCCTGTGAGGCCGGCTAGGGGCACTTGTAAGAAGTACCCGAAGACGGTGTCGAGCAGCGCGACACCGTCACCCCGCTCGCGGCTACCTCCAGCCAAGGCGAACGCCTGGCCGAGCGTGCCCAGCGCGGCGCCTCCGATCATCGGCCAACGACGGCGATCGCGAATGCGCCAGAGAAGCAGCGGCGCGAAGAGCAGAGACTGGACCTCGGTCGCGGTGGCTATATACGCCACGCATCCCGCAACGATCGCGCTCCACCACCGGCGGGGCCGAAAGAAGTAGAGAAAAGGCGTGAGCCACAACAGAAACCAATGGAGGTTCGCGAGGTTTCCCAGAACCTCGAAACTTA
This sequence comes from Microbacterium sp., assembly GCF_047606385.1. Classification (GTDB taxonomy): domain Bacteria; phylum Actinomycetota; class Actinomycetes; order Actinomycetales; family Microbacteriaceae; genus Microbacterium. The sequence continues at coordinate 38,316 of NZ_JASGEL010000062.1, forward strand.
GCCCTGGGGTGAGTACGGTGAGCGAGGCCAGCAGTATGCGGCCCAACAGATTGAGGTTCCACCTCGCCGTGAGAAGGAAGATGCCTACCGCGACCGCGCCGGCGACCAGACACGCCGCAGCAGTAAACGCCTGCGCCATGTATTCAGCTGGGGCCACGCGCCAGAGAAAGTCGGCCAACAACTGGGGTAAGAGGTGCGTATAGCCGTCGTACGCCGTGAGCGGACCATATGGTGCCAATTCTGGGTGCAAGGCGCGATCAGAGAAGATCGCCGCGTCCTCGCCCCACATTGCATTGCGAGCACTCGCCGGCAGTCGGAACCACGCCGCCAGCGTGCCGAGCACGAGCACAGCCACAGGCACGCGTGCTTGTAGCCAGGCGTGCCGGGCTGTTGGGAAGGAGGGCATGTGGTCCAGTCTCGTGCACGGGCGACGGCATGCTCGACCGCATTGCGCGCGGGTTCTCGGGAGCGAGGCATCCTGGGCATAGACCCGACATCACGTCAGTGACTGCCGCTGATGACCGATCCTGACCACGTAAGCTTTGAGCGGTCGTCGGCGTCGTGGAAGGAATGGAAGTCCACATGGATCTTCTCGTCGTCGGTTCGGGCTTCTTCGGCCTGACCATCGCGGAGCGGGCCGCGGCATCCGGTCGTCGGGTGACGGTCATCGATCGCCGTCACCACATCGGCGGCAACGCGTACTCGGAGGACGAGCCGACCACCGGCATCGAGGTGCACCGGTACGGCGCGCACCTGTTCCACACCTCGAACCCCACCGTGTGGGAGTACGTGAACCGGTTCACGGCGTTCACCGACTACGTGCACCGGGTGTACACCACCCACCGGGGGGTCGTGTTCCCGCTGCCGATCAACCTCGGCACGATCAACCAGTTCTTCCAGTCGGCGTACACGCCCGACCAGGCGCGGGCGCTCGTGCACGAGCAGGCGGGGGAGTTCGACCCGAAGACCGCACGGAACCTCGAGGAGCGCGCCGTCGGCCTGATCGGCCGGCCGCTGTACGAGGCGTTCATCCGCGACTACACGGGCAAGCAGTGGCAGACCGACCCGACCGAGCTGCCGGCCGAGATCATCAGCCGCCTGCCGGTGCGGTACACCTACGACAACCGCTACTTCAACGACACGTGGGAGGGTCTGCCCACCGGCGGGTACACCGCGTGGCTGGAGCGGATGGCCGACCACCCCCGCATCGAGGTGAAGCTGTCGACGGACTTCTTCGACACCGCGCAGCCGCTGAACAAGAAGGACGCCGTCGGCCAGCTGCCGATCGTGTACACCGGCCCGGTCGACCGCTACTTCGACTACGCGGCAGGCGAGCTCGGCTGGCGCACGCTCGACTTCGAGGAGGAGGTGCTGGAGACGGGCGACTTCCAGGGCACCAGCGTCATGAACTACGCGGACGCCGACGTGCGCTACACCCGCATCCACGAGTTCAAGCACTTCCATCCCGAGCGTGCCGACCGTTACCCGCGCGAGAAGACGGTCATCATGCGGGAGTACTCCCGCTTCGCGACGCGCGACGACGAGCCGTACTACCCGGTCAACACCCCCGAGGACCGCGCCGGCGTGCTCGCGTATCGCGACCTGACGGCGGGGGAGAAGGACGTCCACTTCGGCGGGCGCCTCGGCACCTATCAGTACCTCGACATGCACATGGCCATCGGCTCCGCCCTGTCCATGTGGAACAACAAGCTGGCGTGACCGTGGCCGAGCGCACCGCCGTGGCACGCGTGGTCTTCCCGGTGGCGGACGTGGACGCGGTCCTGCCGCTGTACGTCGACGGGGATGCGTCGCACGCCGAGCTCCTCGGACGCGACGGCGTGCGCGTCCTGCCCGGCGGCACCGTCTCGCTCGGCTCGTACTTCAACGCCTTCCCGGCGTCGTACTGGCGCGCCGAGACGGACGTCACGACGGTACGGCTGACCGCGCGGCTGACCGGTCGCGGCCGCATCGAGGTGTTCCGCTCTGATGCGCAGGCGTCGGCCGTGCTCGTCGAGAGCCGCGAGGTCGACGGCGTCGCCGGCGTTGAGGTCGAGCTGCCCCTCGACGGGTTCGCGGACGGCGGCGTCCTGTGGTTCGACCTGATCGCCGCCGACGGTGAAACACTGGAGCTCAGCGACGCCGACTGGTCGATCGCCGGCGCGATGACGGCATCCGCGACCGCCGTCATGGCGACGTTCAACCGCCCCGTCGACTGCCTCGCCCAGCTGCGGACGATCGTCGAGGATGCCCGCCTCGACGATCTCGTCGACCGGGTCGTGGTCGTCGACCAGGGTACCGACCTCGTCGCCGGTCAGCCCGACTTCGCGGCCGTCGCCGCGCGTCTCGGCGACCGATTGCAGCTCGTGCGCCAGCCCAACCTCGGCGGTTCCGGCGGGTTCTCCCGCGGGATGCTGGAGGCGCTGCGCGCCGGCGACAGCGATTACGTGCTGTTGCTCGACGACGATGCCATCACCGAGCCCGAGGCCGTGGCGCGAGCGATACGCTTCGCCGCCGCGGCCCGCGAGCCGCTCGTCGTCGGTGGGGGGATGCTGCACCTTGACGACCGTGCCGTCCTCTACACGCAGAGCGAGCAGTGGGATCCGCGCATCGGGTGGGTGCGGCTGGACCGTCCCGGTGCCTACGATCACGACTTCGCCGCGACGCCCTTTCGGGACGCCCCGTACTTCCATGCGCACCAGCGGTCCGACTTCAACGGGTGGTGGATGTGCCTGATCCCGATCCCGGTGATACGCGAGGCGGGCCTGTCGCTGCCGCTGTTCCTCAAGGGCGACGACGTCGAGTTCGCGCTGCGCGCCCGCGAGCACGGCGTGCGCACCGTCAGCCCGACAGGGATCGCACTGTGGCATCTCGGCTGGGGCGGAAAGGCTCCCACCCGAACCTGGGAGGCGTACTTCCTGCACCGCAACCGGCTCATCACCGAGCTGTTGCACGCCCGGCGTCGGCGGCCGACGGGCGTGATCCTCCACTCGTTCCTCGGGGATCTGAAGCCGCTGCTGACGCTGCAGTACTCCGCGGTGCGGCTGCGTGCCCAGGCGATCGTCGACGTGCTGTCCGGCCCGGAACGGCTGCCGCGGTGGCTCGGCACGCGGGCCAGCGCAATTCGCGATCTCTGGCAGGAATATCCTGATGCGACGCCGGTGACGGGACTGATCGCACCGGAGGGTGGGGCCGACGAGCCGCGCGGCCGCATCGCGCAGGTGCGGACCCTGCTCCGCGTGGGGGCGCGCCACCTGCTCGTGCCGGCCCGGCCGTTCGCCGCCGACCGGCCCGAGGTGCACCTCACCGCATCGCGCCTGGGCTGGTGGAGCTTCGCCGACGTGGACTCGGCACTCGTCGACACCGCTGACGGCCGTGCCATGGTGCGCTATCGCCGCGATCGTCGAGAGAGCGTGCGCGCCCTGCGCCGCAGCATGCGGCTGCATGCGCGGCTGTGGCTGCACTGGCCCTGGCTCGCAACCGGCTGGCGCCGCGCCGCGCCGCGCCTGGCCTCCGCCGTGTCCTGGGCCGAGGTGCTCGGACCATGAGCGCTCTCGCCGCGTGGCTCGGTGCCGTGCCGGCGATCCTTGTCGCGGTGCTCGTGCTGCTCGTGCCGGGGTTGGTCGCGACCGCGCCGTTGCCGCTGGCACGCGTGGCCCGGGTTGCGGTGTCCGCGGTCGTGGGGATCGCGTCGATCGGCGCCGCCGGCGTCCTCTTCGGCCTTCTCGGGGTCGGCTTCGCGTTCTGGCAGCCGCTCTTGGTCGCCATCGTGATCGCCGCGCTGGCGTCGCCGCTGCGGCGCCGCACCATGCCGGCGCGGCCGCCGCGGGAGGGGGTGCGATGGTGGTGGCTCGTGCTGACCTGGCTCGCGGCATCCGCCGTGATCGCCGTCGTCGCCTTCGCCGCGGTCCCGACGCCGGATCGCATCAGCCAGACCTACGACAACGTCTTCCACCTCGCCGCGATCGCCCACATCCTTGAGACCGGGGATGCCTCCTCCCTGACCCTGCGCACGCTGATCGAGACCGACCGCACCTGGGCCTTCTACCCGGCGGCCTGGCATTCGCTGGCTGCACTGGTCGTCCAGCTGACCGGAGTCTCCGTCCCGGTGGCGGTCAACGCCGCCTGGATCGCGGTTTGCACGGCGGTATGGGTGCCCGGCGTCGCGTGGCTCGCGCAGGCGCTGCTGCGCGCTTACGAGCCCGGGGGCGTGGCGCTGATCGCGATGCCGCTGGCCGCCGCCTTCGGCGCGATGCCCTACGCGCTGCTGACCTGGGGCACGCTCTACCCCACGTTCCTCGCGACGTCGGCCCTACCGGTTGCTGTCGCGATCCCGGTCGCCACCTGGGCGCCCCGCCGTCCCGGCGGAAGACAGGCGGCGCTGCCGTTGGTCACGGGTGCCGCTGCGCTGCTCGTCGCCCTGGTGGCGATCGGCTTCTCGCAGCCACGTGTGCTTGTCACCTGGGCGGTGCTGCTGGCCCCATTCGCGATCGCGGAGGCGGTGAGCTCCTATCGTTGGGCACGGCAGGCGGGGGGTCGGGCGCGCCGGATCGCCGGCTGGTCGCTGATCGGGCTCGTGGCGCTGCTGGTCGCGGCCGCTGCGGGCGGCTTCGCGTATCTCGTCCTCCGGCTCGGCCTGTTCGACCGTCCGCTCGACGCCCGTCTGGCCGGCCCTCAGGCGCTGGCGACGCAGTCGGTGCTCGCCGGGCTCTGGCAGGTGCTGTCACAGTCGTGGCCGCTCGGGCTTGCCGGGGTGTTCACTGTCGTCGCGGTGATGGTCGCGATGGCCGTGCTCGTCGGCATCCTCACCGCAGCCCGCACCCGTGGGCTGCGGTGGGTCGTCGTCGCATACGCCGCGCTCGCGGTGCTCTTCGCGCTCGCGGCCGGCTCTGACGACCTCTTCGCGAAGCTCGCCACGGCCCTCTGGTACAAGGACCGTTACCGGCTCGGCTCGGCGCTCCCGGTCCTCGGGGTGGTCCTCGCGACGCTGGGCGTGCTGGCGGCATCCTCCTGGCTGGCGCGGCGTCGACGAGTGACCGCCGCCATACTGGCCGTGTCGCTCGCCTGGGCGGCGACCGTCACGGCGGCACTGGGGATGCTGCTGGGCGGCGTCAGCTCGACTGTCGCGTTCGTGTTCCGCCTGCCACAGACCGCGGCCTCGTCCGAGGTGGTTTCGCAGGCGCAGATCGACTTCATGGCGGAGGTCGCGCGGATCGTCCCCACGGGCCAGCGCGTGCTCGGCGACCCGTGGGACGGGTCCGCGCTGTCGCTACTCTACGCGGGACGCGAACCGGTCTTTCCCCATGTCAACGGGCAGTGGGACGCCGAGCGTGCCCTCATCGCCTGGCGCCTGCAGGACATCGACACCGACCCGTTGATATGCGCCGCGCTCGACGCGTTGCAGGTGCGCTATGTGCTCTACAACCCGCACGCCTTCGGTGGGGGTGACCCGTCCGGCAACCACTTCATCGGCGTTCACACGGCGGTGGAGGCGGGCCTGTTCACGCCCGTCGCCACCGACGGCGACTCGACGCTGTATCGCATCGACCAGTGCGGCGTGCTGCCCGGATAGATCCGCACGGTATCTCCAGCCGCAGGACGAGATGGAGCTCATCGTCGTATGAATGTCGCGGAGCACCTCGAAGCCCGTTTCCGGTGCGCTACGTATCGAGATCAGGCCTGTTCGAGAGCCATACGGTCGCCGGTGCCCGGTTCGTCAGGAAACACCCAACGGTCGTACGCGACAAAGCGGAACATTGTGGCGATCGCCTGCCCCAGGAGAGTCCCCGAGATGTTGTCGGCGAGCACGCTGTCGAGTCCGAGGACGTAACGCGAGAACGCGAGACAACCCAGCTGCAACAACACCGCGACCAGATTGATGGCGATGAAGAGCAGATATCGGAGGAGCCGCGGGCGCAAACGACGTTTGCTGAATGTCCAAAATCGGTTTCCGACGTACGTGACCATCGTCGCGACGACGATCGCGATGACTTTTGCGAAAACTGGCGCGTCGAATAAGGGTCCGATTCCGGTAACCCAGAACACGAGCAGGTTGTATACCGCGGCGTCGACGACGAACGCGGCTCCGCCCACGATGAGAAACGCGCCGCCGTGTCGCAGCATGTCGCCGATTCGGGACTTCTCAGGCATGGCCCTCCGATCAGTGGAGACCCGCCATGATAGCTTGGAGGCCGCGTATTGCTCCGTTGAGGGCGAGGACGCAACACGAGGAGCCCGACAGTGTCGACATCCCAGGTGCAGCGGATCGTCGCGATCGTTCCCTGTCATAACGAAGAGCTTTCCGTCGGTACGGTGGTCGCTGATCTGCGCGCCGCAGTGCCGGGCATAGATGTTTACGTCTACGACAACGACAGTTTTGACGCGACAGCCGAGGTGGCGCGTGCCGCGGGCGCGATCGTGCGGTACGAGCGGATGAAAGGCAAAGGGAACGCGGTGCGGCGCGCGTTTGCCGATGTCGATGCCGACATCTACGTGCTGATCGACGGGGATGACACATACGCGGCAGCGGACCTGCCGATCATGATAGACAGATTGGCCGCGGGCCCTTATGACCACGTGCTGGGTGTACGTCGGCAGACGACAGACAGCGCATACCGTCCCGGCCATGAGCTTGGCAACCGCGCGTTTAACTGGCTTGTCGGACGGGTCTTCAAGTCTTCTGTCACCGACATGCTGAGCGGTTATCGCGTGTTGTCGCGGCGGTTCGTGAAGAGCTTCCCAGCTCTCTCTCGTGAGTTTGAGATCGAGACCGAACTCACCGTACATGCGATGAGTCTTCGTGTACCCCAGTCCGAAGTACTTGTTGGGTTTAAGGACCGTCCACAGGGAAGTGAGAGCAAGCTGCGGACCTATCATGACGGCTTTCGGATCCTCTCGCTGATCATCGGTCTCGTTCGTCACGAGCGGCCGCTCATGTTCTACGGAGTGATCGGCGGACTTCTTGCCTTGGTCGGCGTGATCCTCGGTATTCCCATCGTCGCCGAATACGCCCAGACGGGTCTCGTTCTTCGTCTGCCGACGGTGATCCTTGCTCTCGGGATCGTGCTGCTCGCGTTTATGTCATGGATGATCGGGCTCATCCTCGATGGGGTACTCAAATCCCGTCGAGAATTGAGTCGTCTTAGCTATCTGGGCTACGCCGCGCCGAAGGCTGCTTAGTGCGCTGGCGTGGTGGTCGCGTCGGCGCTTGGGCGAGGTCGGATCGCGGGACTGTTGTTCTCGCTATAGCGGTTCCGCTGGTCATGTACTTCGTGCTGGTTTTGCTCGGCGTCACGACCTCAAGCATCGGCACGGCGTCGCTGCGAGAGGATCCAGAGTCGCCACTGGGACTGCAGATCGGTCAATCTCAGACTATTCGGAGCGACGAATATGGCACCGAGTCGCCGCTCTGGCTCGGACAATCGGCACGCGCAGGCGCTGAGGGGGAGACACCGCTGAGCGCCTCGAACGACTTCTTCGCTCAGCTTCCTGAGGGGCCCGTCTCGGCCGTCGTGTTTTTCGACGGCTCGGCGCTGGCGCTGAGCCCGTGGATCCCCGAATCGATGCTGTTCGCGGCGAAATGGTGGCTGCCTACGTTGCTGCTGTTCATCGGAATGCCACTGTGGTTCCGGCAGATGACGGCTCGCTTGAGATGGGGGTACCTCGCCGCCATTCTTATTGCTGTCGCGCCTACCAGCATGTGGTGGTCGGGGCGACCAGTGAACACGCTCGGATTTGTGTCGGCTGGCTGCGCTCTCGCGGTGTTGGGTGTGAACCGGCTGGCGTGCCCCGGGTGGGCGCCGCGGGCGCTCGGCATCGGCGCGATCATCGCATCTGGCGTTCTGCTTGCACGCACCCCGACGTACTACCAGCCATGGGCGATCGTGCTCGGCGTCCCCGTAGTTCTATCGACCGCCGTCTATCTTCTTACCCGGTCGCTGCCGTGGTGGCGGCGCCTGACGGATCTCGGGGGCATAGCGCTCTCCGCGATCGTATGGACTGGACTGTTGTTCTGGGAGAACTGGGATGCGGTCCAGGCTGGACTCCATACGGTCTATCCCGGGGAGAGGCAGAGTTCTGGGTCGGCCTTGCCCGCTGGCCAGGTCTTCGGTGCGACCAGCCTGGGATGGTTGGAGTCGATCGGGGACGCTGCTCCCCTCAACCCGAGTGAGGTGTCCTCGTCTTTTACAGTGCTGATCCTCGTCGTCGGATTGCTTGCGGCCACGCAGCGTTGGCGAGGGGGGCGCTTGCTCGCCGCAGCTCTGATCCCTATGACGGTGTGCGCGGCGTTCTGGCTTTCCTGGTGCCTCGTCGATTGGGGAACTTTCGGATCCTCGATGCCGCTCGTTAATCGTGTGCCGCCGAGCCGGGCGGCAGAAAGCGTGGGCTTTCTCGGTACGATCGCATTTTGTCTCTTCATGTCGCAGTGGAGACCTTCCCGCCGGCTCGCGGTTCCGATTCTCGCTGCTGGGGTTACGGCTCTCGTGTCGGCGTATGGCGGAAGCGCATTGCAGCAGGGGCAGCTTCCGGGTCTGACGGCAGCCATGATCTGGGCGAGCGCGACGATTGCGGCCGCCGTCGTGTTCTTCCTCGTCCGTTGGCCTCACGCGTTCTGGTCTTTGGGCATCGGGGCCGTTGCGGCATGCGCGCTCACCGCCACGACCGTGCCTATCATCTTCGGCCTCGGAGACCTTCGCGCCAGTGCTACGGCGCAGCAGTTCATGACGTGGGGTGCGCAAGCACGTCAAGCAGGAACAGTGTGGGCAAGCGACTCGCTCGATATCGACTCGCTCATGACCGCGACGGGCACACCGTCTCTGAGCGCCAGACAGCAGATCGGACCAGATGAGGCCGCTTGGCTGAAGTTGGACCCGGCAGGGGAGTATCGGGACATGTGGAATCGCGGCGGATTGCACATCGAGTTCGACTGGGTCGATGAGCCGGGACTCGAGTTCTCGCAACCGGCGCCCGACACGGTGATCATGAGCGGATCACCATGCACCGTCGCAGCGCGGATACCGGAGCTTCGACGGATCGTAAGTTCCCATGCGCTCGCCGGCCAATGCTTACGCGAAGTGACAGAGATTCAGTGGAGCGGCGAGACCTTCGTCGTTTACGACGTGAACCTCTCTGACGGCTGAGCTCGTTTCTCAGCCGTCGGTCGTGAGCCGTTCGGTGCGCTCACCGAGCTTCTCGCGCACCAACGACAGCCCGCCACGGCGGAAGTAGTAGACGAGCAGCGCCAGGTCGCGCCGGCGTCCCTTCGGCATCATCAGGATGCGTTCGAAGCGGCTGCCGCCGAGTGCGGTGCGGGAGGTCGCCATCAGCTCCCGGTCGGCGGCTTCGCGGGGAGCCGCGCAGAAGTCGAGGAACGGTCGTAGCGACCGGCTCCACTCGAAGCTCTCCCGCTGCGCGATCGCGGCCTGCCGCGCGTGGGCGTATGCGTCCGGCTCGGTCAGCAGCTCGCGGATCGCGGTGGCGAGCGCCGCAGCGTCGCCGACGGGCACGACCCGTCCGCATCCGGTCTCTGCGATGACATCGGCGAACGCGTCGCCGGCCGACGAGACCACCGGGAGCCCCGCCCAGAGGTAGTCGAGGATGCGGGTGCGGAACGAGAACCGCGTCTCGGCGTGAATCGGATGGGTGCTGACCCCGAGGTCGGCGTCCAAGAGGTAGTTGACCCGGTCGTCGTAGTCGACCCAGGAGTCGTTGAAGAAGACGGTGCGGCCGACGAGCCCCAGCCGGTCGGCGGTGGCGACCGTGTCGGCGATCGCCTGCATCTCGGGCACCTCGGGGTTGAAGTGGCGCGCACTGAGGAAGAACAGTTTGATCTCGGGGTGCTCTTCCGCCAGCAGGCCCATCGCCTCGACGAGGGTCACCGGGTCGAACCAGTTGTAGATCCCACCGCCCCAGATCAGCACTTTGTCGTCGGGCCCGAAGCCGGGGACCGTGCCCTTGATCGCGTGCCGCGACTGCTGGGGCGGGTCGGCGGGCAGCCCGAAAGGTGCGACACCGATGAGCGAGTCGAACGTCGGATCTGCTGTGTAGGTCGCCGGGTTGAGGCGTCCGAGCGCCGAGAGGTTGCCCAGCCACAGGTCGCGCTGGCGGTCGGAGGCGCACAGGAAGTAGTCCCCGCGCGCCAGCTGCTCGTTCAGCAGCGACACCGCCTTGCGGATCTCGTCGGCCCAGGTCGCGGCATCCTCGTACTTGTTCTGCTCGAGCTGTTCGAGCTGGAACGGATCGTAGAGGTCGGCTACCACGATCTTGGTCGTGCGTGCGATGGACGGGAAGATGCGCAGCGACATGCCCTGCACCACGATGACGTCGGCCCACCGCTCATGCGCGGCGGCTGCAGCGTCGTCCGCCTCGTGCACGTAGTGCAGAGCGAACCGGTCGCTCATGCGCTCAATGCGTTTCCACGACACGATGCGCACGTCGCAGAAGTCGGCGAGCAGCTCGGCCATGTTCCACACCCGGATGGCGGGACCCGCCATCTTCGTGCGGATCGGGTCTCCCGTGACGATCAGGACGCGGGTGCGCGTGCCGGCGCCGGCCCCGCCTGTGGCTGTCTGCACTCCAACGCTCCCTTCTGCTGCCCGGGAAACCCTAACAGCCGGACCGTTGTGCGGCGCTCGGGCGGCGCGCGGCACGATATCGGCGGACGTTCGGCTGGTGGGTGTCAGGATGTTCCGGGCGCTGATGCGGCGTCGCTGCGACAGGAGGCGATCCGATGCGGAACTGGCTGCTGTCGCTGCCGATCATCGACGGGCCGTTGCCGTGGATCGTCTGGGCGCTCACCGCGGCGGTCGTGATGGCCCTCGGCATCCACCAGGTGCGCCGGGGCAGGTGGCGTCGCTCGGTCATCACTCTGCTGGTCGGGGCCGTCCTCGGCTGTGTCGGATACGTGGTCGCCGTCGTGACGGGGGTGTTCGGCAGCGTCCTGCCGGGCACCGTCGCCGTCTGGGGGGCGATCGCTTTCGCGGGCATCGCCTTCGGCGCGCTCTGCCTGTTCGACCGAGCCTGGTGGGCGAAGGCGCTGGGCATGCTGCTCGTGCTGCTGTCCGCGGTCTCCGGCGTCCTCGGGATCAACGCCGTGTACGGTATCGACCGGAATGTCGGCGCGCTGTTCGGCATCGTCGTGGGCGACGCGATCGAACTGCCCACGCCGACCTCCGTGTCCACGCCGTCTGGGCCGATCTATCAGTCGTGGACTGCGCCGGACGATATGCCCGCGGAGGGGACGGTCGGCATCCTCAGCGGCGACGACGCCATCCCGTCCACCGCCGGCTTCGCCCCGCGGGATGCCTCCATCTACCTGCCGCCGGCCGCGCTCGTCGACGATCCGCCCGCGCTCCCGGTCGTGGTGATGATGATGGGCCAGCCGGGGAACCCGGACGCGAGCTTCGTGAAGACGGCCCTCGATCAGCTGGCGGCCGAGAACGACGGCCTCGCACCGATCGTGATCGTCGCCGACCAGCTCGGCGATCCCGCGAGCAACCCTGGTTGCGTCGATTCCACGACCTACGGTGGGGTCAGCACCTATTTCAACGTCGACATCCCGGAATACATCCGCTCGCACCTGAACGTGCTCTCCGACTCGCAGTACTGGACCATCGCCGGATACTCGAACGGCGGCACCTGCGCTTATCTCTGGGGAGCGGAATACCCCACGGTCTGGCACAACTTCATCTCGATCTCGGGTGAGGAGCAGCAAGGCTCCGAGAACGTGAGCGCGATGATCGCGACCGTGTTCGGGGGCGACCAGGATCTCTACAACGCGTCGACACCCGTCCATTTCCTGACGACGAACGCCGGACAGTTCAGCGGCCATCTCGCGGCCTTCACCTACGGCGAGAAGGACACGGGGTTCGGCCCCGGGCAGCAACGCTCGGCACTCCTCTCGTCGAATGCCGGCTTCGCCGTCGATCTGTACTCCGTCCCCGGTGCGGAGCACGGCGACGACGCGCTGAGCGGCGGCCTCCTGCACGCCTTCGAGACGCTCTACCCGGTGCTCGGGCTGTCCGCCGGGTGAGGCGGGCCTTCGTGGCCGGGGCCGCGCGCCGTGCGCGCATCGCGAACCGCAGGAACGTGCGCGCATCGCGCACCGCAGGAACTGAGGAGATCCCGGATTCTGAGGACCTTCCCGCCCGGAGACTCCTCAGAATCCGGGATCTCCTCCGCTTCAGAGCCGCCGCGAGAGCTTCAGAGCCGCCGCGCGGACCCGGGCCCTACGCCAGCGGCGGCATCGGGCGCCAGGTGCGGTCGCGCGCGATGCGCCCCCCGTCACGCAGCCCGCGGAACAGGTTCGACGTGCCGCGGACGGTGCGCTCGACCACGACCAGCCGGATGAGCTCCTTGCCGAACGTCAGCGCCGTCCCCAGCCCGAACAGGATCGGGCTGTAGGCCCGGTGGACGCGGTAGTACTGCTTGATGTGGGCGCGGTTGCGCATGATGTAGTACCGGTACGCGTCGCTGGACGCGTTCATGTGGCGGATGCCCATGTCCCACTGCTTGATCTCGCGCGTGCGGCGCAGCACGAACTCGTCGACGATCACCGAGGTCGTCACGCGCGAGGCGAGCCAGCCGTAGGTCTGGTCGTCCCAGTAGATGAAGAAGCGCGGATCGGGCAGCCCGATCCGGGCGACGATGTCGCGGTGGATGAACATCCCCTCGAAGCAGCCGGAGTTCATCTCCTTGAACCCGGACTCGTCGAAGCCGGCCGGCGCGAACGGGATCGGGATGCCCATGCGCTCCGCGATCCGGTACTGCCAGTAGAACGCGCTGCCGTCGTAGTCGTAGCGGCGTCCCTGGATGCTCTGGAAGCGGGGGGCCCATGCCCCCATCCGGGCCAGGCCGTCCGGCAGCACCTCGACGTCGTCGTCCATGAGCCAGATCCAGGTGGAGCCGAGGTCGTATGCGGTGCGCACGCCCTCGCTGAACCCGCCCGAGCCGCCGGTGTTCGTCTCCAGCCGCCGGTACACGAGCTCGGCGCCGATCCGATCGCGGAACGAGGCGACCACCTCGGTCGTGTCGTCGGAGGACGCGTTGTCGATGACGACGACATGGCCGGGCTTCGGGTCCATCGCCACGATCGACTCGAGCAGCCTCGTCAGCAGTCCGGAACGGTTGTAGGTGACCACGGCGATGGTCGCGGAGCGCGGGTCGAAGTCGGCGGACGGCACGTCGGGTGATGCGGATGCGGCGGCCATAGCGCCCCCGATCCTACCCTGCGGCCGGTGGGCGAACCTGACCGTCAGGCCGTGACGGCCTCCCCGCGTTCGAGCGCGGCGGACTGCTCGGCCGGGCCCACGCCGACCAGCGGGGCCTGCGTGATCTTCGTGCCGAGCGTCACGATCAGCAGCCACCCCCATAGGCCGAGCGGCCCGACATCCGCGAGGCCCTGCACCAGCAGCACGGTCGCGGTCAGGGTCGGAAGCAGGGTGAGGGGAGTGTACGGGCGGTCGGCTCGCAGGTCCCAGCGGGGCCGGTCGATCGCGAAGAACCAGGCGCGCCACACGAACGAGAGCTGGATGCCGGCGACGAGCACGACGCCGACCCACCCCGTGCGTGCGGCGGCATCCGCCCAGACGCTGTGGGCGCCGGCGAACACGACGTCCCGCCACCACCACAGCAGCACCCCGGCGACGGCGCCCAGCGCCGTGAACAGCAGGTAGTACTTCGTGCGCTCGCCGGCACGGCCCGCGGTGCGCATCAGCAGCACCGTGACCAGCACCGCGGCGACGGCGCCCAGCGCCAGGGAGGCGATCACGGACTCCGATCGCACGAGCAGGAAGAACGCGAGCGCGAGCCAGAGCCATGCGGGCACGCGGGCGATGGCGGAGGCCACGCGGATGCCGAAGACGATCACCGCCACGGCGCTCACCGCGCCCAGCGCAGCGGCGTCGCCGGCGAGCCCCAGCAGCGGGCCCCCGCGGAACAGGCCGCCGAGCGACCACGGCGAGGACGCGGCATCCGCGGGCACGGCGAATCCCGCGCCGAGCGGAGCGCCGACGACCACGGCGACGACGAGCTCGAACACGAGCGAGAGGCCGAGCATCCACTTCAGCGCGGCTCCGACCGCCGCGACCAGCTCACGCCAGGTGAGCACGGCCGCGACGAACAGCCCCTGACCCGCGGTGAGGGCCAGCAGCGCCCAGGTCGTCGCCGGCTGCCCGGACCACAGCAGCGACAGCCCGGCCCACGCGACATAGGCGAGCACGAACCACGGCAGCCGGCGGCCGTTGAACGCCGGCCGCACCCGCATCCACACGGCCGCCGAGACGATCGCGGCGGCGGCCGCGACGAGACCGGCCACGACCGGCCCGAACGCCTCGACCCACGCGGGCGCCGCGAACGCGGCGAACAGCACGAACACGCACCAGGCGCGCAGCAGCAGATGGCCGGTGCGCTCCCGCTCGGGGGCGGCGGGCACCGGCCAGGCCGGATGGGTCGTGTGCGCGGTCATCAGCGCTCAGCGTAGCCACCCGGCGTCCGGCGGTCCGCCCTTCCGTCGCTCGCACCGCGCGCTCGCCCCACGACCGCGACAATTTCGGGTATCTCGACGCCATATATGCAGCGCAGATGCACGAAATCGTCGCGATCGTGGGATGCGGAGCGGGACGCGAAGGCTACTCGAGTCGGGTCGCGCGGTGCCGCCGGGCGACGATCGTGCCGAGCACGAACGCGAGCACGAACAGTGCGATGATGCCCCACGAGAACGGGCCGTAACCCTCCTCGCCCACCAGTACCGGCAGGTTGACGAACACGAGCACCGTGAACGCGGCCAGCCCGATCAGGCCCAGACCGGGCGCGACGAGCGTCTTCCAGCGGCCCAGGCTGTGCTCGGTCTTGCGGAAGATCGCGATGACCGCGACCGAGGTCAGCACGAGCAGCAGCACGATGCCCACCGACGAGATGCCGCCCAGCCACGTGTAGAACTGCGTGATCGGGTCGAGGTTCAGCACCACGGCGACGACGACCAGCACGGCGACGACGCCCGAGGTGACCAGCGAGGCACGGGCGGGGGAGCCGTGGCGCTCGTGCGCGTCGCCGAGCGCGGTCGGCAGCACGCCGCGGCCGGCGAGGGTGAACACGTAACGCGACACGATGTTGTGGAACGAGAGGATGCAGGCGAACAGGCTCGTCACGAACAGCACCTGGATGATGTGGCCGCCGACCGCGCCGAGGTACTGTTCGGTGGTGGTCGCCAGGATCGTGCCGGCGTTGTCGGTCGCGTTCTCGACGATCGTGCTCTCGCCGTTCGCGGAGACGAGCACCCAGCTGGACAGCGTGTAGAAGGCGCCGATGAGCAGCAGCGACACGTAGGTGGCCTTCGGGATCGTGCGCTCCGGGTCGCGGGCCTCGTCGCGGAATACAGCGGTCGCCTCGAAGCCGATGAAGCTGAGGATCGCGAACAGGATGGCGAAGCCGGGCGCGCCGGAGAGGACCTGCGAGGGTGTGACGATGCCGGTGGAGAAGCCCTCGGGGCCGCCGCCGGAGAAGATCACGGCCGCGTCCAGCGCCAGGACGATGAGGACCTCGGCGATCAGCAGCACGGCCAGCACCCGCCCGGAGAGCTCGATCTTGAAGTAGCCGAGTGCCGAGACCACGACGAAGCCGACGGCGGCGTACACCCACCAGGGGATCTCCGGCAGCCCGTAGCTGGTCAGCAGCGAGCTCGCGCCGGGACCGAACAGGCCGAACACACCGGCCTCCAGCGCCACGTAGGAGGCGAGGGCGGCGAAGGCGGCGCCCAGGCCCAGGCTCCGCCCGAGGCCCTTGTCGACGTAGGCGTAGAAGGCGCCGGCGGATGTCACGAACGGCGTCGCGTTCGTGAAGCCGACCGCGAACAGCAGCAGCACCGCCGTGACGACGACGAAGGTGAACGGGAAGCCCGCGCCGTTGCCGTAGGCGATGCCCAGCGGCACCGGACCGCCGATGACGCCCAGCGGCGACGCCGCGGCCACGACGATGAAGACGATGCTGGCGACGCCGAGCGAGCCGCGGAGCTTTCGCAGCGCCGGCGGGACGACGGCGGCCTCGGGCGCCTCAGCGGACGGTGCAGTGACGGGGGTGGTGCTCATGGTGCTTCCTCGGGTCAGGTGTAGAGGCTGACGGGCTGGACGGTGCCGTTAAGGTAGTGCGCACCGACCTCTATGCGCTTGTAGTCGACGGGGTCATGCAGGCTGTGCGTGCGGATGTTGCGCCAGTGCAGGTCGAGGCCGGTCGCCGTCCGGGTCGAGCTCGCGCCGGTCGCCTCGAAGACCCGGGCGGAGACCTCGAGCGCGGTGTCGGTGGCGACGATCTTGAGCGCGGCGACCGAGAGCTCGATGGCGGTGCGGTCATCGGCGGTGATGTCGTGACCGAGGGCGACCGTGTCGTCGAAGTCGCGGTCCAGGCGGTCGGCGAGAGCCTCGACGGCGGCGGTGCGCGCCACGAGGTCGCCGAACACCCGGTGCACGACCGGGTCGTCGGCGTACCGGTCCACGCCGGAGAGGAACCATGAGTTGCGGCGGGCGCGGGTGAGCTCGCGCGCCTGTGCGAGCGCGCCCTGCGCGATGCCGAGGTACACATTGCCGAACAGCAGCTGGACGCCCGGGGTCACCACGGCCGAGAACGGCTCGTCCCGGTCCACGCCGATCACGTCGTCCGCCGTGACCGCGACGTCGGCGTACTCGACGCCGCCGCTCGCGGAGGCGCGGTAGCCGATGTTGTCCCAGTCGCCGAGGTGCCGGACGCCGTCGCGCCGCGCGTCGAGGGCGAACACGACCAGCTGCCCGTTGAACGCGCCGCCGCCAGCGACCGCCCCGGCGATGACGACGTCGGCGACGGCCGCGCCGGTCGCGAACGCCTTCCGTCCGTTCAGGAGATAGCGCTCGCCGTCCCACGCCAGCGACAGATCGGGGCTCACCGGGTTGAACGAGTCGCTCCACACCCAGTGCGCGGCGGCGCTGCGCGCGAGCCACCGCGCGGTGGTCTCGGCATCCGTGCCATAGAACACGACGCACGCCTGGTTGAGCCAGCTGTATCCGAGGATCTGCGCGATCGACGCGTCGACCCGGGCCAGGATGCGGGCGACCGCGAACGCCGTCTCCCAGTGCGCGCCGTGGCCGCCCAGCTCGGCGGGCACCAGCAGATCCGCGAGCCCCGAGGCGCGCAGCAGCTCGAGGGGTGCGACCGGCAGGGCGTTCGCGCGGTCCCGGGCGACGACGTCGACGGCGAGCTCGGCGGCGACCCGCTCGGCGACGTCGGTCCAGCGGGCGAGCTCGGCGGCGTCGGCGCGGCCGTGCCAGAACGTCCGGGTCAGGGGGGTTGCGGAGGTCACGAGCGCCGATCCTGACGCGGCGCCGCCTCCGCCTGCCAGTCCCGCGACACACGGCGACATCTCGTGACGATCTGTGTCGGCTGAGTTGGCGCGCGCGTGATCGCGGGCCACGATGTCGAGGTTCCGAGGAAAGGCCGAGCCATGCCCGCACGCCCCATCCGCTTCAACGCGTTCGACATGAGCTGCGTCGGTCACATCTCCGCCGGCACCTGGCGGCACCCGCAGAACCGGGCGCACGAGTACAACCGCATCTCGTACTGGACCGAGATCGCGCAGCTGCTGGAGCGCGGCGTGTTCGACGGTATCTTCATCGCCGACGTGCTCGGCACCTACGACGTGTACGCCGGCAGCGCCGAGGCGGCGATCCGGCACGGCGCCCAGGTGCCGGTGACCGACCCGCTGCTGGTGGTCTCGGCCATGGCCGCGGTGACGGAGCACCTCGGCTTCGGCATCACGGCGGGCACGGCGTACGAGCATCCCTACCCCTTCGCCCGGCGCTTCTCGACGCTCGACCACCTCACGGACGGCCGCGTCGGCTGGAACGTCGTGACCGGCTACCTTCCCAGCGCGGCACGCAACATGGGCCACGAGGACCAGCTCGAGCACGATCACCGCTACGACGTCGCCGACGAGTACCTCGAGGTGCTGTACAAGCTGTGGGAGGGGTCGTGGGAGGACGACGCGGTCGTCCGTGACGCCGAGACCGGCGTGTACACCGACCCGGCGAAGGTGCACGAGATCGGTCACAAGGGCGAGCATTTCAGCGTTCCCGGCATCCATCTCGTCGAGCCGTCGCCGCAGCGCACGCCGGTGATCTACCAGGCCGGCGCCTCGTCGCGCGGCATCGCGTTCGCCGCGGAGAACGCGGAGGCGATCTTCGTGGCCGCCCCCAGCAAGCGCACCGTGGCCTCGCAGGTGCGCCAGATCCGCGACGCGCTCGAGGCGGCCGGGCGTGACCGCTACGCCGCGAGGATCTACGCGATGGCGACGATCATCGTCGACGAGACGCCCGAGAAGGCACGCGCGAAGGAGGCCGAGTACCTCTCCTACGCGAGCGACGAGGCGGCCCTCGTGCTGCTGTCGGGCTGGATGGGCGCCGACCTGTCCGGGTACGACCTCGACGACCCGGTCGGCGACGTCGAGAGCAACGCCATCCAGTCGCTCGTCACCTCGCTGCGCGAGGAGGCGGACGCCGGCGACGAGTGGACGGTCCGCACCCTCGCGGAGCGGGCGAAGATCGGCGGCTTCGGCGTGCGCATCGTGGGCTCGCCCGAAGAGGTGGCCGATCAGCTGCAGGAGTGGGTCGCCGAGACCGATCTGGATGGCTTCAACCTCAGCTACGCGATCACTCCGGGCACGTTCGAGGACGTCGTCGCGTTCGTCGTGCCGGAGCTGCAGCGTCGCGGGGTCTACCCGACCGCATACGAGGAGGGCACGCTGCGGCAGAAGCTGCACGGCCGGGGTGACCGGCTGCCCGACGAGCACCGTGGCGCGCGGTACCGCGTCGGATCGACGCTCGCCGCGCTCTAGGCTGGACGCGTGCTCGCTCCTCTCGACAACGACCCGCGCGACTACGCCTGGGGGTCGACGACGCTGATCCCCGGGCTGCAGGGCCGCGAGCCCTCCGGCCGCCCGGAGGCGGAGATCTGGTTCGGGGACCATCCCGGTTCGCCCGCCCGGCTGCCGGACGGGACGACGCTGGCCGCGCACCTCACCGGCGCGTCGCTACCGTACCTGCTGAAGCTGCTGGCGGCCGCCTCGCCGCTGTCGATCCAGGTGCACCCGTCCAAGACCCAGGCGGAGGCGGGCTACGCGGCCGAGCAGGATGCGGGAGTGCCCGTCGACGCGGCCACCCGCAACTACCGCGACGACAACCACAAGCCCGAGGTCATCGTCGCCCTCAGCGACCGGTTCGAGGCCCTCGCCGGCCTGCGCACGGTCGCGGACACGGCGCGGCTGCTGGCGCTGCTGGGCCGCGGCGGGGCGGAGGTCGCCGCGCACCTGGCCGGCGACGACGAGGCCGAGGCGCTGCGGACGACGCTGGCGTGGCTGCTCTCCGGCGATGCGCAGTCCGCCGTCGACGCGGTCGTCGAGGCGCTGGGGGATGCCGACAGCGCCGAGTTCCCGGGCGAGCTCGCGGCTGCGCGCCGCATCGCCGCCGCCTATCCCGGCGACCCGGGGGTGGTCGTCGCGCTGCTGATGAACCTCGTGGTCCTGGCGCGCGGCGAGGCGATCTTCGTGCCCGCCGGCATCCTGCACGCCTACCTCGGCGGACTCGGGGTCGAGATCATGGCGGCCAGCGACAACGTCCTGCGCGGGGGCCTCACCCCCAAGCACATCGACGTCCCGGAGCTCCTGCGCGTGCTCGACACCCGCGCCGGGGACCCGCCGCGCATCACGCCGCAGCCGCTCGGCGACGGTGTGGAGGTCTTCCGCCCGGGCATCGGCGACTTCGAGCTGTGGCAGGTGGAGGCCGGCGGCGCCGCGCGCGTCCTCGAGCTGCACGGCCCGGCGATCGCCCTCGCCGTGGCGGGGGAGGTGCGGGTCTCCGGAGCGTCCGGCGCCGCCGCGTCGCTGGCTCCCGGCCAGGCGGCGTTCGCGAGCGCCGAGGAGAGCCCGCTGACGATCACCGGAGCCGGTGAGGCGTTCGTGGCCCTGCCCGGCCGGGTCTGAGGCGAACCTCGCCGAGCCCGGCCGTGTCGTAATTCAGTCTGCGCGGTGGCATCGGCCTCCGGCAGCGGTGTCGCGCGGCGTCCAGACTGAGTTATGACACACCGCGCGCCGGAGAAGATCGATGCCGCCCCGCCGTGCCCGAGCCTGAGTGTGCGCACATCGACCCGGATGAAGCGACACGCCGACGGCGCGTCGTGAAGGTTCAACACGGGGTTGAGGATTTACGATCCGCGACTTGACCCCGGGGAATGACACGGGTGTAATTCATACAGCGCGATCGCGCGTGAGGCACACCAGGTGGGGAGAGAGCATGACGGGCGCAGGCTACCGTTCGGGCGTTCCTGACAACTGGTTCGTCGACCCGGTGTTCCTCGGTGTCCCGGGGGTGCGCAGGCCCGAGCCGGTGGAGGACAACCCGCTGGCATGGCAGGGAGATGCGCTGTGCGCGCAGACCGATCCCGAGGCGTTCTTCCCCGAGAAGGGCGGCTCCACCCGCGATGCGAAGCGCATCTGCACCTCGTGCGAGGTCCGCGACGAGTGCCTCGAGTACGCGCTGCGCAACGATGAGCGCTTCGGCATCTGGGGCGGTCTGAGCGAGCGCGAGCGTCGCAAGCTCAAGCGCCGCGCGAGCTGACCGGTCGCCGGGTGGCGCGTGCGGGCGAATCGTGGTTCACGGCGCGTTCGGCGTGGGCGCGGCATCCCCACCGCCTAGGCTGACCGCGTTATGCCCTCCCGTGTCCATGCCCTGCTCGTCGTGCGCGCCGACGGGCGTACGCCCACGGCAGCCCACCTCGAGCGCACGCTCGCCGCGATCGCGGCGCAGAGCCGCCCGGTCGACACGCTGACGCTCGTCCTGTGCGACCCCGACCGGGCCACCACACAGCTCGCCGCCGCCTCGAGCGCGGAGGGGGTCATCACCGCCGGCGCCGGGACCGGCTACGCCGACGCGCTGCGCCTCGCGGCGCCGCGACTGTCGGGCGAGCTCGTCTGGCTGCTCGCCCAGGACACCGCTCCCGAGCCGGACGCGCTGGCGCGGCTGTCCGGCGCGCTCGAGCTCTCGCCGCTCATCGCGGTCGCCGCCCCCAAGCTGGTCTCCGCCGACGACCGGGCGCAGATCGTGTCGCTCGGCGTCACCATGACCCGCCTCGGTCGCAGCGTCGGCCTCGCCGACGGCGAGCTCGACCAGGGGCAGCATGACCTGGATGCCGACGTGCTCGGCACGGACGTGCGCGGCGTCCTCGTGCGCGCGGCCGTGTTCTCCCAGCTCGACGGCCTCGATCCGGCGCTGGGCGGAGCGGACGAGGGGCTCGACCTCGGCGTGCGGGCCCACCTCGCCGGGCACCGCGTCAGCGTGGTGCCCGGCGCCCTCGTCGCCGTGTCGGGCGACGGGGTCGCCGCGCTGCCCGACCCGACCACCCGCAGGCGGCGCCGTCACCGGGCCTACGCGAGCCGCCTCGCGCAGCTGCACCGCCGGCTCGCCTATGCGCCCGCCCCCGCGGTGCCGCTGCACTGGCTGTCGCTGCTCGCGCTCGCGGTGTGGCGCGCTGCTGCGGCCCTCGTCGCCAAGCAGCCCGCGCGGGTGCTGCCGGAGTGGGGCGCGTCGATCGTCGTGTTCTGGCGCTGGGGCGCGATCGCCCGCTCGCGCCGGGTGCTGCGCCGCGCGCAGACGGTGGGGTGGTCGCAGCTGTCGACGCTGCGCATCACCCGCGCCCAGCTGCGTCAGCGTCTGGACGCCGACGGCGACGTCGAGTCCGCCGAGCGGCCGGTGCGCGAGGAGCTGCGCTTCTTCACCGGCGGCGGCGCCTGGATCGTCCTGGCCGCGATCGTCGTGTCGCTCGGCGCCTTCCCCGCGCTGGTGGCGTGGCCGGTGCTGGGCGGCGGAGCGCTCGCACCGCTGACGTCCACCCTGTCGCAGCTGTGGGCGCAGGCCGCCTTCGGCACCGGCTCGCTCGGCCTGGACGCCGTCGGCGCCGCCGACCCGTTCTCCGCCGTGATCGCCGTCGTCGGGTCGCTGTGGCCGGCGCAGCCGTCCCGCGGGATGGTGCTGCTGTGGCTGGCCGCGGTGCCGCTCGCGGTGCTCGGGGGCTGGTTCGCCGCCACCCGCGTCACGTCGCGCTCGCTGCTGCGCAACACCGCCGCCGTGCTGTGGGCGGCCTCGCCCACCTTCTGGGCCGCGCTCATCGACGGCCGGCCGGCGGCGGTGATCGCGCACCTGCTGCTGCCGTGGCTGTTCTACGCCGGATCGGTGGCGCACCGGTCGTGGGCCGCAGCCGGCGCGGCGTCCCTGCTGCTGGCGGGCGTGCTGGCGTGCGCACCCTCCCTCGGCCCGGCGCTGATCGCCCTGTGGGCGCTGGCGGTGGTGCTCACCGTCGTGGTCCGGGCCGGATCCGGCGCCGGGCACCTGGTCTGGCTCGTGGTGCCGTCGATCGCGGTGTTCGCCCCGCTGGTGTGGGCTCAGCTGCACGCCGGCACCCCGTGGGGTCTGCTCGCCGACCCCGGCGTGAGCGTCGCGTCCTCGTCGACGGCGGACGCCGCCGGCCGGCTCGCCCTGGCCGCGGGTTTCCCGACCGACGCGTACGGCGGATGGGCGCAGGTGCTCACGGACTGGAGCGCGCAGTGGCAGCTGCCGCTGCCGGCGTGGACCGCCGCGCTTTTGGTCGCGCCGGTGGTCGCGGTGGCGCTGCTGGCGCTGCTCACGCCGCGCTGGATGGTCGCCGCGCTCCTGCTCTTCGTGTCGCTGCTCGGTCTCGGCACCGCGTTCCTGGCCGTCGGGGTGCAGGTGGCGCACGCGGCCGACCTCACACCGGTCGCGCTCTGGCCCGGTGCCGGGCTCAGCCTCGCATGGCTCGGCCTCGTCGCCGCGGCGACCGCAGCCCTCGACGCGGGCCTCATGCCGCGTCACCGCCGCCTGCGGGTGCTCGGCGCGGCCGTCCTCATGATCTGCGTGGCGGTGGCGGTGCTTCCCGCGGCGACCGCGACGGTGCGCGGGCAGTCCGCACTCACCAACGGACCCGACTCCACCCTGCCGGCATACGTGGCCGCGCAGGGCCGCAACGATCCCTCCGTCGGCACGCTCGTGATCACGCCGCTGGCGGACGGCTCCGTCGCGGCGCGGGTCGTCTGGGGCGCCAGCGAGACGATCGGCGGCCAGTCGACGCTCGTGTCGACGGCGACGAGGATCAGCGGGAGCGATACGGATCTCGCGCAGCTGGTCGCAGACCTCGTCACGCCCACGTCGCAGGATGCCGTCGACCGTCTCGCCGCGAGCGGCATCAGCTTCGTGGTGGTCAGCCCCGCGAGCGCGGACGAGACCGACCAGGCGCGCACGGTGCGCCTCGACGCGCAGACCGCCCTCGACGAGCGCGAGGACCTCGACGGCGTCGGCGACACCCCGAAGGGCGATCTGTGGCGCGTGTCCCTCGATGTCACACCGCGGGCGGGATTGTCGGCGTCCCTGGCGAACATCGGCGTCCTGGCCACCGTCGTGCAGCTCGTCGTGGTGGTCGTCGCCCTGCTGCTGTCGGTGCCGACCGCGGCCACGAGGCGCCAGGCGCGGCGCACCTCACGGATCGTCGGGCCCCGGCCCCGTGAGGAGGAACGATGACCGATCGTCGCCGCGTCATGACCTGGGCGGCCACCAGCACACGTCTCGTCGTCGGGGCGGCCGCCGCGGCCGTCGCCGTGCTGGCGGTCGTGGTCGGCGTCGCCGCGCCCTGGCCGACGCTGACGCTGACGCTGACGGCGGCGGGCGTCGAGGCGACCCCCGCCGCCAGCGACACCGTCGTCTCGTGCGCGGGCGCCCTGCTCGCGCTCGGGCGCAACTCGCTCGACGCCTCGGAGCTGCAGCTCGCGGCCGATCAGTCGGTCGTGCACGCCTCGGACGGCGCGACGGCGACCGCCGACACGCTGACGCCGGTGCCGTCGATCGCCGACGACGCCGGCGCCGCCGTGTACACCGCCGCACCGGTCGACGGCACCGCCAGCGACGTCGCGGCGGCGGGATCCGCATCACTGGACGCGACGGATCTGCGCGGCTTCGCCGCCTCGGCGTGCCGGCCGGCGCAGATGGAGTCGTGGCTCGTCGGCGGATCGACCGCGACCGGCAGCGCCGATCTCGTGCTGCTGTCCAACCCCGGCGACGTGCCCGCCACGGTCGACCTGACGGTGTACGGCGCCCAGGGGGCGCAGACCCCGACCGGCGCGACCGGCATCGTCGTCGCCCCCGGCACGCAGCGCATCGTCGCCCTCGCCGGCATCGTCGTGGGGGAGCAGGCGCCGGCCGTGCGGGTCACCGCGACCGGCGCGCCCGTGACCGCGGTGCTGCAGTCGAGCATCACCCGCACGCTGCTGCCCGGCGGTGTGGACCAGATCGCGGCGACCTCCGCCGCCGACACCGAGCTCGTGATCCCCGGGGTCGTCGTCACCGACAGCGCGGTGGCCTCCGCCGACGCCGGCGCCACCACGCTCGTGCGACTGCTCTCGGCGCAGACCGACACCGAGGCGAACGTCACCGTCGCCGCGGTCGACGGGTCCAGCTCGTCCACCCAGCAGGTGCCGCTGCATGCCGGGGTCCCGGCCGAGCTCGAGCTGTCGGGACTGGTCGCCGGCACCTACACCGTCACCGTCGAGGCCGCGGTGGCGGTGGTCGGCGCGGTCTGGCAGACCACCAGCCTCGGCGAGGGGGCGGACTTCGCCTGGTACGCCCAGACGCCCGAGGTCACCGGCGAGACCCTCGTCGCGGTCCCCGAGGGGCCGTCGCCGACATTCGTCGCGACCGCCGCCGATGCCGCCGCCGACATCGTGCTCGAACCCGTCACCGGCGCGAGCGACGAGGTCACGCTGTCGGTCGCCGCGAACGGCTCCGGGCAGGCCGCGCTCGTCCCCGGCGCCGTGTACCGGCTCACGACGAGCGCCGCGGTGCACGCGACGGTCTCGTACTCCGGCGACGGGCAGCTGGCGGGCATCCCGGTGTGGCCGGCGGACGCGGCCTCGTCCGTGCTGACCGTGTACCCGTAGCCGTGCGGCGCGCACGCGTCACAGGAAGCGGAAGCGCTCCGGCCCCAGATCCCACGGGTCGCGGTCGAGGTATTCGGCGGCAGCGCGGAACACGCAGCTCTCGACCATCATGCGGTGGGTCATGTCGTCGCCCCGCGCCACGTGGCTGAGCCGTTCGATCGGCAGCCGGTACAGTACGATCCGCTTCGCCTCGGTCGACACGCTCCAGCGGGGGATGCCGTCCTCGTCGGTGTCCGGCGGCATGTCGGCGATCTCGAAGCGCACCTCGCGCAGATCGGCCCACGCACCCCGGAGGAACTCGGCCGCGGAGCCCACGGCGATGTCGAAGCGGTCGAGGCGCGACTCCAGCGGCGGCAGCGGCGGTCGTACGACGGCGCTGCGTCCCTCCCGGCCGTGACGTCCGTGGCGGGCTGGGAGCGCGCGCCGCGCGCTCGCCCTGCCTCGCCGTCGGATCACACGCCCATCCTAGGCGCGCGCTCCGCGTCCTCGGCGGGCGCGCCCGGTCGCGCCCGCCGTCGCGCCCGGGCATCAGCGCGACCCGGCAGATGCTCACCCTCTGAGTCGCGCCGCGGTTCAGAGGGTGAGCATCTGGAGAGGTGCGTCGCCGGGCTCGCGAGAGCGCCACGGGCGATCGGGCGCGCGGCGCGGCACCCGGGCGGCGGCGCGCACCGCGGATAGGGTCGGGAGCGATGGGCGAGAGACTGTGCTCCAAGGTGGGCTGTGCACGCGAGGCCGTGACGACGCTGACGTACGACTACGGCGACCAGATGGCGGCCGTCGGTCCGCTCGGCCGTGCGGGCGACCCGCACGCGCACGACCTCTGCCAGATCCACACCGACCGCCTGTCGGTGCCGAAGGGGTGGGTCGTCATCCGGCACGAGACGCTGCGCGTCTGATCGTTCAGGCCCGATTCATCGCCGCGTCACTGTTTTGATCCAGTCAAAACAGGGCTAGGCTGAGGTCATGCCCCACGGGATGCCGACACCGGACGCCGAGACCGCGATCCGCGGTGCCGGGCTGCGCGTCACGGCGACCCGCCGGGCGGTGCTCGACGCGCTCGGGTCCCACCCGCACGCTCGCGCCGACGAGGTGTTCGACCTCGTGCGCGACGGACTCGACGCGCCCAGCATGCAGTCCGTCTACAACGCCCTCGGCGACTTCGTCGATGCGGGCCTGGTGCGCCGGATCGAGCCGGCCGGGCATCCCGGCCTCTACGAGGTGCGCGTCGACGACAACCACCACCACATCGTGTGCAGCGGCTGCGGCCGCGTCGAGGACGTGGACTGCGTCGTCGGCGCCGCGCCGTGCCTGGAGCCCGCCGACGCGCACGGCTACCGCATCCACACCGCCGAGGTCACGTTCTGGGGCCTGTGCTCCGACTGCGCGGCGGACCGTCCTGATCTCCCCCACCCCACCCATCATCAGAAAGGGAGCCACCGCAATGACGAACGCGGATGACACCGTCCCCCCGATCGGCGAGCAAGCGAACGACATCGACCAGTCGGTCACCGTCACAGACGCCGATGAGGCAGCCGCCGAGGAGGCCGTCGGCGGCTGCCCGGTCGTGCACGACCTGCCGCGGCCGAGCCAGGGCTCGGCCAACCACGTGTGGTGGCCGAACCAGCTGAACCTGAAGATCCTCGCGAAGAACTCCGAGGCGCGGAACCCGCTCGACCCCGGCTTCGACTACAAGGCCGCCTTCGAGGCGCTCGATCTCGCCGCGGTGAAGGCCGACATCGCCGAGACCCTCACCACCAGCCAGGACTGGTGGCCCGCCGACTTCGGCAATTACGGCCCCCTCATCATCCGCATGGCCTGGCACTCGGCCGGCACCTACCGTGTCACCGACGGGCGAGGCGGCGGGGGAACCGGTCAGCAGCGGTTCGCGCCGCTGAACAGCTGGCCGGACAACGTCGGCCTGGACAAGGCCCGCCGCATCCTCTGGCCGGTGAAGAAGAAGTACGGTCAGTCGCTCTCGTGGGGCGACCTGATGATCCTCGCCGGCAACGTCGCCCTGGAGACCATGGGGTTCAAGACGTTCGGCTTCGCCGGCGGGCGCCCCGACGTGTGGGAGCCGGACGACGACGTGTACTGGGGCTCGGAGACGACCTGGCTCGGCACCGACAAGCGGTACTCGCAGGGGCGGGAGTCCGACAAGCTGGACCGGCCGTTCGGCGCGACCACGATGGGTCTCATCTACGTCAACCCCGAGGGCCCGGAGGGCGTGCCGGACCCGATCGCCGCCGCGCACGACATCCGCGAGACCTTCGGCCGCATGGCGATGAACGACGAGGAGACCGTCGCGCTGATCGCCGGCGGGCACACCTTCGGGAAGACCCACGGCGCCGCCCCCGACACGAACATCGAGGACAACCCGGAGGCCGCCGGCCTGGAGCAGCAGGGGCTCGGCTGGAAGAACAACTTCGCCTCGGGCAAGGGCGACGACCAGATCACCTCGGGCCTGGAGGTCACCTGGACCTACCACCCCACCCGATGGGACAACGAGTTCTTCCACATCCTCTACGCCTACGACTGGGAGCTGTTCAAGAGCCCCGCCGGTGCCAACCAGTGGCGGCCGAAGAACGGCGCCGGCGCCGACATGGTGCCGCTGGCGCACTCGGACGGCCGGCGCGAGCCGCGCATGCTCACGACCGACCTGTCGCTGCGGTTCGACCCGGAGTACGCGAAGGTCTCCAGCCGCTTCCGCGACGACCCCGAGGCGTTCGCGGACGCGTTCGCCCGCGCCTGGTTCAAGCTCACCCACCGTGACCTGGGACCGCGCGCGCGTTACGTCGGACCAGAGGTGCCCCAGGAGGTGCTCATCTGGCAGGACCCGGTCCCCGCCGTCGACCACGAGCTGATCGACGCGGCGGATGCTGCCGCGTTGAAGGCGAAGATCCTCGAGTCGGGCCTGTCGGTCAGCGAGTGGGTGCGCTTCGCGTGGGGCGCGGCGGCCTCGTTCCGCGGCAGCGACAAGCGCGGCGGCGTCAACGGCGCCCGCATCCGGCTCGCCCCGCAGAAGGACTGGGAGGTCAACGACCCGGCCCTGGTGGCGAAGGCGATCTCCGTGCTGGAGGACGTGAAGGCCGGCTTCGACGGCGCACAGCTCGGCGGCAAGAAGGTCTCCCTGGCCGATCTGATCGTGCTCGCCGGCAACGCCGCGGTCGAGAAGGCCGCGCGCGACGGCGGCTACGAGGTCGAGGTGGTCTTCCACCCGGGCCGCACCGACGCGACGCAGGAGCAGACGGACGCCGAGTCCTTCGGCTACCTGGAGCCGATCGCCGACGGCTTCCGCAACTACCTCGGACCGCTGGGCGCCGCCTCGGGCCTGCCGGCGGAGCACCTGCTGATCGACAAGGCGAATCTGCTCACCCTCACCGCGCCGGAGACGACGGTGCTCGTCGGGGGCCTGCGCGCCCTGGGCGCCAACTGGGACGGCTCCGACTACGGCGTGTTCACCGACCGGGTCGGCGTGCTCTCGAACGACGTGTTCGTGAACCTGCTCGACCTGGGCACCACCTGGAAGTCGCTCGACCCGGGCTCGCACGCGTTCTCGGGCACGAAGGACGGATCCGGGGCGCCGGTGGGCGTCGGCACCCGCGTCGACCTGCTGTTCGGGTCGAACTCGGAGCTGCGCGCCCTCGCCGAGGTGTACGCCTCCGACGACGCCGCCGAGAAGTTCGTCCGCGACTTCGTCGCCGCATGGGGCAAGGTGACCGAGCTGGACCGGTTCGATCTGAGGTGACGACACCCCGCACCACGCCGAGCGTCTATCGGATCCGATAGGCGCTCGGCGCTTTTCGGGCCGAGGACGCGCGCGACGCGGGCGTGCCGGGGACAGTTGTCAACAAGTCACTCCGGCGCCGAGGCGCGTTCACCCCTCATTCACTCGCGACCTGTTCGTTGGACCGGTGGGGTCGTCCGACCCGCCCAGCCCCTGAGGAGGGGCACCTCCGCACACGCATCGCAGCGTCCGTGATCCCCACGGACGCTGCGTCCTCGCGCGCGGACCGTCGCCGAGCCGAGTCTGGAGTGCCATGTCGCCGTCCGATCCCCTCTCCGCCCCGACCGGTGAGCGCGGCCGCGGCGCACGGGCGCGCATGCGGCCTCGCGCCGTGCTCGCCTCGGTGGCCGCCGCGGCCGTCCTGCTGGCGACGGCGATGGGATCGTCGGCCGCCCTCGCGCAGACGACGGCCACGACCGTCGCCGCGGCGAGCGGCAGCGGCACGGACTACACCGCGCTGGTCGATCCCTTCGTCTCCACCGCCGGCGACGACGGGAACGATCTGCCCGGTGCGCAGGCGCCGCACGGCCTCGCCAAGGTCAACCCGATGACGACCCCCGACCGCAACCACAGCGGCTACGACTACGACGAGGACCAGATCGCGGGATTCACCTCCACGAACCTGGACGGCGTCGGCGGGTCGGGCGGCGGCGGCGACCTGCTGGTCGTGCCGACGTCCGTGGACTACACCGCGCGGCCGTCGACCTCGACCTACGCGCACACCTACTCGCACGACGACGAGGAGGCCTCGCCGGGCTACTACCGTGTCGGGCTGGGCTCGGTCAGCGGCACCGACTCGTCGGTGAGCGCCACCGGCGGCACGATCGACGCCGAGGTCACGGCCACCACGCGCACCTCGCTGCAGCGGTACTCGTTCCCCGAGGGCGACTCGCCCTCGCTCGTGCTCGACCTGGCGAACAACTTCACCAGCCGCACCGACGCGAGCGTGGCCGTCACGACCCTCGCGGACGGCACGGTCGCCCTCTCGGGCATGATCGCGGGCACGTTCAACGGCGCGGCGTACCGCATGTACTACTACGCGACGACCGAGCAGGCCGCCACCGTGCAGACGTGGGGCGTCGACGACGCGCTCGGCGACGGCACCTCGCAGCAGGGCGCGGACATCGGCGCCGTCCTGAGCTTCGCCGACGCGGACGCGTCGGACATCGAGCTGCGGATCACGCTGTCGACGATCAGCGCCGACCAGGCCGCGATCGACCAGCAGAACGAGGTCGGCGGCCTCACCTTCGACCAGGCGCGGGCGCAGACGACGCAGACGTGGAACGACACGCTCGGCAAGGTCGACGTCACCTCGAGCATCACCAGCGACCCCGACGGGTCGCTCACGAAGCTGTTCTACACGCACCTGTACCGCATGTACGCGCTGCCGGTGAACGCCACCAGCACCTCGGGCACCTACATGGGCGTCGACGGGGTCGTCCACACCGCCGACGACTACACGTACTACGACGGGTGGTCGTCCTGGGACGACTTCCGGAAGTACTCGGTGCTCGCCTACATCGACCCGGACGGATACCGCGACATCATCCAGTCGCTGATCACGATCTTCGCCGACGCGAGCTCGACGGGCGAGGACATCGGATCCCTCACGCAGTCGGTGCCGACGGTGCGCTGGGAGCTGTCGTCGGTGATCGTCGCGGACGCGCTCTCGAAGGGCTACACCGGCTTCGACCGGCTCGACGAGGCGTATCAGGGGCTGAAGGACTACATCGGCTACTACACCGGCGACGAGCTGCGTCAGGGCTACGTCTCGGACGACCCCGGCCAGTCGGTGCTCTGGGGCTACGAGCAGTGGGGACTCGCGCAGATCGCCGACGCGCTCGGCAGGACCGACGACGCCGCCACCCTCGACGCGTACTCGACCCTCGCGATCGAGAACCTGTACCTGGACGGCGCCTGGACCGCATCCGACGGCACCTCGGTGGCGCTGCTGACCCCGCGGGACGGCGACGGGAACTGGGCCAGCGTCGACTACGAGCAGTTCCAGGCCGCGAACCTCTACCAGGGCACGCTGTGGCAGTACAACTGGTACGACGCCTACGACATGGCGGGCCTCATCGAGGCCATGGGCGGCACGGATGCGGCCGCCGCCGCCATCGAGCACATGTTCGGCGAGGACTCCGACGCCGACGACGGCTCCACCATGCTGCACTCGAACGCCAACGAGATCGACCTGCAGGCGCCCTATCTGTTCAACTACGTGGGCGAGGCGAGCCTGACCCAGAAGTGGGTGCGGCAGATCTACACCGGCGAGACGTGGAACCGCTACATCGCGACCACCAGCACGGACGAGGCGTCCAGCTCCGACGGCGAGTTCACGCCGCCGATCTACACGAAGGTGTACGACCTGTCGCCGGAGGGCTTCCTGCCGACGATGGACAACGACGCCGGCACGATGTCGACGATGTTCGTCGCCGCGGCGATCGGGCTGTTCCCGGTGACGTCCGGATCGTCCCAGTACCAGATCGGGTCGCCGTTCTTCGAGTCGACCACCATCACCTACGACGACGGCGCGCAGTTCACCGTCCGGGCCGACGGCGTCTCCGCCGACAGCTACTACATCCAGTCGGCCACCCTGAACGGCTCGGACTTCCAGAACACCTGGCTGGACTACTCCGATGTCGTCTCCGGCGGCACGCTGGAGTTCCAGATGGGCTCGGAGGCGTCCGACTGGGGCGACGACACCGAGGCGGCGTACTCGCTGAGCACGGCGGACGGCGGCTCCGACGACACGGCGACCGCCGTGACGGTGGACGCCACGAGCATCGCCGCCGCGGCGGATGGCACGGTGGACGGGGCGGTGACCATGACCCTGCCGGCGGGCACCGTCTTCGCCGGCTCGGAGGGCACGGAGCTGATCTCCGCCGGCGGCGCGACGATCTCCGGCCTGCCGGACGGAGTGAGCGCCACGGCGACCGTCACCGGGACCGACACGGTGCAGATCCGGCTGTCCGGATCGACGACGAGGACCGCGCGGTTCTACGTCGCCTTCGCGGACGCCGCGATCACCGGATCCGTCGCGGCGGCGAAGCTCACCGGCACCGGGGTGTCGAACAAGGACGCGCTGACGCTCTCGGTCGCGGCGGGCGTGGGCGCCGAGCTGCAGTCGCTCATCGACGAGGCCGTGCTCGTGCGTGCCGGCAACTACGACACGTCGTCCTACGCCGCGTTCCAGTCCGCGCTCCAGCGCGCCCAGACCGCGCTGGCGGACACGAGCACGACGGACGCGAAGCTCAAGGCCGTCGCAGAGTCGCTGCAGGCCGCGATCGACGCGCTGACCCTCAGCGCGGGGGCCTATTCGACGATCCAGGCCGAGGACTTCACGGCATGGTCTGGCGGCGACCTGAAGTCGGAGGCGTACTACTCCGACGGCGACATCGGCGGCATCACCGAGGGCGCCTGGCTGCAGTACTCCGGGCTCGACTTCGGGGGCGTCGTCCCGCAGAGCGTCTCGGTCACCTTCGCCAACTCGCAGGCGACCACCGCCGAGGCCAGCAGCGTGGACGTCTACGCCGGCGGCACGGACGGGACGCTGGTGGCCACCGTGTCCCTGCCGGGCACCGGCAGCTGGGCGACGTACCAGACCGCCTCCGCGAACATCTCCGACGGGCAGTCGCTCGTGGACGCCGGCGAGGTGACCCTGGTCTTCCACAAGCCGTCCGGGCAGTCGTGGGTGGCGAACATCGACTCGTTCCAGTTCTCCACCGCGGCGGTGACCGACGACGAGTCCTCGACGGTCGCGAGCCTCACCGCGGCGAACGCGACCGCCACCGGCGGCGGCACCAAGACCCTGAACCTGAGCTCGGGCATCTTCGAGAACGTGACGGACACGGCGTGGGCGCAGTGGTCGCAGGTCGACTTCGGCGCCGGCGCCGACACCCTCGCCATCAGCTACGACAAGCCGCAGTCGCGTGCCGCATCCGACTCGGCGGTCGAGGTGCGCCTCGGCTCGGCCGACGGCGACCCGGTCGTGACGGTGCCGCTGACCTACACCGGCTCCGGCTGGGGGACGGTGGGCACGGTCACCGCCGCCGTGGACCCGCTGGTGTTCGGCGGCGTGCAGGACGTCTACGTGACCTTCACCTCCACCACGCAGACCGACAGCCAGCCGTATGTGGCCAACGTCTACTCGATCGACTTCGTCGCCAGCGCGGCGACGACGGTGACGCTCGAGGCCGAGGACTTCGTCGCGAGCAGCGGCGGCGGTCTGAAGACCGAGACGACCACGTGGGACGACGGCACGACCGTCGTGAACCTCGGCGGCACGAGCGACGGCTCCTGGCTCGACTACGGCGACATCGACTTCGGAGGCGGCGGCATGAACACCGTCGCCGTGCACTACGTCAACAACTCCAGCCGGTGCGGGACGGGGTCGGCGATCGAGGTCTACCTCGACTCCTTCGACTCGTCGAACCCCGGCACGCCGTACACCACCCTCTCGCTGCCGGTCACCGGCAGCAGCTGGACCACCGCGGGCACGATCAGCGCGACCCTGCCGTCGACGCTGACCGGCACGCACACGGTCTACCTGCGGCTGACCACGAACGCCGACTCCTCGCACCCCTATGTGGCGAACATCGACGACCTCGTGTTCAGCTACGCCGAGCCGGACACCTCGGCCGTGGACCTCAGCGCGCTGCAGACCGCCGTCGACGCCTACGCCGCCCTCGCCGACGACGCGGGCCGATACGGATCGATCGACTTCGGCGTCTTCACGACGCAGCTCGCGACCGCGCGGGCGCTGCTGACCGCGAGCTCCGTGACGCAGAACCAGGTGGTGGAGCAGACCCGCGCGCTGACGCTGGCCGCGACCCAGCTGATCCCGCGGATCCGGGCGCTGCTGGAGAACCTCGTGGACGCCACGGCGACGCTGACCGATCAGCGCTACACGGATGAGACGTGGACGGCGCTGCAGAGCGCGCTGACCGCGGCGCAGCAGGTGGTCGCGGACGACGCCGCGACGGACGACGCGCTGCAGTCGGCGTACGACGTGCTGACCGCGGCGCGCACCGCCCTGGCGACGCGGGACCTCACGGTCCCCGCCACGCCGGCATATGTCTCGGCGACCGTCTCGGGCACGGCGATCGAGGTCGCCTGGTCGCTTCCTGAGGACGACGGCGGATCGGCGGTCACGGGGTACCTCGTCGAGCTCGACGACGGCCACAGCGTCCGGATCGACGACCCGAGCCAGCAGCAGGCGACCTTCACCTGGCTGGAGTCCGGCACCGCATACCGAGCGCGCGTCAGCGCGATCAACGCGGTCGGCACCTCGGCGGCGACCGCGTACACCGCCGCGGCGACCGCGGGGGCGACCATCCCCGATGCGCCG
Organism: Microbacterium sp.; assembly: GCF_047606385.1. GTDB lineage: Bacteria > Actinomycetota > Actinomycetes > Actinomycetales > Microbacteriaceae > Microbacterium. The sequence continues at coordinate 72,459 of NZ_JASGEL010000062.1, forward strand.
GTGGTCGTGTCGGTGACCACGACGGGCACCGAGACGACCGTCACCTGGCAGGCGCCGGCATCCGACGGCGGCTCGGCGATCATCGCCTACGTCGTGACGCTCTCCGACGGCAGCACCACGACCGTGTCCGCCGACGCCACCTCGGCGCTGCTGACCGGCACCGCCGGCGGGGACCTGACGGCGACCGTGGCCGCGGTCACCGCCGCGGGCTCGTCCGCCGACGTCGAGACCACGGCCGACGAGGACTCCGCGGCCACGACCGGCGACACCACCGCCAGCACCTCGGTCGCGCAGGGCGACGGCAGCGGCGCGACGGTCCGGCTCGCCGCGTCCATCGTCTCCACCGCCTACGTCCCCAGCGCGTTCTCGGACGCGGAGCTGGACGCCGACTACGACTCCGACTCCTGGGACGAAAGCGACGGGTCGAGCTACTTCGTCGACCTGCTGAGCGGGTTCTCCGATCTCGGCACCGACATCCTCGCGCCGAACGAAGAGGTCGCAGACGGGTCCACGATCACGGCCGAGAACGACCGGATCGCGGTCGAGATCAACAACTCCGCCTCGCAGGAGCAGGTGGACAAGGCCGAGGTGGACGCCGACAACTCGCCCACCGAGACCCTCTCGGACGGCCTGGGCTCCCAGCTCGGCGACCTCTACCTCGCCGCGCTCGAGAGCGGCGAGCTGCCCAAGACGAGCGCGCTGTTCGACCGGGTGTCGGAGAACCTGAACGAGACGGACACCGCGAAGGACACCTTCGGGTACCTGCGTCCCTACGTGCGGCTGAACTTCGTCGGCGACGGCGGGCTGATCTACGAGTCCGACAACGGCTCGTACGACAGCCTGACCACGAGCGGCTCGTTCCCGAGCGGCCACACCTACAGCGGCTACCAGGCGGGCACGATCCTCGCGACCCTCCTGCCGGAGCTGTCGTCGACGATCCTCGCGCGGGCCTCGGAGTACGGCGACAACCGCATCGTCCTCGGGTTCCACTATCCGCTCGACGTGATCGGCAGCCGCATGACCTCGCAGGCCACCGTGGCGCACCGCTGGGCCGACGACGACTTCGCGAGCCTGCTGGAGCAGGCGCACGAGGAGATCGAGACCGTGCTGCTGGAGGAGTGCGAGGCGGCCGGCTACGGCGACACGCTCACCGAGTGCGCCGGCGACCCGTACGACGGTCTGACGGACGAGGAGGCCGTGGACGTGTACACCGAGCGGCTGAGCTACGGCTTCTCGCAGATCGGCGAGGCCGGTCAGCAGCTCGAGGTGCCGGACGAGGCGGCGGCGCTGCTGACCACCGCGTTCCCCGACCTGAGCGACGAGCAGCGCGCGCAGATCCTCGAGCAGACCGCGCTGGACTCCGGCTACCCGTTGGATCAGACCGGCGACGGCGAGGCGAGCTGGCAGCGCATCAACCTCGCCGCCGCCATGGACGCCGAGATCGAGGTCGCCGACGACGGCACCGTGACGGTCACCAACGTGGTGGACGCGACGGCGCAGAGCGTGTCGACCGCGTCGTCGATCGAGGTGGCCGGCCTCTCGATCGACGGGTTCGACGCCGACACGCGGACCTATGTCGTCGACTGGCCCGCCGACGCGGACCTGCCCACGGTGTCCGCCACCGCGAGCGAGCCCGCGGCGGCGGTCGCGGTCGCCGCCGGCAGCGAGATCGTCGGCTCGGGCAGCACGGTGTCCGCGTCCGACGTGCTGAGCACCTTCGCCGAGGTCGACGGCGTGGCGCTGCCGGCGTGGACGATCACGGTCACCTCCGCAGGCGGCGCGCACACGACGACCTACACCGTCGCGCTCGCCCGCACCGGCGACGACCACCTGCCCGCGGGCGTGTCGGCCGGCGACGGCTCGGGCGGTGCGGACCCGGGCTCCGGCGGGACCGGCGGCGAGGGCGAGAACGGTGGGGACGCGACGGCATCCGACGACGGCTCCGGCACGACCGCGACGGGCGTGCTCGCCGCCACCGGCGCCGAGCTCCTGCCGCTCCTGATCATCGCCGGGTCGTTGCTCGCGGCGGGACTCGCCGCGGCCGGGACCTCACGGGCACGGCGCCGCCGCGCGACCCGCTGATCCCCGTCCCGCATCCCCGCCGTCTCCGGTGCCGCCGACGCCTCGACGGGACCGGAGACGGCGGGAGGGTCAGCGCGCGCGGTCGAACAGCGCCCGGTTCGCGAACCCGGCGATCAGGCCGCCGACGATCGGGAACACGATGAACACCCACAGCTGGGCGAGGGCGTCGCCGCCGCCGTAGATCGCGGTCGCGATCGAGCGCGCCGGGTTCACGGACGTGTTGTCGATCGGGATGGATGCGAGGTGGATGAGGGTGAGGGTGAGGCCGATCGCGAGCCCCGCGAGCTTCGTGCCCCGGGCCGCATGCGTCGCTCCCAGGATCACCAGCACGAAGACGGCGGTGAACACGATCTCGGCGATGATCGCCGCGCCGATGCCGAAGCCGCCCGGGGACTGGTCGCCGAAGCCGTTGCTGGCGAATCCGCTCGCTCGTGCTCTGCTGAGCCAGCCGTCGGGTCCGGACAGCCCGATCAGCACGATGATGCTCGTGCCGACCGCGCCGCCGATGATCTGGGCGATGATGTAGCCGACCGTGTCCTTCCACGGGAAGCGCCCCGCGGCGGCCAGGCCCAGCGTCACCGCGGGGTTGAAGTGACCGCCCGAGATCGGCCCCCAGGCGTAGACGCCGGCCACGACGGTGAGACCGAACGCGAGCGCGACGCCGACGAAGCCGATGCCGAGGGAGGTGCCTCCGGCGCCGATGCCGAAGTCCGCGGCGAACAGGGCGGCGCTGATCGAGCCGAACACGAGCACGAAGGTGCCCAGCGCCTCGGCAGCGAGGCGCTTGCCGGTGGAGGGGCCCTCCGGGGAGGGGGTGTGGTCGAGCGGGGTCTCGGGGAGCTGATCCTCGGGACGTGGGTCGTTGCTGCTCATGGAACTTCCTCCTTTCGCGGTCACCATAGCGCGTACCTGGGAGAATGCTGAGGAGATTTCACCCCCGGGTCGCGCCGGAGGCGGCGTTCCGGGGCGTCGCACGGGTCGTGGACTACTGTGAACACCGGGGTGTCCGCCGGTCGTCCGCGACTGTGCGCCCGAGTCGCAAAGGAAGCCCGCGTCACATGAGTTCACGCATCCTCGTGGTGGATGACGACCCGGCCCTGGCAGAGATGATCGGCATCGTGCTGGCGGCGGAGGGGTTCGACGCCGTGTTCTGCGCCGACGGGGACGCCGCGCTCGGGGCGTTCCGCGACGAGAACCCGGACCTCGTGCTGCTCGACCTGATGCTGCCGGGGATGGACGGGATCGAGATCTGCACCCGCATCCGTGCGGAGTCCGGGGTGCCGATCATCATGCTCACGGCCCGCACCGAGACCGCCGACGTCGTGCGAGGCCTCGAGTCGGGCGCCGACGACTACATCGTGAAGCCCTTCAACCCGAAGGAGCTCGTGGCCCGCATCCGCACCCGGCTGCGGCCCGCCCAGGCCGCGGTGGCCGAGACGCTGCGCATCGGCGACCTGGTCGTCGACGTCCTCGCGCACGAGGTGCGCCGGGGGGAGGAGCCCATCCCGCTGACGCCGCTCGAGTTCGAGCTGCTCGTGGCGCTGGCCAGCAAGCCGCAGCAGGTGTTCTCCCGCGAGATGCTGCTCGAGCAGGTGTGGGGCTACCACTACAAGGCCGACACGCGCCTGGTCAACGTGCACGTGCAGCGGCTGCGCGCCAAGGTGGAGGCCGACCCGGACAACCCGAAGATCGTGACGACCGTCCGCGGCGTGGGCTACCGCGCCGGCGCGGTGGTGTGAGCCGTGGCCGGCCGGAAGGCCGCGCTCGCGCAGGAGCTGCGCGACTGGCGCACCTGGCCGGGGCGGATCGGGAGACTGTGGCGGCGGTCGCTGCGCTTCCGCACCGTCGTGATCACGGTCGTCGCCTCGAGCCTGGCGATCCTCGTCGCGTGCGTCTGGATGGCGCTGGCCATCCAGAACGACCTCTTCGAGTCGCGCCGCGATGAGGCGCTGAGCACGGCGGGCCGGGCCACCGCCGCCGCGCAGGAGACCCTCGACGCCTCGGTGCAGAGCGATGCCGCCCAGGTGCGCAACGTGTTCACGAGCGTCTCGGCGGCGCTGAGCCGCATGGCGGGGTCGGACCGCATCGCCGTGATGCGCGTGGACACGAGCCCGTCGGCCAACGCCCCGGTGCCGTTCACGCAGGGCGGCGACTGGGACAGCGCGATCAGCTCCGACCTGCGCGCGAAGGTGCAGAGCGATGCCGATCTGCAGTGGTGGCAGTCGATCGCGCTGACCGCCGACGACGGCTCGACCGTGCCGGGCATCGTGGTCGGGCAGCAGCTGAACGTCCCCGGCGTCGGCGCCTACGAGCTGTACATCGCCTACGACATGGAGTCCGCGGCGCAGACGCTCGGCTTCGTCCAGGGCACGCTGTGGGTCGTCGGCATCGCGCTGGTGCTCATCATCGCCGGCATCTGCTGGTTCGTCGTGCGATCGATCACGGCACCGATCGGCGAGACCGCGCACACCAGCGAGGAGCTCGCCCGCGGCCGGCTCGACGTGCGCGTCGCGGTGCACGGCGAGGACGAGATCGCGACCCTCGGCCGGTCGTTCAACGCGATGGCCGACAGCATCCAGGCCCAGATCCATGAGCTGGCCGATCTGTCGCTCGTGCAGCAGCGGTTCGTCTCGGACGTGTCGCACGAGCTGCGCACCCCGCTGACCACGATCCGGCTGGCCGCCGACGTGATCCACGACAACCGTGCCGGCTTCGACCCGGTCACGGCGCGCGCCGCCGAGCTGCTGCACGCGCAGGTGCAGCGCTTCGAGGAGCTGCTGGGCGATCTGCTGGAGATCAGCCGGTACGACGCGGGGTCGGTCGACCTCGAGGTGGAGGCCACGAGTCTCGCCCACCTCGCCGAGGACGTGATCGCGTCGATGCAGCAGCTGGCCGAGCAGCACGGCACCGAGGTGCGCATGGTCGCGCCGGGCGGCTACTCCCCGGTGGACATGGACCCGCGGCGCGTGCGCCGCATCGTCCGCAACCTGCTGGGCAACGCCATCGAGCACGGCGAGGGCCGGCCGATCGTGGTCACGGTCGACAGCGACCAGGACGCCGTGGCCATCGGCGTCCGCGATCATGGCCTCGGCATGCGCCCGGCGGACGCCGAGCGCGTCTTCGACCGTTTCTGGCGCGCCGACCCGTCCCGCAAGCGCACCATCGGCGGCACCGGCCTCGGGCTGTCGATCTCGCTCGGCGACGCGAAGCTGCACGGCGGCACGCTGTCGGTGTGGAGCGAGCCGGGGCGTGGCAGCAACTTCGTCCTGACGCTGCCGCGTCGGCCCGACGCGCAGATCCTCGTGCCGCCGGTGCCGATCGACCCGGCGAACGCCGGCACGGATGCGCTCGGCAGCACGGCCCCGATCGAGCTGCCGGTGGTCGCGGGGGAGGACTCATGAGACGGATGCTGCGCGCTGCCGTGTGCGTCGTGCTGGCGCTCGCGCTGGCCGGCTGCGCGGGGCTTCCCACCTCGGGCACCGTGCAGGCGGGGGACCCGGCGACGAGCAATGACGACGAGCCGTCGTTCGACTTCCGTCCGGACGGCCCGCAGACGGGGGCGTCGCCGGAGCAGATCGTCGACGGCTTCATCACCGCGGCGTCCAGCCCGGAGGGCACCAGCTCCGACGGCTCCTGGGCCATCGCGCGCTCCTTCCTGGCCACCGACCACCGCGCCGACTGGAACCCGCAGGCCTCCGTCGTGGTCGACGTGTTCGCCGACCGCCAGTACACCGTCGCCGACGACGGCACCGTCAGCGTGCAGGTGACGCCCGTGGCCACGGTCGACGCGGCCGGGACGTACACCCCGACCGACGGCGGCACGATCACCCTCACGTATCGGCTGGCGCAGCAGAGCGACGGGCAGTGGCGCATCGTCGACGCCCCGGCGGGGCTGCTGATGGACGAAGACCTGTTCTCCAGCGTCTTCCACTCCTACGAGGTCATGTACTTCGACCCCACCTGGACGTACCTGGTGCCCGACGTGCGGTGGTTCCCGACGCTGAACGCGGCGAGCCGCATCGCGGCGGCGCTCGTGAACGGCACGCCCGCGAGCTGGCTCACGGCGTCGGTGGTCACCGCGTTCCCCACCGGAGTCACGCTCACCCCGGCGGTGCCGGTCAGCGGCGGCGTCGCGCAGGCCGAGCTCAGCGAGGAGGCGCTCACCGCCGACGATCTGACGCTGCGACGCATGCAGACCCAGCTGTCGGCCAGTCTCGCGACGGCCGGCGTGACGAGCGTGCAGATGCTCGTGGACGGCTCGACCATCAACGCCGCGACCGTGACCACGGCCTCCACGAAGGTCGACGCGACCCGGCCGCTGGTGCTCACCGCCGCCGGGTTCGGGTTCCTCTCCTCGGGCACGCTGACCACGATCACGGGGCTCTCCGACGCGATCGTCGCGCTGGAGCCCTCGGCGATCCAGACGGCGGCCGATCTGCAGAGCGCGGCGGTGCTCGCGGGCGGCAGCGTGGTGCGTGTGCTCGCCGACGGGTCGACGAGCGTGGTCGACGCGCGCGCCGGCGTCCTGGCCCCGACGATCGATCCATCCGGGGTCATCTGGTCCGTCCCCTCCGGCTCGCCCTCCGCGGTGCAGGCGGTCACGAGCTCCGGCACCACGATCGCCATCACGGGGGCGTGGAGCGGCGTGACCGCCATCAGCTCGATGCAGGTGTCCCGCGACGGCACCCGGATGGCGGCGGTGCTCTCGTACGGCTCGACGACGGTGCTGGCGGTGGCGGGCGTCATCCGCGACGCGGAGGGCACGCCGACGGCGCTGGGCGAGCCGGTGGTGCTCGCGCAGCTGCCGTACGGCGGCGTGGACGTCGGGTGGCTCGACGACGCATCGGTGGGCGTGGTCTCGGCGGGAACGACCAGCACGTTCCTCGACGCCCCCGTGGGAGGGGCGAGCGACACGCTCTCGGTGCCGGTCTCCGCGGTGTCGCTGGCGGGTGCCAACAGCGCGGACAGCGTGCGTCTGCTGGGCGCGGACGGGTCGCTCTACATGCGCAGGTCGTCCACCTGGGTGGAGGTCGCCAGCGGCGTCACAGTGCTCGCCGTGCAGCAGGGCAGCCCCGGCTGACCTCTCCTCCCCAGGTGCGCGCGGCGGAGCGGTTGTCCACCGGATCGCCGGAGCGTCCGGGGCCGGGCACGTCGCGCGCCACCCTGGGCGGGTGGGCGAGTGGAGGCGGTTCTGGCGCGACGCGGCGGCGGATGCCGCAGCCTTCCTGCTGCCGGTCGACTGCGCCGGCTGCGGCGCGCCCGACACGGCGCTGTGCGAGCGGTGCCGGGCGGAGCTGCGTCCGCGGCCCGTGGTCCGTGCGCTCGCCGGCGGCATCCCGGTGCACAGCGCCCTGGGGTACGACGGTGTCGTCGCGCGAGCGCTGAGGACGTTGAAGCAGGACGGTCGCACCGCCCTCGCCCGCCCGCTGGGGCAGGCGCTGCGGGCGTCCGCGGCGGCGGCGGGCGTCGGCCCGGTGCTGTACGTGCCGGTGCCCACCTCGCGTCCGGCGATGCGCCGGCGCGGGTACCGGGTCGTCGACCTGCTGCTGAAGCGGGCGGGGCTGCCGGCGTCCGACCTGCTCGTCGTCGTGCGTGCCACCGGGGACCAGCGCGGCCTGCGGCGGGCCGAGCGGGCGGCGAACGTCGCGGGCAGCATGACGGCCAGGCCGGCTGCCGCGGGACGTCGCGTCGTGGTCGTCGACGACGTCGTGACCACCGGCGCGACCCTCGCCGAGGCGATCCGCGCGCTGCGGGCGGCGGGTGCCGAGCCGGTCGCGGCGATCACCGTCGCGGCCACGGCGCGGCGCGCCAGGCGCTCATAGCGAACGCATTCGTCATCCCGTGGATCGGTCCGTGACACCGGGCGCGGTGCGGGCTACGGTGGGGGCACCGAGGCGACATGGTCCGCCCTGAGCCGGGCGGCCCGGAACAGGAGGTCAAGGATGGACACCAGCATCGTCGGCGTGGGGGTCGGCATCACCGATCGTTTCCGCACCGTGGTCGAAGAGAAGTCCGCCCGCATCGAGAACATCGCGCCGCGTGCCGAGAAGCTCGATGTGAAGGTCACCCATCGCGCCTATCACAACGGCCGCATGGAGGACTCGACCGTCGAGCTCACCCTCACCGGCAAGGGGCTGCCGGTCGTGCGGGCCGAGGCGGTCGACGGCGACAAGTTCACCTCCCTCGACCTGGCCGTCGACAAGCTGTGCGAGCAGATCCGGCGCGCGAAGGAGAAGCGCGTCGACGCCCGCAACCATCCGCGCAAGGCCCACTTCGCGAAGGGCACCGGCGAGCTGGCCGGCATCGACGTGCAGCCGGCATCCGTCGACACGCTGGAGGCCGTCGCGACCGGCGCGGTTCCCGTGATCGCGGACGACGAGGAAGCCGAGTACACGCCCGTCGTCATCCGCACCAAGAGCTTCGAGGCGGAGTGGATGAGCGTCGAGGACGCCGTCGACCGCATGGAGCTGGTCGGACACGACTTCTTCCTCTTCATCGACGCCCGCACCGACCACCCGAGCGTCGTCTACCGCCGCAAGGGCTGGGACTACGGCGTGATCGCGCTCGCGACGCTCGCGCAGCCCGCCGCCGCGCTGGTGTCGTAGCCCGCCGCCGCGCGACCCCTCGACCGCGAGACCGCATCTGGCCGCCGAGACCGTGGGATCCACCCACGGTCTCGGCGCGCAGATGCGGTCTCGCGGTCTGCGCCGGGCCGGGGCAGCGGTCAGTCGAAGATGTCGCCGAGGAGGCCGCCGAGGATCGCGCCGCCGATGAGGCCGCCCATGATGTCGCCCCCGCCGGGGCCGCGGCGTCCGCGGCCCCATCCGTCGTCGCGCGGCGGACGGGAGGAGTCGATGTCGCGCTGGGCCAGCTCGAGCGCCTCCCGTGCCAGCTGACCGGCGCGACGGGCCATCGGCAGCGCCGCCTCACGGGACTCCTCCTCGTCGCCAAGCGCCGCGATCTCGCCCCGGGTGCGCTGCGCCTCGGCCAGCCGGGTGCGGGCGTCCGCGCCGATCCAGCCGCGATGGCCCTCGATGAGACCTCTCGCGACGGCGATCTGGTGATCGGCGTCGTCGACGGCGTGGCGGACCTGCTCCGGCGTGGGCAGCGGGCGCTCGGCGCGGGCACGCGCTTTCGCGACCGCGGCGTCCAGGGCCGTGTTGGCCTCACGCAGCCGCGACAGGTCCGCGAACGGGTCGGTCAGCGCGCCGGCGGCCGGCAGCGCCGCCAGCGCCTCCGCCAGACGGGTCGCCGCCTCGGTCACCTCGGGGGTGCGCGGCGCGTCGCGCACCGCGACGAGGTCCCCGCGGGAGTCCGCGACGACGTCGGCGAGCGTCGACTCGGCGCGCAGCGCCTCGATCTCGAAGTCCTCGACGGCGTCCAGCATCGACTCGGCCCGCCGCACCGACTCGGTCGCGGCCTCCAGCGCGAGGTTCGCCTCCTCGCCGCGACCGCCTTCGCGCCGCCGGGCGGAGACGTCCGCACTGTGCTCGGCGAAGGCGAGCACCTGTTCGACCTCGTCCGGCCCGTCCGCGACCTGACGCAGCGCACCGGCCGTGTAACGACCCGACAGGCGGGCGACGATGTCGCGGGCGGCGGGGATGCGGTCGCGCAGCCGCGCCGCGTCGGCTCGCACGCCGGCCAGCACCTCCGGCGCCCGGCG
>NZ_JASGEL010000063.1:0-2785 GCF_047606385.1 Microbacterium sp.
CCCAGCAGCACCGCCGGCCCCGCGCCCTCGACCGCCGCGCGCACCGCGCGCAGCACGTCCCGCGCCCCCGTCCCCTCCGGCGCGACCGCCCTCATCGCTCCCCTCTCCCCAGGTCAGAAGTGGTAGGGGAAGGAGGACCAGTCGGGCTCGCGCTTCTGCAGGAACGCGTCGCGGCCCTCCACGGCCTCCTCGGTGCCGTAGGCCAGGCGGGTCGCCTCGCCGGCGAACACCTGCTGGCCCACCAGCCCGTCGTCGACGGCGTTGAAGGCGAACTTGAGCATCCGGATCGCGGTCGGGCTCTTGGTGAGGATCGTGCGGGCCATCGCCAGCGCCTCCCGCTCGAGCTCGGCGTGCGGGACGACCCGGTTGACGGCGCCCATCTCGTAGGCGCGCTGGGCCGAGTACTCCTCGGCGAGGAAGAACACCTCGCGCGCGAGCTTCTGCCCGACCTGGCGCGCCATGTACGCGCTGCCGTAGCCGGCGTCGAACGAGCCGACGTCGGCGTCCGTCTGCTTGAAGCGGCCGTGCTCGGCGCTGGCGAGCGACAGGTCGCACACCACGTGCAGCGAGTGCCCGCCCCCGGCCGCCCACCCCGGCACCACGGCGATCACGACCTTCGGCATGAAGCGGATGAGCCGCTGCACCTCGAGGACGTGCAGCCGTCCCGTCGACGCGGTCCCGTCCTCGTACCGGTACCCGTCGCGGCCGCGGATGCGCTGGTCGCCGCCGGAGCAGAACGCCCAGCCGCCGTCCTTGGGGCTGGGGCCGTTGCCGGTCAGCAGCACGACGCCGATGCGCGGGTCCTGCCGCGCGTTCTCGAGCGCGCGGTACAGCTCGTCGACCGTGTGCGGCCGGAACGCGTTGCGCACCTCCGGCCGGTCGAACGCGATGCGAGCGACGCGGCCGTCGTGGGTGACGTGCGCGGTGATGTCCGTGTACGTCTCCGCGCCGGGGGCGAGGGTCCACTCGGCGGGGTCGAAGATCTCGGACACGCTCATGGACTCCAGCCTAGTTACGCGCACGCGACGCAACCCGCCGCCCGTAGGGTGAGGCCATGTCGATCCGTTTCGTCGCGCTGCTGTTCCCCAACGTCACCCAGCTCGACCTGACCGGGCCGGCCCAGGTGTTCTCACGGCTCCCGGATGCCGAGCTCCACCTGGCCTGGCATCGGATCGAGCCGGTGCCCACCGATGCCGGGTTCTCGATCCTGCCCACCACGACGCTCGCCGACGCGCCACAGGCCGACGTGCTGTTCGTCCCGGGCGGGCAGGGGGCGTTCGAGCTGTTCGAGGACGAGACGGCCCTCGGCTTCCTGCGCCGGCAGGCCGTCGACGCACGCTACGTCACGAGCGTGTGCACCGGCTCCTTCGCGCTCGCCGCGGCGGGCCTGCTCGCCGGCCGCCGCGCCACCAGCCACTGGGGCTCGCTCGACATGCTGGCCGATCTCGGCGCGGTCCCGGTCGCCGAGCGCGTCGTCATCGACGGTCGCATCGTCACCGGAGCGGGAGTCACCAGCGGGATCGACTTCGCACTGACCCTCGCCGCCGAGCTCTTCGACGCCGACACGGCGCGGCGGGCGCAGCTGGCGCTCGAATACGATCCGCAGCCGCCGTTCGACGCCGGTTCGCCGCGCAGGCCCGACGCCGACCCCGCCGAGGTCGAACGGGTGACGGCCCAGTCTCGCCGCCTTCGGGGCCCGCTCGTGGCGCGGGCGGCAGAGCGGCTACGGCATCCGCGATTCTGAGGAGATCCCGCATCCTGAGGAGGAATATTCCCGGCATCCTCCTCAGTTTCGAGAATCTCCTCGACAACGACGCCGGCCGCAGCTCCACACGCGCGCCGCCGCGGCAGGATGGAGCCATGAGCCTGCCGCCCCTCGACGAGCTGCGCGCCGCGGCGCACGTGGTCGCCCTCCCCCTGCACACCCGGTTCCGCGGCATCGAGGTGCGTGAGGCGCTGCTGCTCGACGGTCCCGAGGGATGGAGCGAGTTCTCGCCGTTCACCGAGTACGAGGATGCCGAGGCCGCGACGTGGCTCGCCGCGGCGATCGACTTCGGATGGATGCCGCAGCCGCATCCGGTGCGCGGATCGATCCCGGTCAATGCGACGGTGCCCGCGGTCACCGCGGGCGAGGTCGCCGGGGTGATCGACCGGTTCCACGGCTGCCGCACCGCGAAGGTGAAGGTCGCCGAGCGCGGGCAGAGCCTCGCCGAGGACGTGGCCCGGGTGCGCGCGGTGCGGGCCGTCATGGGGGCGGAGGGCCGGATCCGCGTGGACGCGAACGGCGGCTGGAACCTCGACGAGGCCGACCACGCCGTGCGGGCGCTGTCCGAGTTCGATCTGGAGTACGTCGAGCAGCCCTGTGCGAGCGTGCCAGAGCTGATCGACCTGCGGGAACGGATCGGCCACTTCGGCATCCCGATCGCGGCGGACGAGAGCGTGCGCAAGGCCGACGACCCGGTGCGGGTGGTCCGTGCGGGCGCCGCCGACCTGGTCGTCGTCAAGGCCGCGCCGCTGGGCGGCGTGCGCCGCGCGCTCGAGATCGTCGCGCAGGCGGGCGTTCCGGCGATCGTCTCCAGTGCGCTGGACACGTCGGTCGGGCTCGGCATGGGGCTCGCGTTGGCGGCGTCCCTGCCCGACCTGGACCACGACTGCGGGCTGGGCACCTCTTCCCTGCTCGCCCGGGACGTGACCGGCGACCCGCTCCAGGCCCGCGACGGCGCCATCGCGGTGCGCCGCGCACAGCCGGACGCCGACCTGCTGGCGCGCTTCGCCGCCGCGCCGG
>NZ_JASGEL010000064.1:0-12058 GCF_047606385.1 Microbacterium sp.
CTCGGCGCCGACGCGGCGGTGCGCCTGCGCGCGGCGACGGGGACGCTGGTCATGTCGACGGCGGCCCTCGCGCCGCGAACGCTGCTCGACGAGGTCCCGACCGTGCTCGCGCTGCGCACCCTGCCGGTCGATCCCGAGCTCGAGTGCGACCTGGTCGTGACGGCTCCGGGGCTCGCCGCCACCGACGACCCCCTCGCGCTCGCCCTGCCGGAGACCGCCGTCTCGGCGCCCTGGGCCGGCATCGCCCCGCCGCGACGCGGGTGGGAGCCGCGCGGCGAGATCCCCGCGTCCGTCCTGGCCGCCCGCGCCCAGTGGGGCATGTCCGCTGTCGCGCACGCGCTGCCGGCCGACGCGGGCGAAGACCTCGTCCGCGTCGTGCGCGGGCGCGTCTGGGGCGAGGAGGACCACCAGCTCCACGGGCTGCCGCGCGCCGTCGCCTTCGCCGCCACGACCCTGGGCTTCATCCACGGTGAGGAGACCGCCCTGGTGCGGGAGGCGCCGGGGTGGGTGCGCGTGACGCTGCGTCGGGGACACGTGCTCATCCATCGCACGGTGCGCTCCGGGCTCACGCCCGTGCGCCGCACCGGCACCGGCTGAGCCGCTAGGGGAGCAGCGGGATCACCTGCGACAGGTCGACGTCGCCGATCACGAGGTCGGCCTGCGCACGCACCGCAGGCTTCGCGTTGAAGGCGAGTCCGAGCGCGGCCGCGCGCATCATCAGCAGGTCGTTCGCGCCGTCACCGATCGCGACCGTGGCGGCGGCCGGGATCCCGTGGCCACCGGCCCATTCGCGCAGCGCCCGCGCCTTGCCCGCGGCATCCACGATCTCCCCGTCGACCTCGCCGGTCAGGACGCCGTCCGATGCGACGAGCCGGTTGGCGCGCCACATGTCGACCCCCAGCGACGGCGCCACCGTGTCGAGGATCTCGTGGAAGCCGCCGGAGACGACCGCCACCAGGCCAGCGCGCTCGTGCACCGCGGCGACGAGCTCGTGCACACCGGGGGTGGGCTCGATCCGCGAGAGCACGCGGGCGAACGCCGTCGCCGGGACGCCCCGCAGCGCCTCGACGCGCGAGCGCAGGCTGGTCGCGAAGTCGACCTCGCCGCGCATCGCCGCCTCCGTCGCCGCCGCGACCTCGGCGCCGCGGCCGGCCTCGTCGGCGATCAGCTCGATCACCTCGTTGCGGATGAGCGTGGAGTCGGCGTCCAGGACGACGAGGAACCGGGCAGGCGCAATCACGTCATGAAGGCTACCGGCGACCCGAACCCCGGGGAGAATGGAGGCACCCCGGCACGGAAGGAGCCGCCATGGCCGACGTCGAGAGCTTCACCCTGGATCACACCGCCGTCCAGGCGCCGTACGTGCGCCTCATCGGCGTCGAGCACGGACCGAAGGGCGACGCGATCTCGAACTTCGACGTGCGGTTCGTGCAGCCCAACGAGGGCGAGATCCCCACCGCGGGGCTCCACACGATCGAGCACCTGCTGGCGAGCCTGCTGCGCGACCGCATCGACGGCGTCATCGACATCTCGCCGTTCGGCTGCCGCACCGGGTTCCACCTCATCATGTGGGGCGAGCCCGCCGTCGCCGACGTCGTCCCCGCGGTGCGCGACAGCCTCCGCGCGATCGCCGAGGACGTCGAATGGGAGGACGTCCCGGGCACCGACGCGTTCAGCTGCGGCAACTACCGCGACCACAGCCTGCACTCGGCACGGGAGTGGGCACGTCTGATCGTGGACCGCGGCATCAGTCTCGACGCGTTCGAGCGCGTCGGCGTCTGACCCGGGGCCTCAGACCTCGACGCGCACGTTCTTGCCGACCACGGTGATGCCCGAGTCGGTCACCGTGAACCCGCGCGCGAGGTCGCGTTCGCGGTCGACGCCCACCGTCGCGCCGTCGACGAGCACCACGTTCTTGTCGATGATCGCGCGATGGATGCGGGCCCCCGCGCCGATGCGCACCCGGTCGAACAGCACCGAGTCGGTCACGGTCGAGCCGCCGCCTGCGAGCGTCCACGGGCCCACGACGGATCGTTCGAGATGCGTGCCGGAGAGCACCGACCCGAGCGAGACGATCGAGTCGATCGTGTTCCCGATGCGCCCGACCGCGTCCCGCACGAACTTCGCCGGCGGCGAGTTCACGAGCTGCGAGTGGATCGGCCACTGCATGTTGTAGAGGTTGAACACCGGCAGCGTCGAGATCAGGTCCATGTGCGCGTCGAAGAACGAGTCGATCGTGCCCACGTCGCGCCAGTACGACCGGTCCCTGTCGTTGGAGCCCGGCACGTCGTTGCGCTTCATGTCGTAGACCCCGGCCTCGCCGCGCCGCACGAAGTAGGGGACGATGTCGCCGCCCATGTCGTGGTTGGATCCGGGCAGCTCGCCGTCCGCCTCGACCGCCTCGATGAGGGCCTGGGTGTCGAAGATGTAGTTGCCCATCGAGGCCAGCACCTCGTCGGGGGAGTCGGCGAGGCCCACCGCGTCCTTCGGCTTCTCGAGGAACTCCCGGATGCGGGTGGGGTCGTCGGCCTCGACGTCGATCACGCCGAACTGGTCGGCCAGCGCCCGCGGCTGACGGATGCCGGCCACGGTCGCGCGCGCACCCGACTCGATGTGCGCCGCGAGCATCTGCTGGAAGTCCATCCGGTACACGTGGTCGGCGCCGACCACGACGACGATGTCGGGCTTCTCGTCGTTGATGAGGTTGAGGCTCTGCAGGATCGCGTCGGCGGAGCCCGAGAACCAGCGCTTGCCGAGACGCTGCTGCGCCGGCACCGAGGTCACGTACGAGTCCAGCAGCGCCGACATCCGCCAGGTCTGCGAGATGTGCCGGTCGAGGCTGTGCGACTTGTACTGGGTCAGCACCACGATCTGCCGCAGCCCCGAGTTGATGAGGTTCGAGATCGCGAAATCGATGAGCCGGTACTGGCCGCCGAACGGCACCGCGGGTTTGGCCCGGTCGGCCGTCAGCGGCATGAGTCGCTTGCCCTCGCCCCCGGCGAGGATGATCCCGAAGATCTTGGGTGTACCCGGCATGGCACCACACTATGCCGGGCTCACCGCCTGTACTAGCGTCCTTGACATGCGCGTCGACATCATCACGAAGGAATACCCTCCGGAGGTCTACGGCGGCGCCGGCGTCCACGTGGCCGAGCTCGTGAAAGCCCTCCGTGAGCGCATCGAGGTGAGGGTCCACGCCTTCGGCGCACCGCGTGACGAGCCCGGCACGAGCTCCTACCGCACGCCGGCGGAGCTGGCCCACGCGAACGCGGCGATCCAGACCCTCGGCACCGACCTCGAGATCGTCACCGACGTCGCCGGGGCCGATCTCGTGCACAGCCACACCTGGTACGCGAACTTCGCCGGGCACGTCGCCTCGCTGCTGCACGGCATCCCGCACGTGGTCAGCGCGCACAGCCTGGAACCGCTCCGGCCGTGGAAGGCCGAGCAGCTCGGCGGCGGGTACGCCGTCTCCAGCTTCATCGAGAAGACCGCGTACGAGGGGGCCGCCGCGGTGATCGCCGTGTCCGGCGGCATGCGCGCCGACATCCTGCGCAGCTACCCGGCACTGGACCCCGCCAGGGTGCATGTGATCTACAACGGCATCGACGTCGACGCCTGGCACCCCGTCGAGGATCCGGACGTGCTCGCCGCGCACGGCATCGACCCCGCTCGTCCCTCCGTCGTGTTCGTCGGCCGGATCACCCGGCAGAAGGGCCTGCCGTATCTGCTGCGCGCGGCCGGGCTGCTCCCGCCCGAGGTGCAGCTCGTGCTGTGCGCCGGAGCGCCGGACACCCCCGAGATCCTCGCCGAGGTCGAGGGCCTCGTCCACGAGCTGCAGGAGACACGGGACGGCGTCGTCTGGATCGAACGGATGCTGCCCCGGCACGAGCTGTGCGCGATCCTCACCGCCGCGACCACGTTCGTGTGCCCGTCCGTGTACGAGCCGCTCGGCATCGTCAACCTCGAGGCGATGGCCTGCGGCGCCGCGGTGGTCGGCACCGGCACCGGCGGCATCCCGGAGGTCGTCGTCGACGGCGTCACCGGCCGGATCGTGCCCATCGACCAGGTGCAGGACGGCACCGGCACGCCCGTCGACCCCGACCGGTTCGTCGCGGATCTCGCGCGGGTGCTCACCGAGGTCGCGACCGACGCGGAGCGGGCGGCGGCGTACGGCCGCGCCGGACGCGAGCGGGCCGCATCGGAGTTCAGCTGGGCCAGCATCGCCGCCCAGACCGAGGAGCTCTACCGCGCCGTGCGGAACGCGTGAGCGCCGCCTCGTCGGCGTGAGGACGGGGAGACACGCTCTAGGCTGGATGCCATGCCCGAGGTGCTCGAACTGTCCGACGTCGTCGTCCGCCGCAACGCCCGGGACATCGTCTCGCACGTGGACTGGCGGGTCGCGGGCGACGAGCGCTGGGTCGTCCTCGGCCCCAACGGCGCCGGCAAGACGACCCTGCTCCAGCTCGCCGCCACCCTGGACCATCCGACCTCCGGCACGGTGGCGGTGCTCGGCGAACGACTCGGCCGCACCGACGTGTTCGACCTGCGCCCGCGCATCGGCATCGCCTCCTCGGCCATGGCCCGTCGCATCCCCGGCGACGAGACCGTGCTCGACGTCGTGCTCACCGCCGCGCTGGCCGTGCTCGGGCGCTGGCACGAGCAGTACGACCGCATCGACGAGCGCCGCGCGCTGCGCGTGCTCGCGGAGTGGAAGCTCGACCACCTCGCCGACCGCCTGTTCGGCACGCTCTCGGACGGCGAGCAGAAGCGGGTGCAGATCGCGCGTGCCGTGATGACCGATCCGGAGCTGCTGCTCCTGGACGAGCCCACGGCGAGCCTCGACCTCGGTTCCCGCGAGGAGCTGCTGACCCTGCTCGGGCAGTACGCGCTGGCGCCGACGACTCCCGCCATGGTGATGGTCACGCACCACGTCGAGGAGATCCCGGTCGGCTTCACCCACGTGCTGCTGCTGCGGGACGGCGCCGTCGTCGCGGCCGGGCCGATCGGCGAGACGCTGACCGCCGAGAACCTGACGGCCACGTTCGGCCTGCCGATCGTGCTGACCGCCGACGGCGGCCGGTTCGCGGCGCGCGCCCAGGGCTGATAGGATCGCTCGTTGGTGCATTCGCGCACCGCGGACTTGGTCCCTGGTTCTCGGCAGGGACGCCATCCCCACTAAGGACTCCTCATGAAGACTGACATCCACCCCGACTACCACGCCGTCGTGTTCCGCGACCTGGGCTCGGGCGAGACCTTCCTCACCCGCTCGACGGTGACCAGCGACAAGACGATCGAGCTCGACGGCGTCGAGTACCCGGTCATCGACGTCGAGATCTCGTCGGCGTCGCACCCGTTCTACACGGGCAAGCAGCGCATCATGGACTCGGCCGGTCGTGTCGAGAAGTTCAACCAGCGCTTCAAGAACTTCGGCGGCGGCAGCAAGTAAGCCGTACGCCACGAAGGCCCCGCCGATCGGCGGGGCCTTCGCCGTCCGTGCCGTCAGCGGATCGGCCAGCTGCCGTCGACCACCGGGTCGATGCGCCCGATGCGCACGAAGTACTCGGTGAGGCTCTCGGCCTGGTCGCGCGCCCACCCGATCTGCGCATCGTGCAGCGTGTGCGCCTCCGCCGGCAGGGTGCGGGCGTGACGGGCGGCGATCGCCTGCGCGACCCGACCGGCGGCGACCGCATCCGCGCATGCGTCGTGCGCGCCGATCAGGTCGACCGCGTAGTGGGCGGCCACGGCCTCGAGCGTGCGCTTGCCCTTCCGGTAGCGGTCGACGGCCTTGTCGATCACGAGCGGGTCGACGACGGGGCCGGGCGCGGTGATCGGCGCCACGCCGTGACGGAGCGCCTCGTGCTTGAGAAGGGAGAAGTCGTAGGGCGCGTTGTAGGCGACCACCGGGACGCCGGCGCCGAACAGGCTGCGCAGCGCCGCGACCACCTCGGCCACGACCTCGCGCGCCGGCCGGCCGTCGGCCTGCGCCCGCGCCGTGGTCACGCCGTGCACCGCGGTCGCCGCCGCGGGGATCTCCACGCCGGGGTCGGCGAGCCAGTCGCCGCGGCGCAGCACCGTGCCGTCGGCGGCGAGCAGCCCGACGTGGGCGGTCACGATGCGGTCGTGCACCACATCGACACCCGTCGTCTCAAGGTCGAACACGCCGATCTGCCGTGCCCATGCGACGGCGGAGAGCGAACGGGAGACGGATGCCGGGGTGCTCATGCCGCCACGGTAGCGGCGGCCGGGGACACGGCCGGTCCGGCTCGCCGCCGTAGACTCGACGGGTGCTCATCCCCGCCGCGTACGCCGAACGCCTGGCAGCCACGCCGGTGTCGCGGCACACGGTCGAGGTCGACGGCGGGAACGCCGCCTACTGGGTCTACGGGCCCGACGACGCCGACACGACGCTGCTGCTCGTGCACGGCTTCCGCGGGGACCACCACGGGCTCGAGCCGGTCGTGGCCTACCTGCCCGGCATCCGCGTCGTCTCGCCCGATCTGCCGGGATTCGGCGAGAGCGGCCCGCTGCCGGACGCGGTGCACGACCTGGACGTCTACGCGCGCTGGCTGACCCGGTTCGCGACGAGGGTGGCGCCCGGCGCCGTCGTCGTCGGGCACTCGTTCGGGTCGATCGTCGCAGCCGCCGCCGTCGCCGGCGGGCTGGTCACTCCGCGTCTGGTCCTGGTCAACCCGATCGGCGCGCCCGCGCTGGAGGGGCCGCGCGGCATCCTCACCCGGCTCGCGGTGGCGTACTACCGGGCGGCCGCGTCGCTGCCGCGCCGGGCGGGGGAGTCGCTGCTGCGCAACCCGCTCATCGTGCGGGCCATGAGCGCGTCGATGGCCAAGACCCGCGACCCGCAGCTGCGCCGCTTCGTGCATGCGCAGCACGACGCGTACTTCTCCGGGTTCGCCGACCGGGACGTGCTGCTGGACGCGTTCATGGCGTCCGTCTCGCACGACGTGCGCGAGTTCGCCCCCCGCATCGGCGTGCCGGTGCTGCTGGTCGCCGCGCAGCGCGACGACATCACCCCGATCGAGGCGGAGCGCACGCTGCGGACGCTGTTCCCGGACGCGGAGCTCGTGGAGATCGCCGACGTCGGCCATCTGATCCACTACGAGACGCCGCGCCAGGCCGCCGAGGCGATCGCCCGGTTCGTGGCGTGACGCCGGCGGTCACGCCGCGCTGAAGGAGAGCAGCCGCATCCGGTCCCGCTCGACGAGGAACTCGTGCACCGAGCCGTTGATCAGACGCTGTCCGGGCGCGGGGAAGTCGCCGCCGCTCGCGTGCGCGACGACCTCGCGGATGAGAGCGCCGTGCGCCACGGCGATCAGCGCCGCCTGCGCGGTGCCGGTGCGACGGCGCGACTGGGCGATCGCCCGTCGCAGCCCCTCGATCGCCCGCACGCGCAGCGCGACGGGCGACTCCGCGCCCGGGACCTCGGTGGTGTGCCCCCCGAAGCGGGCCATGAACTCGGTCACGTCGAGGCCTTCGCCCTCGCCGTACGCGCGCTCGCGCAGCAGGGGCGAGAGCACCGGCTCGTCGAGCCCGAGCTCGCGGGCGATGATCGCCGCGGTCTCCTGCGCGCGCAGCAGGTCGCTGGCGACGACGGTCGCGGGGATGCCGACCGGCAGGATCGTTCGCAGCAGCGCCGCGGTCTGGGCGGCCTGACGGCGTCCGGTGTCGTTGAGCGGGATGTCGGTGACGCCCTGGATCCTGCGGTCGCGGTTCCAGTCGGTCTCGCCGTGACGGATCAGCAGGAGGCGGGTCATACGACCATTCTCACCGGAGAGCGGGCAGTGATTCTGCGAACGCTCCCAGGACGTCGCTGGTGCCGGCGTCGATCTTCACCGTGGCGCGGCCGTCGGCGCGGGTCTGCCCCCGGTTGACGATGACCACCGGAAGCCGTCGCCGCCGGGCCCGCTCGACCAGTCGCACCCCGGAGTTGACGACGAGGGAGGACCCGGCGACGACGAGCGCGTCCGCGGCCCGAAGGATCTGCTCGGCCTCACGGAACTTCTCGGCCGGGATGAACTCGCCGAAGAACACCACGTCGGGCTTGAGCATGCCGTCGCAGACGCTGCACGCGGGCACCACGAACTCGCCGACGACCTCGGCCGCGACGTCGCCGTCGGGCCCCAGCGGCAGATCGACATCGGTGCGCAGCCAGGGGTTGTCGCTCTCCACGCGCGCTGCGAGGTCGCGGCGGTCGAACACCTGCCCGCACTGCAGGCACACGACACGGCGCATCGTCCCGTGCAGCTCGACGACCCGCCGGCTGCCGGCGCGCACGTGCAGGCCGTCGACGTTCTGCGTGACCACGCCGGTCGCGATCTCATCGCGCTCCAGCGCCGCGATCGCCTCGTGCCCCTCGTTCGGGTCGGCGGCGGCGAAGCGCTGCCAGCCCAGGTGGCTGCCCACCCAGTAGCGCCGGCGGGAGGACTCGCTCGCGAGGAACTGCTGCACCGTCATCGGGGTGCGTGCCGGTGAGCCCTTGCCGCGGTAGTCGGGGATGCCGGAGTCGGTCGAGACGCCGGCACCGGTCAGCACGGCGATGCGACGGCCTGCGAGCGCGTCGACGGCCCGGCCGACCAGAGCGCTGGTCTGCGGGTCCAGCTGAGACACGACGGGCACGGGATCACCTCGCGTCGAGCGTACGCCGCTCCCTTTTCCGGCATGTTTCGTCGCGCGGGAGATGGTTGAGTGGAGGGATGCGGATCGAACGGATCGAGGACGCCGCCGATGCGCGACTCGTCGACTACCGCGACCTGACGGACGTCGGCCTGCGCCGGCTGCTCGAGCCGGCCGGCGGGCTGTACATCGCCGAGTCGGCGAAGGTCATCGCCCGTGCGGTCGCCGCCGGGCACCGGCCGAGGTCGCTGCTGGTGCAGGAGAGATGGCTCGACGATGCCGCGTCCCTCGCCGGCGACGCCCCCGTCTACGTCGTCCCGGCAGCGGTCGCCGAGCAGCTCACCGGCTATGCGGTGCACCGCGGCGCCCTCGCGGCGATGCACCGGCCGCCGGCGCCGGACGCGGCGGGCATCCTGCGCGAGGCGCGCACCGTCGTCGTGCTCGAGGACCTCGTCGACCACACGAACGTCGGCGCGATCTTCCGTGCCGCCGCAGGGCTCGGCGCCGACGCCGTCCTCGTCGGCGAACGGTGCGCCGACCCGCTGTACCGGCGCAGCGTGCGGGTCAGCATGGGCACGGTGTTCCAGGTGCCGTGGACGCGGCTGCCGTCGTGGCCGCAGGCGTCACCGCTGCTGCGGGACGCCGGGTTCCACCTCGCGGCGCTCGCGCTGCGGGACGACGCGGTCGCGCTCGACGCGTTCGCGACGGCCCGTCCCGAGCGGGTCGCCCTCGCGCTCGGCGCCGAGGGCGACGGGCTGAGCCGGGCGGCGCTGGCGGCGGCCGACAGCGTGGTGACGATCCCGATGGCGGGCGATGTGGACTCGCTCAACGTGGCCGCCGCCGCATCCGTCGCCCTGTGGGCATTGCAGCATCCGCCCGCCGATCACCCCTGATCGGCCTCCACGGCCACGGGCGCCGCGTCCGGGCGCTTCGCCGTCACGTCGTCGCCGGAGGACTGGTGGCGCAGTCGCCGCAGCACCCACGGCACGAGGTGGGCACGTGCCCACACGAGGTCGCCCGCGCGCGCCTGGCGCCAGGTGAGCCGGGGGAGCGGCTCCGGCTGCATCGGCGTCAGATCGTTCGGGACGTTGAGCGCGCGCAGCACCATGCGCGCCACCTCGTGGTGGCCGAGCGCGTTGAGGTGCAGCCGGTCGTCGGCGAAGAAGCGGGGATCCTGGATCTCCTTGAGAGCCCACTGGTCCGCCACGATGCAGTCGTACCTCTCCGCGATCGCCCGCACGTTCTCGTTGTAGATCGCGACCTTGCCGCGGAACGTGCGGAACACCGGCGCGAATCCCACGTCGATGCCGGTGAACACGACGATGGTCGCGCCGTCGGAGCTGAGCCGGATGATGGCGTCCTCGAACTGCGCGGCGATCTCGTCCGGGTCGGTGCCGGGGCGGATGACGTCGTTGCCGCCGGCGCAGAACGTGATGAGGTCGGGTCTGAGCGCGAGCGCCGGCTCGACCTGGTCGGCGACGATCTGGGCGATGAGCTTGCCGCGCACCGCGAGGTTCGCGTACGCGAAGTCGTCCACGCCGGCGGCGAGCACGTCGGCGACGCGATCGGCCCATCCGCGGTTCCCGCCCGGGGACTCGGGCGAGGGGTCGCCGATGCCCTCCGTGAACGAGTCGCCGAGCGCGACGAACCGCCGCCACGGGTGATGCTCCGCATTCTCGACGAACGGCGTCCGACGGGGGTCCTCCGGCTCCGGGCTCATACCGCCTCCTCGTCCTCAGGCTAACCCCGGATGTCGGCGGGTTCGCCTATCGTGGACTCTCACGCGTGTGGATCGGAGGTGGGCGTGGACGAGGCAGCTCCCCCCTCGGAGTCCGAGCACATCGGCGGCTTCGCGGCCGAGCACCTCTCGCCGTCGTACCCGCAGCGCGCCCCGTGGGGCACCGCGCAGCGTCTGCGCGCCTGGCAGGCCGAGGCACTCGACCTGTACTTCTCGCTCGACGGCCCCGAGGGCCCCGGCAGGGGTCCGCGCGACTTCCTCGCGGCCGCCACGCCCGGCGCCGGCAAGACCACGTTCGCACTGCGTCTGGCCAGCGAGCTGCTCCGGCGGCGCGTCGTCGACCGCCTGGTGGTCGTCGCGCCGACGGAGCATCTGAAGACCCAGTGGGCCGATGCCGCCTCCCGCGTCGGCATCCGCCTCGATCCGCGCTTCAGCAACCGGCACTCCCGACCCTCGCGCCAGTACCACGGGGTCGCCGTGACCTACGCGCAGGTGGCGGTGAAGGCCTCCGTGCACCGCGATCTGGTGCTCGACGCCCGGACGCTCGTGATCCTCGACGAGGTGCACCACGGCGGCGATGCGCGCAGCTGGGGCGATGCGCTGCGCGAGGCGTACGCGCGCGCGACCCGCCGGCTGCAGCTGTCCGGCACGCCCTTCCGCAGCGACACCGCGCCGATCCCGTTCGTCGAGTACCACCCCGATGCCGAGGGGATCCGCGTCTCGCGCACCGACTACGCCTACGGCTACCGGCGCGCCCTCGAGGACGGCGTCGTGCGGCCGGTGCTGTTCCTCGTCTACGCCGGTCACATGCGGTGGCGCACCAGGACCGGCGACGAGATGGAGGCGCATCTCGGCCAGGACAACACGAAGGACATCACCGCGCAGGCGTGGCGCACGGCGCTCGATCCCGCCGGGGAGTGGATCCCCGCGGTGCTGCGCTCGGCCGATCGGCGGCTGAGCGAGGTGCGCGAGCAGATCCCGGACGCCGGCGGCCTGGTCATCGCGACCGACCAGACCGCCGCACGCGCCTACGCCGAGATCCTCGCGCAGATCACCGGCGAGGCGCCGACCGTCGTCCTCTCCGACGAGGCGGAGGCCTCCGCGCGCATCGAGGCGTTCGCGCAGTCGGAGTCCCGCTGGATGGTCGCGGTGCGGATGGTGTCCGAGGGGGTGGACGTGCCGCGGCTCGCCGTGGGCGTGTATGCGACGAGCGCCTCGACGCCGCTGTTCTTCGCGCAGGCGATCGGCCGGTTCGTGCGCGCGCGGCGTCGCGGCGAGACCGCGAGCGTGTTCCTGCCGAACGTGCCGCAGCTGCTCGCGCTCGCGAACGAGCTCGAACGGCAGCGCGACCACGCGCTCGACCGCGACGGCGACGGCGAGGACATGTGGGACGCCGAGCAGGATCTCCTGGAGGCCGCCGAGCGCGAGGACAGGGCCTCCGATGCGTTGACCGAGGAGTTCAGCTACCAGGCCCTCGGCTCGCTCGCGCACTTCGACCGGGTGCTGTACGACGGGCGGGAGTTCGGCCAGCTCGCGGTGCCCGGCACGCCCGAGGAGGAGGAGTTCCTCGGCATCCCGGGCCTGCTGGAGCCCGAGCACGTGCACGAGCTGCTGCTGACCCGACAGGCACGCCAGGGCCGGCATCGCCGGGCCCGGGAGGCGCGGGAGGCCGGCGGTGCGCAGCCGGAC
>NZ_JASGEL010000065.1:0-5476 GCF_047606385.1 Microbacterium sp.
CGTCGCCGCGCTGCCGGCGGCGGCCCGCGCGGCGGCCGCCGCCGCGCCCGCCTGAGCCCCGGTGCTGGCCGGATTCGCCGCCTTCGCGTTCGGACGGCGTGCTCGCTGGCCTGATCGTTGCGGGTCTGTAAGCAACACGCCGGCGCCACGGCGGACGCGCGCTGGCAGACTGGAGCCATGGTGACCCTCATGCTCGATCAGGCGCAGCTCGAGATCGTGCTGGCGCCGACCGAGCGGGCGCTCGCCGTGCGGGCGCGCAGCGTCGTGATCGACCGTTCGACCATCGCGCGGGTGCAGCTGACCGAGGATCCGTGGACGTGGCTGCGCGGCGTCCGCTCACCCGGCACCTACATCCCGGGCACGCTCGCCGCGGGCACGTGGCGCTCCGCCGGCGGGAAGGACTTCGCCCTCATCCGCCGGAAGCGCGCCGGGGTCGTCATCGACCTCGACGGCCACGACGAGTTCCAGCGGATCATCCTCTCGACCCGCCACGGCCTCGACCTGGTGCGGGCGCTGCAGCGCGAGACGGGCGTCCAGCCCGAGGACGTCGCCGAGATCGTCGCCGAGCCCGCGCCGGGCGTCCCGCCCGCGAAGAAGCGGGCGCCGAAGCCGGCGACCGCCTGACGCCGGCTCAGGCGACGTCGCGGCGCCAGCTGAAGATGTGCCCGGCCAGCAGCAGCACGACCGCGTAGGCGGCGAGCACCAGGCCGCCGGCCCACCACTCCAGCGCGGCGCCGCTCGTCGCGCTCATCGAGGTGTAGATGCTCGATCCCACCAGCGCGTCGGCGGCTGAGCCGGGGAGATACTTCGCGACCTCCGACAGCTGCGACACGAACGAGCCGCCCACCCGCAGCAGCGGCTCGACGAACTGCGTGAACGCCAGCACGATCACGATCGCGGCGACCTGGTTGCGCACGAGCAGGCCGGTGCCGATGCCGACCAGCACCCACAGCACGGAGGCGATCAGGATGCGGCCGAGCATCGCCCACGTGTCGGAGCTGTCCAGCTCCGGGTCGACGCGGAACAGCGCCAGGAGCCCTGCGACCCCGGCCACGGTCACCACGACGGAGACGGCGCCGTAGATGAGGCCCATGACGGCGCCGGCGATGATCTTGCCGCCGAGCACCGTGCCGCGCCGGGGGATGGCCAGGAAGGTCGGGGTCAGCGTCTTGTGGCGGAACTCGCCGGTCACCAGCAGAGCGCCGATGAGGAGGGGGAACACGTAGCCGACCGAGTTCGCGAGGCTGTAGAGCAGGGCGGTGCCGCCGCTGCCGAGCTCGGACGCCGAGGCGTCGGCACCGACGAGCACGCCGCTGGCCGCAGCGCCGATCACGGCGGCCAGCCCCGCAGCGGTCAGGCCGACGTAGGCGGCGAGGACGATCGCCAGCACCCACCAGATCGCGGTGGTGAACTGCTTCGTCAGCTCGGACGAGGTCGCGCGCAGCAGGGTCATCGCTCGTCTCCTTCCGTGGGGGCGTCGGGTCCGCCGCCGCCCTCCTCGGGCTGCGCCTCGGGCGGCGCCGCGTCGGTCGAGCGCGTCTCGATGTCGGGCGCCTCGTCGGCGACGGCGCCGGCCGCGAGGTCCGCGGCGTCCTCGACGAGCGGGGACGACGGATCGGACTCGGCCCCGCCCGGCTCGGCGGCGACCGTCGCCGGGGCGGCCTCCAGCGCGAGCGGGCCTCCGGCGCGGGCGTGCGGAGCCTGGCGCGCCCCGCTGACCAGGCCGAGGAAGATCTCCTCGAGCACCGGGCCGCGGCGCGTCAGCAGCGACAGCGGCACGTCGCTGGCGGCGACCGCGGCGCCGACGGCGGCCGGTTCGACCCCGCGCACGGTCAGGCCGCTGCGCAGCACCTCGACCCGCCAGCCCGCCTGCTGCAGCACCTGCACGAGCGACTGCCGGTCGGGCGAGTCGACGACGGTCGAGAACTCCGACGGGTCGCTGAGGTCCTCGATGGCCCCCGCGAACACGAGGCGTCCGGCCGACATGATGAGCAGCCGGTCCGCCGTCTGCTGCACCTCGCCCAGCAGGTGCGACGAGACGAGCACGGTGCGGCCCTCGTCGGCGAACGTGCGCAGCAGGCGCCGCATCCAGGTGATGCCCTCGGGGTCCAGGCCGTTGGCCGGCTCGTCGAGCACGAGGATGCCGGGATCGCCCAGCAGCGCGGTGGCGAGGCCCAGGCGCTGCCGCATCCCGAGCGAGAAGCCGCCGACTCTGCGGCCGGCCACGTCGGCCAGGCCCACCAGGCCCAGCACCTCGTCGATGCGCGTGAGGGGGATGCCGGCGGCGCGGGCGCAGACCTTCAGATGGTTCGCGGCGCTGCGACCGGGGTGGAAGCTCGAGGCCTCGAGCGCGGCGCCCACCGTCTGCAGCGGATGGGCGAGGTCGGCGTAGGCCGCCCCGCCCACGCGGGTGCGGCCCGCGGTGGGGGCGATCAGCCCGAGCAGCAGTCGCAGCGAGGTGGTCTTGCCGGCGCCGTTCGGACCGAGGAAGCCCGTCACGGCACCCGGTTCGATCGTCGCGGTGAGGTCGGCGACGGCCGTCACCGGACCGAACCGTTTCGTGACCCCCTGGAACTCGAGCACCTGTCCGCGTGGCATACGAAACCTCTCGTCGGCGGCAAAGTCCCCTCCATCCTGCCGGAATCCTGGGAATTTCCCGACTCGCAGCGCGCCTTGCCGCGATATCGGCCGCCGACGGGGCGGTAACGTGGCGGACGTGACCGAGGCGGACGTGACCGGGGGCGCGGACCGGGCGGAGGGCGTGATCGTGCGTCGCGAGCGCGCCGTCGGACGTCTCACGCTCGACCGGCCGCGCGCGCTGAACGCCCTCGACCTGCCGATGGTGCGCCGTCTGCGCGCCGCGCTGGACGGCTGGCGGGACGACCCCGACGTCGAGCTGGTCCTGCTCGACGGCGCCGGCGGCCGGGGGCTGTGCGCGGGCGGCGACGTGCGGGCGCTGCGCGACCAGGTGATGTCCGGGCGCCCCGGGCAGGCCGCCGACTTCTTCCGCGCCGAGTACGCCCTGAACGCGGGCATCGCCGGGTACCCGAAGCCGATCGTCGCGCTCGCCGACGGCATCACGATGGGCGGCGGCATCGGCCTGGCCGGTCACGCCGCGGTGCGCGTGGTCACCGAGCGGTCGCGTCTCGCGATGCCGGAGACCCGCATCGGCTTCACGCCCGACGTGGGCGGCTCGTGGCTGCTCGCGCACGCCCCGGGCCGGGTCGGCGAGTACCTCGCGCTCACCGGCGAGACGATGGACGCCGCGGACGCCGTGTACGCCGGCTTCGCCGACCACCTCGTCCCCGCCGAGCGCCTCGCCGACCTCGCCGAGGCGCTCGGCTCGCGCGCCGATCCGGCGAGCCCCGCCGAGATCGTGCTGCTGTTCGACGAGACGCCCGCCCCGTCGCGGCTCGAGGGTGCGCGCGACTGGATCGACGACGCCTTCGCGCAGACCACGGTCGCGGCGATCCTCGACCGCCTCGACGCGCGCCCCGAGCCCGAGGCGGCGGCCACCGCTGCCGCGCTGCGCGCCCTCTCGCCCACCGCGCTGACGGTCGCGCTGGCCGCCGTCCGCCGCGCCCGCGAGCTGCCCGACCTGCGCGCGGCGCTCGCGCAGGAGTACGGCCTGGTGATGTGGTTCGCGCACACGCAGCCCGATCTGGTGGAGGGCATCCGCGCCCAGCTGGTCGAGCGGGACCGCACCCCGCACTGGGACCCCGCCGCCCTCGCCGACGTGCCGGGGGACGTCCTCGTGCAGGCGTTCGGGTTCGTCCCGGAGGTGTCGCTGTGGCGCTGACCGCGACGCCCGAGGCGCCGCCGAAGCGTCGCCGAGGCTATTCGATCGGCGTCGCCTTCGACTGGTTCTTCTTCGTGTTCGCCGGGTTCGCGGCGATCTGGCTGGCGTACCTGAGCTTCACCGAGGCGTTCCAGGTCGGCTGGTGGGGCATCCCGTTCGCGATCGTGTTCTGGCTGCTGCTGGCCTACCTCGTGCTGCCCCGGCTCCACCGCATCCTCACCACGATCTACGTGCCGGACTACTTCATCGGCCGCACCCGCACCAGCGACGGCCTGCTCGGCGACCCGGTGAACCTCGCCTTCATGGGGGAGGGGGAGCAGATCGAGCGGGCGCTGCGCGCGGCCGGCTGGACCAAGGCCGACCCCGTGACCCTCGGCTCGTCGTGGCGCATCGTCACCTCGACCCTCCGCCGGCGCAGCTACGACGAGGCGCCCGTCAGCCCGCTGTTCCTGTTCGGTCGGATGCAGGACTTCGCGTACCAGCAGGAGGTCGACGGCAACCCGGCGCAGCGCCACCACGTGCGGTTCTGGCGCTGCCCGGACGACTGGCTCCTGCCCGGCGGCCGGCGCGTCGAATGGCTCGCCGCCGGCACCTTCGACACCGCGGTCGGGCTCTCGCTGTTCACGCTGCAGGTGACGCACCGCATCGACGCCGACACCGACATCGAGCGCGACCACATCGTCGCCTCGCTCACCGGCGCCGAGCCGCGGATCGTCGTCGACGTCATCCGGGACTTCGCCACCGGCTACCACGCCCGCAACGGCGGCGGCGACAGCATCCGCACCGACGGCGACCTGCCCATCCTCGACGTGCGGCGGGTGCGCGCATGACCGCCCAGCCGCGCAAGCGGCCGGCCTTCGAGTCGCCCGTGCGGCTGGCCCGCCCGCTCGTGCTCGACCCGCACATGCGGCGGCCGTCCTCGACGATCGCGGGGGCGGTGCTGGTGCTGCTGCGCGTGGCTGCGGGCCTGCTGTGGCTGGTAGCGCTCAGCTTCGACTGGCAGAACCTGGCGACCGAGGTGGACGCCGACCTCGCGGGGATCACGCTGACCTCCGACGACGTCGCGCTCGGGCTCAGCGTCGTGTGGATCGTCGCGGGCGTCGCGCTGGCCGTGGAGGCGGTGCTGGCCGTGCTGATCCTGCGCGGGCGCAACTGGCCGCGGGTGATCGTGATGGTCTTCGCGGTGATCTCGATCAGCAGCTCCTTCACCGCGTGGTGGGTGCAGGGGCAGGAGATCCGCCTCAACACGACCCTGCTGACGCTGGGCCTGGACGTGCTCGTGCTGCTGGCGCTGTCCAGCCGAAGCGCGGCGGCCTACGCCCGCCGCCGCGAGCGCGCCTGAGCGCTGCGCGCACTACGCTGGAGCGCTGCGAAGGAGGAACCGTGTTCGACAGCCCGTTGTCGGCATCCGCCTACGAGGTGCTCGGGGTGGCCGCCGACGTGACCGACGACGAGCTGCGGCGGGCGTTCCGGCTGCAGCTTCGCGCCACCCACCCCGACACGGGCGGCGACGCGCTGCTGTTCGTGCGGCTGCAGCGGGCGTGGGAGCTGGTCGGGACGCCGGAGGCGCGTGCCGCGTACGATCGCGGGCACGGCTTCGCCGTCTCCTCGGACCCGGACGCCGCCGGCTGGCGTGCGGCGCCCGCCCGCCCCGACACGCGGCCCCGAGCCCGCAGC
>NZ_JASGEL010000066.1:0-2895 GCF_047606385.1 Microbacterium sp.
CCTTCGCGTTGCGCACGGCGTCCTCGATGCGGTGCTTGCGCTCCTTGAGCTCGACCTCGGTGGCCGCGCCCGCCTTGATGACGGCCACGCCGCCGGCGAGCTTGGCGAGGCGCTCCTGCAGCTTCTCACGGTCGTAGTCGCTGTCGGTGTTCTCGATCTCGCGGCGGATCTGGGTCACGCGGCCCTCGATCTGCGCGGGGTCGCCGGCACCCTCGACGATGGTGGTCTCGTCCTTGGTGATGATGACCTTGCGGGCACGGCCGAGCAGGTCGGTGGTGGCGTTCTCCAGCTTGAGGCCGACCTCCTCGGTGATGACCTGGCCGCCGGTGAGGATCGCGATGTCCTGCAGCTGCGCCTTGCGGCGGTCGCCGAAGCCGGGGGCCTTGACGGCGACCGACTTGAAGATGCCGCGGATCTTGTTCAGCACCAGGGTCGCGAGAGCCTCGCCCTCGACGTCCTCGGCGATGATGAGGAGCTCCTTGCCCTCCTGGATCACCTTGTCGACGATCGGCAGCAGGTCCTTGATGTTGGAGATCTTCTGGTTGGCGATGAGGATGTACGGGTCCTCGAACACCGCCTCCTGACGCTCCGGGTCGGTGACGAAGTAGGGGTTGATGTAGCCCTTGTCGAAGCGCATGCCCTCGGTGAGCTCGAGCTCGGTGCCGAAGGTGTTGGACTCCTCGACGGTGACCACGCCCTCCTTGCCCACCTTGTCGATGGCCTCGGCGATCAGCGCGCCGATCTCCGGGTCGGCGGCGGAGATGGAGGCCGTGGCGGCGATCTCCTCCTTGGTCTCGACCTCCTTGGCGGTGGCGAGCAGCTCGTCGGAGAGCGCCTTGACGGCCTTCTCGATGCCCTTCTTCAGGCTGATCGGGTCGGCGCCGGCCGCGACGTTGCGCAGGCCCTCGCGCACGAGCGCCTGAGCCAGGACCGTGGCCGTCGTGGTGCCGTCACCAGCGACGTCGTCGGTCTTCTTCGCGACCTC
The DNA here is from genome assembly GCF_047606385.1 of Microbacterium sp. GTDB lineage: Bacteria > Actinomycetota > Actinomycetes > Actinomycetales > Microbacteriaceae > Microbacterium. The sequence continues at coordinate 986 of NZ_JASGEL010000066.1, forward strand.
CTTGACCAGCTCGGCGCCGATCTTCTCGTACGGGTCGTCGAGCTCGATCTCCTTGGCGATCGACACGCCGTCGTTCGTGATCGTGGGGGCGCCCCACTTCTTCTCGAGCACGACGTTGCGACCGCGGGGGCCCAGGGTCACCTTGACGGCGTCGGCCAGCGTGTTCAAGCCGCGCTCGAGGCCGCGACGGGCCTCCTCGTCGAAAGCGATGATCTTTGCCATGTGAATGTCGTCCCTTCCGGACGTTGGCTGACTGTCTGTTAGCACTCAGCGAGAGCGAGTGCTAACCCATTCTGGCACTCGCCCCACCCGAGTGCAAGAACGCGCGTCACCCCTGACACACGCCGTCATCCCCGCGGCATCCACCCCGCGCCCGCCTCGCAAACAGCGAGACCGCATCTGCGCGCCGAGACGGTGGTTGGACCCCACGGTCTCGGCGCGCGGATGCGGTCTCGCGCGAAGACGGTTCAGACGACGCGGACGGCCTCGGCCTGCGGGCCCTTCTGTCCGGTGCCCACGGTGAACTCCACCGCCTGCCCCTCCTCGAGGACGCGGAATCCGCTCATCTCGATGTTGGAGTAGTGGACGAACACGTCCTGGCCATCACCGGAGGTGATGAAGCCATACCCCTTCTCGGCGTTGAACCATTTGACGGTGCCCTGGGCCATGCGATTCTCCTGAAGCTGTGGAACCTGGCCATCGTATGCACGCGCTCACGCCGGAAACCGCGGTCCTGGCAAGTGTTGACGCGGCTGCCGCGAAGTGTTTACGCCGCCGAAACACCGGGGCGGATTCCGGGTTCAGTCGGTCGATGAGGCGCTGTCGTCGCCCAGCTGATCGCTGCCCAGCACGACCGTCAGCTGGGTGGTCGACACGCCCGCGATCGGATAGTTCTCGTCGAACTCGACGTCGGTCGCGCCCACGATCACGGCCAGGCCCAGGGCGGCCGCATAGGCGTCCTCGTCCGCGTAGTAGACGGTGGTGGTGTCGAAGCTGCCGCTGGCGTTGCTGGCGTTGACGTTCTGCTCGCTCCAGCCCTGGGCGATGAGCTCGTTCTTGACCTCTGTGGCCAGCCCGGACTCGCTGGTCGCGTTGAGCACCAGCACCGTGTACGACGTGTCGATGGTCGGGGTGACCGTCGGGATCGCCACCGCGGACTCGGTCGCCGCCGGGAACAGCACGATCTTGCCCGACACGATCAGGCTGCCGAAGATGCCGACGGCGACCAGCACGATGGTCGCCGCGACCGCCCACAGCAGCACGACCCCGACGCGCATCCGGGGATTCTCAGCGCGATGGGCGCCCACCCGACCGCTGCCGGCGGGCAGGTCGTCGAAGCGGTCGCGGGGGTAGCTCTGGCGCGGCACCCCATGATGGTACCGGGCGTGTCTCAGGTTGCCGTTCAGGCGCCGACGCGCCGCATCCGTTCGACCCGCCGCCGGTCGCGCGCGCGCCGCAGTCCGCCCACCAGCAGCGGGTCGTGGGCGAGAGCGTCCTCCCGGTCGATCAACCGTCCCAGCATCTGGTAGTAGCGCGCCGGAGCCAGGTCCAGCTCGGTGCGCACCGCCTCCTCCTTGGCACCGGCATGGCCGGGCCACCGCGCCTCGAAATCGAGGAGCGCACGGTCCAGATCGGTGAGCACCAGGCCACGCTAACGCGCCGGGGACGCCGACCGGGGCAGCCACTCCACGAACCGCCCGAGCGGATCGGCGCGGGCCACGACGTCGCCGTCGACGGCCACGAGGCAGGTCCCGTTCGACGCGCCGGGAACCGGCGGCGCCCATCCGTCGTGGATGCCGGGCTCGTCCAGCGTCAGCCAGCGGCCGGCCGCCCGCGCCCGCGCGATCGCCGCTGCGCGGGCGGCACGCGGGACGTGGACGAGCACGCCGGGCGTGGTGACGACGACGGTC
>NZ_JASGEL010000067.1:0-6795 GCF_047606385.1 Microbacterium sp.
ACGAAAACGGCCGTCCTCGCCGCGCCTCCGGCTGAGGTCTGACGCTCCGAGATCCCTGTCACTCGTGGCGGGTCACGCGGTGCGAAAACAGCCACGACTGCCGGGGATCTCTCCCCGAAGCCGCCACCAGTGACGAGGATCCCGCGCCGTCGACACTCCTCGCGCAATGGTCGTCATCGCCGTTCCTCACACACCGATGGGCAGAACGGCACGCACCATCCCGAGCGAGCGGACGTGATGAGTGCCTGCTGGCACAAGCTCCTACCAGGCCACGAACCCTCGCACGGTCAACGCAAAGCCAGCCCCGCAACGAATCGACCGACAGACCCCGTCCAAGACCCGGAGCCAGTCAGGCGCCGAATCAGGACCACCGCTGCCGGGCCCCCCACCACCACTGTCAGGCGGCGAGGGCCAGATACGGCTCCCAGCGCGGGTCGGCGCGCTCGGTGCCGCGCACGCTCCACTGCGGGCCGCGCGGCGGGTGCGGAGCCCAGCGCAACGACCACGACATCTCCTGCGGGGTGCGGTCGCCCTTCACGTTGTTGCAGCGCAGGCAGCATGCCACGAGGTTCTCCCAGGTGTCCTTGCCGCCCCGCGACCGGGGCATCACGTGGTCGATCGTGGTGGCGGACTTCCCGCAGTATGCGCAGTGGTGCCCGTCGCGGCGCAGCACCCCTCGCCGGGTGACCGGCACGTGCCGGGCGCCGGGGACGCGCACGTAGCGGGTGAGGATGATCACCGCCGGCCGCTCGTAGGCGCCGCGGGCGCCCCACACCGGGTCCCCCTCGACCTGCTCGATGATCGTGGCCTTCTCGTTCATCACGAGCACGAGCGCTCGCTTGAAGGAGACCACAGCCAAGGGCTCGTAGCCCGCGTTCAGCACCAGGGTGCGCATTCCATGTAGTCCTCTCGAATGGCCGGGACGGCTTCGCGGTTATTCGATGCGGCGTCGATGATCCGCGGAGGGCATGAAAAAGGCGCTGTCTACAGACAGCGCCTTGAGCGCACGGGAGCCCCGTGGCGTCCGCTCACATGCCGAAGGACGAGCAGGCCGAGAGCATCCATGGTTCGGATGCGTGGCGTGCTTCCCATCGGCGACCTCCGCTTCACTCAGCGTCGAGTCACAGGCTAACCCACCCGGACACGCCCGGGATGCAGGCGGTGGTGAACGTCCGGTGACGTGTCGTCAGCCGGCGTTCTGCTCGAGCCAGGCCAGCGGGTCGACGATCGTGCCGTTGATGCGCACCTCGAAGTGCAGGTGGTTCGCGGTCGCGTTGCCGGTCATGCCCATCAGCCCGATGAGCTGGCCGGCCGAGACCGTCTCGCCGACGGTGGCGATGATGGTGCTCATGTGGGCGTAGGTGGTGACGACGGACTGGCCGTTGATGGTGCTCTGGATGAAGACCACGTTGCCGTAGTCGCCGTAGTATCCCGCCTTGGTCACCGTGCCGGCCGCCGCCGCGTACTCGTACGTGCCGTAGGCGCCGAGCAGGTCGACACCCTGATGGGTGGAGCTGAGGCCACGGCCGATCGTGATCGTGGACATGTCCAGCGGCCAGCGCACCTCGCCGCTGCCGGGGGCGACCATGCTCAGGTCGACGGACGTCGTCGACGTCGACGTCGACGCGGCGGATGCTGCCGCGGCCGCCGCCGCAGCCGCGGCCGCCTCCTGCGCCTTCTGCTGCGCGAGCTCGTCGGCGGTGGTGGCGGAGTAGCTGCTGCGGGACAGATCGGTGAGGCTCACGTCCGAGTCGACGACCAGCGACTGCGCGTCGTCGGCGGCCAGCTGCTCGACGGTCGTGGAGCCCGAGTCCGGGTTGAACGCGGCGTAGGCCGGCAGGGCGACGGTGGCGACCATGCCTCCGACCATCGCGACGACCACGACGCTGCGCACCGACTTGACGACGCCGCGGCGCCCGGACGGACGCTTCTCGACGCGGGGGACGACCCGGGCCGAGGCGGCGGACTGACGCAGGCTCCGACGGCTCGCCGGCGCCGCGGAGGCGTCGTCGTGCTCGTGGGGGGTGTGCGAGTCGACCTGTTCAGCCAAAATGTCCTCCGGCGCCTCCGCGCCACGGCGCTGGCTCGTCGGCACTCGGTGTTTTCGGGGCACGATGTGCGGGTGTCACCGCGACGGACGACGAGCCGGTGAGGCAATCCGTGCGGGGTCCGACGGCGGGCTTACGGCCTGTGGACGGGTCCCAGGCTACCGGAAGGTAACGGATAAGTCACACCTCGACGGCGCTGCGCAGGGGGTTCCCAGTCTCGGCATCCTGACGCCGAGAGGCGCTGTCAGTCGTCGATGAGGAAGATGTGCGCGGCGACCTCGACGGGCAGCTCGAGCCCTTCGTCGTTGCCGTCCATCTGCACCAGCACGTAGCCCTCGCTGTACTGGAACACGCCCGTCGCTCCGGGCACGACACCCGCGCCGCGGAACTGCTCGAGCAGCTCCGGGTCGACCTGGGCGGGCTCGGCGAGCCGGCGCACGGTGCCCGTGATCGCCCCGTCGCTGTCGTCGAGGCGGCGGACCAGGCCGATCACGCCCTCCTCGAAGGTGGTGGTGGGCAGATCGCCCAGCTGGTCCAGACCCGGGATGGGGTTGCCGTAGGGCGACTCGGTGGGGTGGCCGAGGAGCTCCACGAGCCGGCGCTCGACCTGCTCGCTCATGACGTGCTCCCAGCGGCAGGCCTCCTCGTGCACGTAGGCCCAGTCCAGCCCGATCACGTCGGAGAGCAGGCGCTCGGCGAGCCGGTGCTTGCGCATGACGTCGACGGCCTTCTGCCTCCCGGCATCCGTCAGCTCGAGGGTGCGGTCGTCGGAGACGACGACGAGACCGTCGCGCTCCATCCGGCCGACCGTCTGCGACACCGTGGGCCCGGAGTGGCCCAGGCGCTCGGAGATGCGCGCGCGCAGCGGAGTGATGTTCTCCTCCTCGAGTTCGAGGATCGTGCGCAGGTACATCTCGGTGGTGTCGATGAGGTCGGTCATGGTGCTCCTCGAGCGAAGGGGGCCGGCCACGCCAGCCTATGCCACCGGGGCCGTCCGAGGGCGGTCCCGCACGCACGTCGGAGGGGCGCCGGACTCTAGGATGGAGGTCATGCCCCACGTCGTCCTTCCCCGCGAGATCCTGCCCGTCGACGGCCGCTTCGGATGCGGCCCCTCCAAGATCCGTCCGGCGCAGCTCGAGGCCCTCGTCGGCCCCGGCGCGGCGATCCTCGGCACCTCGCACCGGCAGGCTCCGGTGAAGAACCTCGTGGGCAGCGTCCGTGCCGGCCTGGCGGAGCTGTTCCGGCTGCCCGACGGCTACGAGATCGTCGTCGGCAACGGCGGGTCGACGGCGTTCTGGGATGCGGCGGCGTTCGGGCTCATCGAGCGTCGCGCGCAGAGCCTGGTGTACGGCGAGTTCGGCGGCAAGTTCGCCGCCGCGGCGAAGGCCCCCTGGCTGGAGGCCCCCGACGTGCGCAAGACCGAGCCCGGGTCGCGCGCTGCGGCCGAGGCCGTCGAGGGCGTCGACGTCTACGGATGGCCGCACAACGAGACCTCGACCGGCGTGGCAGCGCCCGTCGAGCGTGTGCACGGCGACGAGGGCGCGCTGACGATCATCGACGCGACCAGCGCCGCCGGCGGCATCGACTTCTCCGTCTCCGAAGCCGACGTCTACTACTTCGCGCCGCAGAAGAACCTCGGCTCCGACGGCGGCCTGTGGTTCGCCGCCGTGTCGCCGGCCGCGATCGAGCGGATCGAGCGGATCGCGGCATCCGGTCGCTACATCCCCGAGTTCCTCAGCCTCAAGAACGCGCTCGACAACTCGCGTCTGCAGCAGACCCTGAACACCCCGGCGGTGAGCACCCTGCTGCTGCTGAACGACCAGCTGCGCTGGATCGGCGACAACGGCGGCCTGCAGTGGGCAGACGCTCGCACGCACGAGTCGTCGCAGGCGCTGTACGACTGGGCCGAGGCCTCACCGGTGGCGACCCCGTTCGTCGCCGAGGAGGCCGACCGGTCGCCGGTCGTGGTGACCATCGACTTCGCCGACGACGTGGATGCCGCGGCCGTCGCGGCCAGCCTGCGCCACAACGGCATCGTCGACACCGAGCCCTACCGCAAGCTCGGCCGCAACCAGCTGCGCATCGCGACGTTCGTCTCGATCGAACCGGACGACGTGCGCAAGCTCATCCAGTGCATCGACTACACGCTCGAGAACCTGTAGCGACGACGCGCTCGCGGAGCCGGCGCGCTGCTCGCGCATAGCCCGCCGTGGTTGCCTCCGAGGATGGATGCGTTCGGCGGGCTGCTCGACGGTGTCCGCACCGCGTTCGCGCAGATCTGGGAGAGCGCCACGACGCAGACGGCCGCGCCGCCGTCGCAGGTCGTGCTCGTGACGGGCGTCGTGGCCCTGGCCGCCGTCGTGGTGACGCCGGTCTGGCGTGTGGGCCGGCACGCCGTGACGATCGCCCACGAAGGCGCGCACGCGGTCGCGGCCCTGATCGCCGGGCGACGCCTGCAGGGCATCCGGCTGCACTCGGACACCTCCGGCCTGACCGTCTCGCGGGGCAGATCGCGCGGTCCCGGCATGGTGCTGACGCTCCTGGCCGGGTATCTCGGCCCGGCGCTGGCGGGGCTGGGAGCCGCGTGGCTGCTGCAGGCCGGCTACCCCATGGCGATGCTGTGGCTTCTCGTGCTGCTGCTGGCCCTGCTGCTGCTGCAGCTCCGCAACCTGTTCGGGCTGTGGTCGGTCACCGTCAGCGCGGCCCTGCTGGTCGCCGTGTCCTGGTGGGCGCCCGCCGAGATGCGGAGCGCGGTGGCGTACGCCGTCGCCTGGTTCCTGCTGGCGGGTGCGGTGCGCCCGGTGCTGGAGCTGCAATCACAGCGCGCCCGCGGCAGAGCCCGGTCCTCGGACGCCGACCAGCTCGCCCGGCTCACCCGCATCCCGGGTCTGGTCTGGGTCGGCGTGTTCCTGGCCGGCACGGCGTCGACGGCGGTCGTCGGCGGGGCCTGGCTGCTGGGCGCGTCCGCCTGACCCGCGCGGCGAGCGGCACGCGCGGACCCGCGACGTCAGACCTCGTCGCGGTCGGCGTCCTCGTCGAGCTCGTCGATGTCCACGCCGTCCACATCGCCGGAGTGCAGGATCGGCGAGCCGTCGGTGTCGAAGTCCGCGGCGTCCAGGTCGTCGAAGTCGTCGTCCGCGTCCTCGTCGTCGAGGTCGTCGTCCTCGCCGAGATCGACGTCCTCGTCGGCGGCGTCCGGGTCGGCGAGCGCTTCGGCGGCCGCGGCTTCGACCGCCGCGGCCTGCTGCGCGCGGTACTCGGCCAGGCGCACCGCCCACGGCACCCATTCCGGCGCGACGAGGGCGGTCTCGCCGGGGAGCAGCTCGACCTCGAGCACCGTGGGCTCGGCGTCCTCGATCGCGGCCAGCGACACCGTCCAGAACCAGCCGGGGTAACCGGGCAGCGTCGTCTCGAACCGCAGCGAGACCACACCGTCCGCCTCGAGCGCATAGTCGGCGGGCGCCCCGACGGTCGCGGCCGGCGTGATCTCGTACAGCGCCGCCAACGCCAGGTCGTGAGCGGCGAGCAGCCGCTCGTCGGGCACCGCCGGCTCGGGCGCGACGACGCCGCGCTCGTCCTCCGAGGCGTCGCCGGCGTCAGGCGTCGAGCTCATCGGCGACCTTGCGCAGCACCGCGGCGACCTTCTTCGCGTGCCCGCCGCTGGGGTAGCGGCCGTGACGCAGGTCGCCGCCGATGCCGTCGAGCAGCCCCACGAGGTCTTCGACGATGATCGCCATGTCGTCCGCGGGCTTGCGCGCACGCTTGGCCAGGCTCGGCGGGGCGTCGAGCACCCGCACCGACAGCGCCTGCAGACCGCGCTTGCCGTCCGCGACGCCGAACTCCAGCCGCGTGCCGGGCTTGACCGAGGTGACGCCGGACGGCAGCGCCGTGGCGTGCAGGAAGACGTCCTGGCCATCATCGGAGGAGATGAAGCCGAACCCCTTCTCCTCGTCGTAGAACCTGACCTTGCCGGTGGGCATGACAACCTCGCTGGATGATGGCCCGGACGCGGGCACTGTGGAACGGACGATCGATGGATCCCTCCTCCAGCCTAGGGCACCCGTCCCCGGCACGGCGAGGACGCCCACCCGCAGGGAGTAGAGTGAGCAGGATGAGCAAGCCCGCTGCTGACGATGTGCCGGTCCGCCCGATCGACCGGATCTTCGCGACGATCGCGCTCGGGCTGCTGATCGTCTCGGTCGCCTGCTTCTTCAGCATCATGATCGGCACCGCTGCCGGCGCCCAGTTCGGCACCGGGGTGTGGCCGGTCGTCGGCGTCGTGACCTACGTCGCACCGATCCTCGCGTTCGCGTTCATGCTCACGGTGTTGATCCGATCCTTCGTGCGCAGGGCCCGGGCGAACCGCGCCCGCTGACCGGTGGCCGGCACGTCCGACGCACGAACGCTGGCGGCGGCGCTGGCGGAGAGCACCGACACGGCCCTGGCGCAGCTCTTCGCGCGCCGCGGCGTCTCGCCCGAGGCCGCCTGGCACGACTTCTTCGACGCCGCCGACGCCCTGCTGTCGACGGCGTCGATCGACCGCGCTCTGACCGCGCTGACCGGCGACGCGGTCGATGCGCTGCAGCACGCGAGACCGGATGCCGACACCGCGAGCTGGATGCTGGCCGCCCCCGACGGCACGCCCTACGCCGCCGTCGCCGCACGGCTGACCGAGCGGCTGGCCGCCGCGGCGCCCGCGCCGAGCGGCGATCCGGCCGCACGGGCGCCGCAGCCGGCCTCCCCCGCC
>NZ_JASGEL010000068.1:0-8226 GCF_047606385.1 Microbacterium sp.
GGGCGACGGGCAGGCCGCGGCCGGCCAGGGCGGGCGCACCACGCCCGGGGGCGCCGGGACCGACGGCGGCACCGGGACCAGCGGCGTCTCGTCCGGCTCCGACGCGTCGCTCATCGACTGGCTCGAGCAGAACCGGGGCGAGGCGTCCTACCTGGCGGCGGCGTTCGGCGCGCAGACCGCCGCGCAGCTGATCATCGACTCCGGCGGGCAGTCGGTGCTGCCGATCGGCGGCTTCAACGGCACCGACCCGGTGCCGACGCTCGACGCGTTCGAGCAGCTCGTGGCCGACGGCGATCTCCGGTACGTGATCGTGGGCGGGCTCAGCACCGGTGGCGGCATCGCCGGCTCCAGCGGCACGTCGGCGGACATCCGGTCCTGGGTGCTCCAGAACTGCACGATCGCCTCGGACGCGCCCAGCGATGCGGTGTACGACTGCTCCTGATGCCGCCGCGCCCGGCGCCTCCGCGATCCGCACAACCTCAGCGATCCGCACAACCTCAGCCGGAATCTCCGACCGCAACGGAGGTTGCGTGAATCGCTGAGGTTCCGGAACGGTTGCGGAGCTTGTGCGTGACCTCTGGTCGAGGGCGCGGTCGGGCGCGGTGAGGGGAGAGGCCGTCGTTTTTCGATGCTCCTTGTCGTCGGCGCACGAACAGGAAGAACGGCGGCCGCTTCGACGACCGTCGACCCGGTGTCGCCGGCGCCGCGACCGGCTCACGGCGTGGTCATGACGCGTTGCCCGGACGGGATGGGCGTACTCGTTCGTCGCCGCGCTGGAAGCGGGCGCTTTTCCCAGGTCTCGCGCAGGGGCGGCAGGTGCCGGCGGCGCGGGTCAGTCCGCGTCGACCTCGATCACGACGGTGTCGTCGGCCGTCTCGATGCTGTCGGTCGTGTCCGCGGTGTCGTCCTGGGACACGACGTGGTCGGTGACCCCGTCGGGGCGGATGAGCTCGCGCACCTCGGACATGAAGCTGGTGAGCTGCTGCTGCTGCCAGCGCAGCTGACGTGTGCGGTCCTCGGCGTCCCGGAGCACGGCGGTGCTGTGCTCGATGACGGTCTCCACGATCTTCTGCGCCTTGACCTTCGCGCGGTCGAGCGTCTCCCGCGAGCGCAGGTTCGCGTCGGCCTCGATCTGCGCGGCCTGGGCGCGCATGAGCCTCTCGTAGTCGTCCGCCTTCGCGGAGATCCGCTGCGCGTGCTCGAGCGAGGCGGCGACCTGGTCGTTCGCGTCGGAGGTGATGCGCTCCGCGTGCGCGACGGCCTGGTTGTGCAGCACGAGGAACTCCTGCTGGGCGTCGTCCTGCCGACGGGTGAGCGTCTCCTCGAACTCGAGCACGCGGGCGTTCATCTCCCGCACGTCGCGCTCGGCGTCCGAGCGCAGCTGCGTCGTCTCGCGGGTCACCATCGCCCGCAGGGCGGCCGCGCCCTTCTCGGCCTCCGTGCGGATCGTGGCGGCCTCGCGCTCGGCCTGGGCGATCTTCTCGGCGGCGTGCGAGGACTCGCGCTCGATGCGCGCCTCGTGCGCGGTGTACTCGGTGTCCATCTTGAGGCGCACCTGATCCGCGTCGTGCTGAGCCTGCGCGCCGATGCGGGCGACATCGGCATCCAGCTCCGCGCGACGGCTCGCGACCTCCTCTCGCGCCGCCTCGAGCAGCCGCTCGGCCTGGGCGGCGGCGTTCTGGATGATGACGCCGGCCTGCTCCTCGGCCACCTTCAGCACGGCCTCGAACTGCTGACGCGAGGCGGGCTCGTCGCCGTCGCGCTCGACCAGCGGCGCGTCCGAGAGCTCCGCGGTCAGCGCCTGCACCTGCGCCTCGGCCTCGGCGGCCTGTGCGCGGGCGGCGGCGAGGTCCTCGGCGAGCCGGCTCGTGGCCGACTCGCTCTCGGCGCGCAGCTGGTCCAGCGTCGTCGAGTTCTGGGCGTGCACGCGGTCGAGCTCGTCGCGGTGCCGGTCGTCGAGAGCGCCGAGCTCGGCGGTGAGGCTCTGGATGCGCGTCGTCAGATCGGCCAGCGCCGCGTCCACCTCCTGCCGGTCGTAGCCACGGAAGCCGATCGTGAAGTAGGTCTGCTCACCCTGCCCGGACTGGATGAGCTGGTCGAACGGGGAGTCGGAAGCGGTGGACGGGTCGCTCATGACGGGCGCCTTACTGGTCGTCGAGTTGTGAGGAGGGGGCGTCGATGACGCGGGGAGGACGATGCGTCTACTCTGCCGCATCCATCGTATGCATCACCCGTGAATGCCGCCTCCCCCGACCTAGACTTCCCACGTGCCCGAACTGACCGCGATGCCCGAGCCGCAGTACGTCATGTCGGCGGACGGCCTCCGGCTGGCGACCTACTCGTGGGGCGACGACGCCGACGCCACCGTGCTGGCCGTGCACGGGTTCGCCTCGAGCACGCGCGACAACTGGGTCAGCACCGGATGGGTGCGCGACCTGCTGCGTGCCGGGTACCGGGTGCTCGCGCTCGACCAGCGCGGGCACGGCGCCAGCGAGAAGCCGCACGATCCGCGCGACTACGCGCTGCGTGCCCTCGTGGGGGATGTCGAGACGGTCCTGGACACCTACCTCGTCGACACCGCGCGATACGTCGGCTATTCGCTGGGCGCCCGCGTCGGATGGGAGGTCGCGAGGGACCTCGAGGACCGACTGGAACGGGTCGTCCTCGGCGGCGTCCCGGACGGCGTCCCCCTCAGCCGGCTCGATCTCACGCAGGCGCGGGCCTTCGTGGTCGACGGCACGCCGGTGACCGACCCGGTGACGCAGAACTACGTCCAGCTGATCGAACGGGTCGGGGGCAACGATCTGGGGGCGCTGCTCGCGATCGCCGAGGGGATGCGGTCGGCGGGCGAGGCCGACCCGGACCCGGCGGCGGCGCCCGCGCAGCCCATCCTGTTCGCCACCGGCACGCTGGACGGCATCATCGAGGGCTCACGGGCGCTCGCCGCGGCGTGCCCGCAGGGTCGGTTCGTCGAGATCCCCGGCCGGCACCATTTCAACGCCCCGGGCTCGCGCGTGTTCCGGGAGGCGGGCATCGGCTTCCTCGGCGCCTCCCGCTGACCGCCGTGGTAGCGCGACGTATGTCGGATGGCGTATAGTTGATCTTTGGTGCTTTGCGCCCTCTTGGCGTTCCGTCCTCTCGGTTCTCGGCGACAGGGCGACTCGGCACCGCTACCCCATCCACCGCAGACCGGCCGGTCTGCAGAAGCGTCAGCGAGGCTATGGCTAAAAAAGACGGTGTCATCGAGATCGAGGGCGTGGTGTCCGAGGCGCTGCCGAACGCGATGTTCCGCGTCGAGCTCACCAACGGGCACAAGGTGCTCGCCACGATCTCCGGGAAGATGCGACAGAACTACATCCGCATCATCCCCGAGGACCGCGTGGTCGTGGAGCTCAGCCCCTACGACCTCACCCGCGGCCGCATCGTCTACCGCTACCGCTGAGCACTCCGGCCGAGAAGTAACGTCCCGCGCAGCGGGAACGAAGACAGCGAACAGGAAACATCATGAAGGTCAACCCGAGCGTCAAGCCGATCTGCGATCACTGCAAGGTGATCCGCCGTCACGGCCGCGTCATGGTCATCTGCAAGTCGAACCCGCGTCACAAGCAGCGCCAGGGCTGAACGGATGCGGCACACCGCCGCAGTGCACAACTGAACACGAAACCGGCAGGGTCAGAACCTCTCGCGAGGGGACACCTCGGGCGGAGGCCCGGGCACCGACCCTGCTCCACACCTCCACACACTCCTAGGAGCATCGCATGGCACGTCTTGCCGGCGTCGACATCCCGCGCGACAAGCGCGTGGTGATCGCACTCACCTACATCTACGGCATCGGCCGTACCCGCTCGAACGAGATCCTGGCGGCGACCGGGATCGATGAGAACATCCGCGTCAAGGACCTCTCCGACGACCAGCTGATCGCCCTGCGCGACCACATCGAGGGCACCTACAAGGTGGAGGGCGACCTGCGCCGCGAGGTCGCCGCCGACATCCGCCGCAAGGTCGAGATCGGCTCCTACGAGGGCCTGCGCCACCGCCGTGGGCTGCCCGTGCGCGGTCAGCGCACCAAGACCAACGCGCGTACGCGCAAGGGTCCCAAGCGCACCGTCGCCGGCAAGAAGAAGGCGCGCTAAGCGCCCGCCCCCAGGTTTAGGAGAACAGAGCAATGGCACAGGCCAAGTCCGCGGCGCGCAAGCCCCGCCGCAAGGAGAAGAAGAACATCGCGCTGGGCCAGGCCCACATCAAGTCGACGTTCAACAACACGATCGTCTCGATCACCGACCCCTCGGGCGCCGTGATCAGCTGGGCCTCCTCGGGTGGCGTCGGCTTCAAGGGCTCGCGCAAGTCGACCCCGTACGCGGCCGGCATGGCCGCCGAGTCGGCCGCCCGCCAGGCCGCCGAGCACGGCGTCAAGAAGGTCGACGTGTTCGTGAAGGGCCCGGGATCGGGTCGCGAGACCGCGATCCGCTCGCTGCAGGCAGCGGGCCTGGAGGTCGGCTCGATCCAGGATGTGACGCCGCAGGCCCACAACGGCTGCCGTCCGCCCAAGCGCCGCCGCGTCTGACGTTCCGCGAGCCGGGGCATCCGTCATCGGATGCTCCGGCGTCCGCACGCGAGGGCGCCTCGCGCGCTCCGGCCACAACTCAACATCTCAGCAACTGCAAGTGTCATATAGCGGGCACTTAGCCGAAAGGAACACATCGTGCTCATCGCACAGCGTCCCACCCTGACCGAGGAGAAGATCGGGGAGTTCCGCAGCCGTTTCGTCATCGAGCCGCTCGAGCCCGGCTTCGGTTACACCATCGGCAACGCGCTGCGTCGCAGCCTCCTGTCGTCCATCCCCGGCGCCGCCGTCACCAGCATCCGCATCGACGGCGTGCTGCACGAGTTCAGCACCATCCCGGGGGTCAAGGAGGATGTCACCGAGATCATCCTCAACATCAAGCAGCTGGTCGTCTCCAGCGAGCGCGACGAGCCCATCACGGCCTACCTGCGCAAGACCGGCGCGGGCGAGGTCACCGCGGCCGACATCTCCGCGCCGGCCGGTGTCGAGGTGCACAACCCGGAGCTGGTCATCGCGACCCTCAACGACACCGCGCGCTTCGAGCTCGAGCTCACCATCGAGCGCGGACGCGGCTACGTGTCGGCCACCCAGAACCGCAACGAGTACGCCGAGGCGGGCCAGATCCCGATCGACTCGATCTACTCGCCGGTGCTCAAGGTCAGCTACCGCGTCGACGCGACCCGCGCCGGCGAGCGCACCGACTTCGACAAGCTGGTGCTGGACGTGGAGACCAAGTCGGCGATCTCGCCGCGCGATGCCGTCGCCTCCGCCGGCCGTACCCTGACCGAGCTGTTCGGCCTGGCCCGCGAGCTCAACGTCGAGGCCGAGGGCATCGAGATCGGCCCGGCGCCGGTCGAGACCGTCCTGACCAACGAGCTGTCGATGCCCATCGAGGACCTCGACCTGTCGGTGCGTTCGTACAACTGCCTCAAGCGCGAGGGCATCAACACCGTCTCGGAGCTGGTCGCCCTCTCCGAGACGCAGCTGATGAACATCCGCAACTTCGGGCAGAAGTCGGTCGACGAGGTGCGTGACAAGCTGATCTCCCTCGGCCTGTCGCTGAAGGACTCGGTGCCCGGCTTCGACGGCGCCCACTTCTACGGCGGCTACGACGACGAGAACGCCTGATCAGGCCCGCACCCGAACGTTTCGATCTGGAGTATTGAGAAATGCCTAAGCCCACGAAGGGTCCCCGCCTCGGAGGCGGCCCCGCCCACGAGCGTCTGCTGCTCGCGAACCTCGCCGCGGCCCTGTTCACGCACAAGTCCATCAAGACCACCGAGACGAAGGCCAAGCGCCTGCGTCCGCTGGCCGAGCGTCTGATCACCTTCGCGAAGCGCGGCGACCTGCACGCTCGTCGCCGGGTGCTGTCGGTCATCGGTGACAAGGAAGTCGTGCACGTCCTGTTCACCGAGATCGCGCCGCTGGTGGCCGAGCGCGAGGGCGGCTACACCCGCATCACCAAGGTCGGCAACCGCAAGGGCGACAACGCTCCGATGGCCGTGATCGAGCTCGTGCTCGAGCCCGTTGTCAAGAAGGCGTCGAAGCCGGCCAAGAAGGCGGATGCCGTCGAGCCCGAGCCCGCGGTCGAGGAGACCGAGGCCGTCGAGGAGACTGAGGCGCCGGCGGACGAGGTCGAGGAGACCGAGGCTCCGGCCGACGAGGCTGCCGAGGCCGAGGCCGTCGAGGAGAAGTCGGAGTAATCCGCTGCTCCGGAACGGGACCCGCGTGGACGCTCGTCCACGCGGGTCCCGTCGTTCTGACAAGATCTCGACAAGACTCCGGCAATAATCCCCGCTGGGAAGACCCGCCCCGTACCGTGGACGCAGACAACGTGGATGCGGGGCGGATGCTGTCCCACAGCGGACCCGAAGCGCCGGGCAGGTCCCCATCCGTCCCCTCCACGTCGTTTGCCCGAGGCCGGTGGCTAGGCTGATCGGGTGCGGATCCGTCTGAATATCGCCTATGACGGCACCGACTTCCGCGGCTGGGCCCGGCAGCCAGGGCTGCGTACCGTGCAGGGTGTGCTCGAGACCGCGATCGCCCGCGTCCTGGGCGGCGATCCGCGGCTGGTCGTGGCGGGTCGTACCGATGCCGGGGTGCACGCGAGCGGTCAGGTCGCCCATCTCGACCTCGACGACGCGCAGCGCGCACGACTCGTCGCCCGCCGCGGCGGCGACGACGCGGTCGCGGATCTCGCCCACCGCATCCGCGGCGTGCTCGGGCCGTACCCGGACGTGACGGTGTCGCGCACGAGCGTCGCGCCGGAGGGATTCGACGCGCGCTTCTCGGCCGTCTGGCGTCGCTACGAATACCGTGTCGCCGATGACGTCCCCGGCTACGACCCCCTCGAGCGCGCACGCACCACGCGCGTGCGCGGGGTGCTCGACGAGGGGGCGATGGACACGGCCGCGCGTTCGCTGATCGGGCTGCACGACTTCGCGGCGTACTGCAAGCCGCGGGAGGAGGCCACGACGATCCGCACTCTGCTCGCGTTCGGCTGGCGTCGCGGGCCGGACGGCGTGCTGGTGGCGGAGGCGACGGCGGACGCCTTCTGTCACAGCATGGTCCGGGGGCTCGTGGGCGCCTGCGTCGCGGTGGGCTCCGGCCGGCTGACGGTCGCCGATGTCGTGCGGCTTCGCGAGGAGGTCGTCCGCACGAGCGCGTTCGCCGTGCTCGCGGCGCGGGGGCTCACCCTCGCCGAGGTGGGGTACCCTGCCGACGAGCTGCTCGCCGCCCGGGCCGAGCAGACGCGCGCCCGTCGCCAGCCGCAGTGACCTGAGCGTTCGTCAAGAGGACGCGAGCCGGTCACCGTCGCGGGCTATGGTGAGACGACCATGAAGGTGATCTCATACAACCTGCGCAAGCACCGCGCGGCCGTCGAGCTGGGCGAGCTCGTCGACGCGCACGGCGCAGACGTGCTGTGTCTGCAGGAGGCCGACACATCGGAGATCCCGGCGACCCTCGCCGGCCTGCAGCTGGCCGAGGCGACGCAGCGCAACCGGCTCGGTCTCGCGGTCTACTACCGGGTCAGCGCATTCCGGCTGGGCGAGGTGCGGGCGATCTCACTGAAGAAGTCGCTGCACGACCGGGTGCTCAAGCCGGCCGAGGAGCGGATGCTCGGCGTCCGGCTGTTCGACATCGACGACGGACACGAGTTCATCGTCGCGTCGTTCCACGCCGCGCCCCTGACCGCGTTGAACTCCCTCCGCCGGCATCAGATCCGCACGGCGCTCGCAGAGCTGCAGGACCTGGGGCCGGGCCTGCCGACGCTCATGGTGGGCGACTACAACTATCCGGTGTTCAAGGAGAAGCTGGGGGAGCGGGTGCGCGACCAGGGGTACGAGCTCACGCTCAGCGACGCCCGCACCTACACGCGGTACCGGTTCTTCCGCGGGCATTACGACTTCGCGACGTCCGCCGGCTTCGACATCGCCGGCGTGCGCACCCTGCCGCAGGGGCTCAGCGACCACCTGCCCATCCTGGTGACCGCGAATCCCACCCCGGCCCAGCGGCGACTGGCCGGTTGAGGCGCCGCGGCAGCGGTCAGACGCTTCGGCGCGACCGCATGCGGCCGATGCGCAGCACATGGAGCCCTGCGGCGTCCAGCAGCGCCGCGCCGAACCGCGCGCGGGCGCGACGCAGCCGGCGGGCGCCCTCGA
>NZ_JASGEL010000069.1:0-37379 GCF_047606385.1 Microbacterium sp.
CCGGCGCGGCGCTGCGCGCCCTGCTCGCGCTCGGCGCCCGCGACGTCGAGCTCGCGGACGGCCGCCGCGTCCCCGCCGACGCGCTGACGGTCGGCGACGAGTTCACGGTGCGTCCGGGGGAGACCGTCGCCACCGACGGGATCGTCGTCGTCGGCCACGCGAGCCTCGACGAGAGCATGCTCACCGGGGAGTCCGTCCCGGTCGAGGTCGCCGCCGGCGGCGAGGTCACCGGCGGCACGATCGCTCACGGCGGGGTGCTGCGCGTGCGCGCCACGGCGGTCGGAGCCGCCACTCGCCTCGCCCGCATCGCCACGCTCGTCGAGGACGCGCAGCTGGCCAAGGGCAGCGCACAGCGCCTCGCCGACCGCATCTCGGCGGTCTTCGTCCCGGTGGTCATCGCGCTGGCGGTCCTGACCCTGGTCGTGTGGACGCTGCTCGGCCAGCCGCTCACGGCGGGCTTCACCGCGGCCGTCGCGGTGCTCATCATCGCCTGCCCGTGCGCGCTGGGCCTCGCGACCCCGATCGCGATCCTCGTCGGCTCGGGCCGCGGGGCCCAGCTCGGCATCCTCATGACCGGACCCGAGGCGATCGAGAACGCCGACCGCATCGACACCGTCGTGCTCGACAAGACCGGCACGCTCACCAGCGGCCGGATGCGGCTGACCGCCGTCACCGTCGCGCCCGGCGTCGACGAGGCCGAGGCCCGCCGCCTGACCGGGTCGCTCGAGGCCGCCGGCGAGCATCCCGTCGGCGCGCCGATCGCCGAGTCCGCGGACCGGCTGCTGCCGGCGACCGACGTGGTCGCCGAGGCCGGTCGCGGCATCGCCGGCACCGTCGACGGCCGGCGCGTGTTCGCCGGATCCCCGGAGTACGCGGTCGGCTTCGCGCCGCTGCCGCCCGAGCTGGCGGTCGCCGCGGCGGACTCCGCGGCCACGGTCGTCGTCGCCGGCTGGGACGGACGCGTGCGCGCCGTGTTCGCGGTGGCCGACACGCCCCGTCCCGAAGCGCAGGAGGTCGTCGCGCGCCTGCGGGCGTCCGGCCTGGCGGTCACACTGGTCACCGGCGACGCCGAGCTCGTCGCCCGTGCGGTCGCCGCGTCGGTCGGCATCGACGACGTTCACGCCCGTGTCAGCCCCGAGGGCAAGGTCGACGCGGTCCGATCGCTGCAGGCGGCGGGGCACCGGGTCGCGATGGTCGGCGACGGCGTGAACGACGCGGGCGCGCTCGCCGCCGCCGACCTGGGCATCGCGATGGGCGGGGGCACGGACGCCGCCGCGCACGCCAGCGACATCGCCCTCACCGGAACGGGCCTCGGCGGCGTCGTCACGGCGCTCGCCCTCAGCCGGCGGGTCATGCGCGTCATCCGCGGCAACCTGTTCTGGGCCTTCGCGTACAACGTCGCCGCCCTGCCGCTGGCGGCGCTCGGCCTGCTGAACCCCATGATCGCGGGCGCGGCGATGGCCTTCTCGAGCCTGTTCGTCGTGCTGAACAGCCTGCGGCTGCGCCGCGCGCCCTGACCGGGTGACGGCCGGACCCCGGTTAGGGTCGACGGGTCCCGTCCAGCCCGGAGGTCCGCCCATGCGCCGCATCGTGCCCGTCCGTCTCGCGATCGGCCTCGCCGGTGCGGCCGTCCTCGCCGCCGCGCTCGCCGCCTGCGCACCGGACGAGTCCGCCTCGCCGTCGGCGTCTGCGACGGCGTCGGCCACCTCGAGCGCGTCGGCGAGCGCGAGCGCATCGCCGACTCCGACCGTCTCGGCGGACGACATCACGCTGCCCGGCTCGTGCGAGTCCATCTACTCCGGTGGGATGCTGCAGACGCTGCGGTCCGACATCCCGCCCCTGAACGACCCCGCCGTGACGGTCGCCTCCACCAAGATCGTGTCGGCGCTGGAGATCCTCGACGCCGTGCCGAGCCTGCGCTGCACCTGGGGATCGGCGGGCACCAGCGGCATCGCCACGACCGTCGCGATCGTCGACGCGGACCAGGCCCAGACGATCCGGGGCGCCCTCGACGACAACGGCTTCAGCTGCGTGGACGCGGCCGAGGGCACGCTGTGCACGGCGAGCTCGACGAGCGTGGACACCGCCAGCGGCGACATCGTCGAGCAGGGGGAGAGCCACTTCCTGCGCGGCAACGCCTGGATCGCGACCACCTGGCTCACGATCGATCCCGACGGATACACGCAGGACATCGCCGCCACGCTCTGGGGATGACGTCGCGGAAGGCGCTACACTGAGCATCGTCGTCCCGGCCGTCGTCGATTGCACCAGCTCTCGATCGCACTCTCGTCGATGCGCCCGGCGACGCGCCCGCGTCCGTCCCGGCACCGAGCCGACCGCGGGGTTCATCGGCATCCGACACCGGCAGAGGTCAGTGTCGGAGTGATCCGCATCCGACGCTCAGGAGGAGCATGTCGACCACGGCACCCGCCGCGCCGAAGTCCGGCGTCCGGCGCAAGCGCACCTCGTCCGCCCGGCGCGACGACGAGGCGCCCCTCATCCCGATCCTCGCCCGCAAGGTGCGTGAGGTGGAGGCCAAGGCCCAGCGCGGCAAGCTGGGCCCCACCAACCGGGTCAAGTTCCAGGTGATCGCGTTCCTCGTGCGCGAAGAGCGGGCGCGGGTCAAGAACGACGCCGAGGTCACCGACTCCGCCCGTGCCGAGCTGCTGAAACGGCTCGACGGCGTCGCGACGATCCTGGCCAAGACCGCGGCGCGCGACACCTCCCTCATCCAGCTGCTCGAGGTCGATGCGGCCACCTCGCCGGTCGCCAAGCGCATGCGCCGCGACTGGCTGCTGGAGTCCGGCGCCGAGCTGCCGCCGGACGAGCTCATCATCACGGATGCCGCGCCCGCCCCGGCCGCCGCCGTGGTGCCGCCGCAGCTGGCGGAGCGTCAGGTCGTGCCGCCGCAGGTGGAGTCGCGCCGCGAGGCCAACCCGTTCCTGGCCCCCGATCTGACCCGCCCGGCGCCGACCGTGACGCCGCGCCGGCGACTGGACGGCTGGGAGCTCATGGGCCCCCTGTACAAGGCCTTCGAGACCGGCGCCGGCGGCGGCTCGGCCACCATGGAGCTGCCCCCGGTCCCGGAGTTCGACCGGCTCTCGCCGAAGGGCCTGGAGATCATGCGTCACCAGTCCCGGTTCCTCGAGGCCGTCCGCGAGGGGCATCGTTCGTTCCTGCTGGCCGACGAGCCCGGACTGGGCAAGACCGCGCAGTCGGTGCTCGCGGCATCCGTCGCGAACGCCTACCCGCTGCTGGTCGTGGTCCCCAACGTGGTGAAGATGAACTGGGCGCGCGAGGTGGAGCGGTGGACGCCGCAGCGCCGCGCGACCGTCATCCAGGGCGACGGCGAGGACATCGACGCCTTCGCCGACGTCTTCATCGTCAACTACGAGGTGCTCGATCGGCACCTGTCGTGGCTCGGGCAGATCGGCCTGCAGGGCATGGTCGTCGACGAGGCGCACTTCATCAAGAACCTCACCTCGCAGCGCTCGCGCAACGTGCTGGCGCTGGCCGCCCGCATCCGGGAGCGGGTGGCGCACCCGCTGCTGCTGGCGCTGACCGGCACCCCGCTGATCAACGACGTCGAGGACTTCGACGCGATCTGGCGGTTCCTCGGCTGGACCAACGGCACCAAGCCCGAGCCCGAGCTGATGGCCAAGCTCGACGACACCGGGCTCACGCCGGCCGACAAGGCGTTCTACCCCGAGGCGCGTTCGGCGGTCATCTCGATGGGCATCGTGCGCCGCCTCAAGACCGACGTCGCCAAGGACCTCCCCGACAAGCTCATCGCCGACCTCCCGGTCGAGCTGGACGACGAGTTCGGGCGCTCGATCCGCCAGGCCGAGCGGGAGCTCGGGGCACGGCTCGCGGCCCGCTACCGCCGTATCGTCGAGGCGCGCGGCGACCGGGGCCTGGCCCCCGGCGAGGTGGACGAGGACATCGTGCGCCTGGTCGCCCAGCACGAGCTGGACGAGTCGAAGGCGGCATCCGCCGGCGACGAGAACGTGTTCACGATGGTGCGTCGCATCGGGCAGGCCAAGGCGCTCCTCGCCGCGGACTACGCGGTGCAGCTGCAGCGCTCGGTGGGCAAGGTCGTGTTCTTCGCGAAGCACATCGACGTGATGGATGCCGCGGAGGCGCACTTCGCCGCCGCAGGGCTGCGCACGGTGTCGCTGCGCGGCGACCAGACCGCGATCGCCCGGCAGGAGGCCATCGACGCGTTCAACAACGACCCCGCCGTCTCGGTCGCGGTGTGCTCGCTGACCGCGGCCGGCGTCGGCGTGAACATGCAGGCGGCGTCCAACGTCGTGCTCGCCGAGCTGAGCTGGACCGCGGCCGAGCAGACGCAGGCGATCGACCGCGTGCACCGCATCGGCCAGGACGAGCCGGTGACCGCATGGCGCATCATCGCGGCGCACACGATCGACACGAAGATCGCCGAGCTCATCGACGCGAAGCAGGGCCTGTCGCTGCGGGCGCTGGACGGCGTGGCGGTCGAGCCCGGATCGAGCGACTCGGTGCAGCTGTCGGCGCTCATGCACCTCACGCGCGAGGCGCTCGGAGCCGCCTGAGCCGCCCCGTTCCGCGAGGTCCGGGTGGACTAGGTTGGAAGGGTGTTGGGGTCGCGCGTTGCTCGCACCTGGCGCGGCGCGGCCGCCGGCGGGGTGGCGACGCTCGCCGCGTCCGTCTCGCACTCCGTCGCCGACGGCCGGCCCGCGCCGTGGCTGGACGTCGTGCTCGCCCTCGCCCTCGCCGTGCCGCTGTGCGTCGCGCTGGCCGGCGCGCGCCTCTCGTGGATCCGGCTGACGGTCGCGGTCGCGGTCAGCCAGTTCGCGTTCCACGGGCTGCTGCTGGTCGGCGTCGGCGAGGACGCCGGCGCGGACGCCGTGCCGATGCCCGGGATGGCCGGCCACATGGACACGGGGTCCCTCTCGGCCGTCGTCGCATCGGCCGGGACCGGGACGGAGCTGCACCACGATGCGGGGATGTGGGTCGCGCACGCCATCGCGGCCGTCGTCACCGTGCTGGCGATCGGCCACGGCGAGCGCGCGCTGCGGGCGCTGCTCGGGCTGTCGGGCTGGGAGCTGGTCGCCCGGACGCTCGACCCGCGTCCGCTGCCCGCGACCGCGCCGCTGAAGACCTGCTGCGCCGAGCCGCGCGCGCCGCGTCCCTCGGTGGTCCTGACGGCCCGGAGGAGGAGGGGTCCGCCGCTCGCGGCCTGAGACCCCGTCATCCCTTTTCACAGCGTGCCTGCCGGGCGCTGCCCGTGCGCGCGCACGACCCGAGGAACACCCATGCCCAGAAAGCGATTCATCCGACCCCTCACCGGCCTCGCGGCCGGTCTCGCCATCGCGGTCGCCGTGCCGCTGTCCGCATCCGCCCATGTGACGGTCTCGCCCGACCAGGCCACGGCCGGCGGCTATGCCTACGTCACCCTCCGCGTCCCCAACGAGATGGACGCGGCGGTCACGACCCGCATCGACCTGCAGCTGCCGACCGACACCCCGTTCACGTTCGCCAGCTACGAGCCGACACCCGGGTGGACCGTCACGGTCACCACCTCGACCCTGCCCGCCCCCGTGGACGTCTCCGGCAACACCGTGACCGAGGCGCCGACGAGCATCTCGTTCGTGGCCGACGCCGGCGGCATCGAGCCGGGCCAGTTCCAGACGTTCATGCTCGTCCTCGGCCCGGTGCCCGATGTCGGCCATGTCGTCCTGCCCGCGGTGCAGACCTACGACGACGGCACGGTCGTCGACTGGACGGCCACGCCGGAGCAGCTCGCGGACGACGACACGCTCGATCCCGCGCCCGTGCTGTGGGTGAACGACACGCCGCCCGAGACCGGCACCGCGACCTCCGCGCCCGAGGCGTCCGCGACCGATGCGAGCGGCAGCTCCGACGGCGTGTCGCTGGGGCTCAGCGTCGCCGCGCTGGTCGTCGCCGTCGGTGGCGCCCTGCTCGGCGCGTTCGCGGTGGGACGCACCCGCCGCGCACGATCATGAGCGCTCGGCGGGGGTCGTTCCTGGCCGGCGCGGGCATCGTGCTCGGACTGCTGACCGTCCCCGCGCTGGCGGTGGCCGCCTTCGCGCACGACTCGCTGATCGGCTCCGACCCGTCCTCGGGCGCCACCGTGACCGCCCTCGACGAGGTGACCCTCACCTTCAGCGCCGACCCGCTCGGCGGCGACGGGGCGACCGTCCTCGAGGTGACCGGCCCGGACGGCCGGTACTACGAGACCGGATGCCCGACGCTGGCCGGTCAGGACGTCACCGTGCCGGTGGCGCTCGGCGCCGCAGGGGAGTACGAGGTGCTGTGGCGGATCGTCTCCTCCGACGGGCATCCGGTGTCGGACACCTTCACGTTCGACTACGAGCCGGCGAGCACCGCGACGTCCGCTGCCGGAGCGGACGTCCCGCAGTGCGGCGACGCCTCGGCGGCGCAGGCCGCCACGCCGGGTGCGGCCGCCGACGACGCCGCGCAGGACCCCGGGCTCTGGATCGGCCTGGGCATCGGCGCGGTGGTCGTGGCCGGCGTCGGCGTCGGCGCCTGGCTGCTCATCCGGCGGCGACCGGAGGACGGTTAGCCGGCGTCCGGCCGCGCCCTGCCACCTCGGTGACAGGGCGCGGCGTCGGGCATGGCGCGATACGCTGCAAGAGGCAGCGTCGCCCTCTCCTGTAGCTCACGCGTGAGGACCCACCCATGAAGATCGGCATCCTGACCAGCGGCGGCGACTGCCCCGGACTGAACGCAGTCATCCGCGGCGTCGTGCTGAAGGGCACGACGGCCTACAACATCGAGTTCGTCGGCATCCGCGACGGCTGGCGCGGCGTCGTCGACGGCGACTTCTTCCCGCTGACGCGGCACGAGATCAAGGGCCTGTCCAAGGTCGGCGGCACGATCCTCGGCACCTCGCGGACCAACCCCTACGAGGGGCCGCGCGGGGGAGCGGAGAACATCTCGAAGACCCTGTACGGCCACCGCATCGACGGCATCATCGCGATCGGCGGCGAGGGGACGCTCGCCGCGGCGAACCGGCTCTACCACGACGGCATCAACGTCATGGGCGTTCCCAAGACGATCGACAACGACCTGCGGGCGACGGACTACTCCTTCGGCTTCGACACCGCGGTCAACATCGCGACCGAGGCCATGGACCGGCTGCGCACGACCGGCGACTCGCACCAGCGGTGCATGGTCGCCGAGGTCATGGGCCGGCACGTCGGCTGGATCGCGCTGCACTCGGGCATCGCCTCCGGCGCGCACGTCATCTGCATCCCCGAGGTGCCGATGTCGCTCGACGAGATCGTCGCACAGGTGCAGCGCGCCCACGACCGCGGCCGTGCACCGCTGGTCGTCGTCTCCGAGGGCTTCACCCTCACCGGCATGGACGAGGCGTACAGCGACAAGGGCCTCGACGCGTTCAACCGGCCGCGCCTGGGCGGCATCGGCGAGGTGCTCGCCCCGGAGATCGAGCGCCTGACCGGCATCGAGACCCGGGCGACGGTGCTCGGTCACATCCAGCGCGGCGGGTCGCCGTCCGCGTTCGACCGCGTGCTCGCGACGCGGCTGGGGCTGCACGCGGCGGATGCCGTCGTCGACGGCGCCTGGGGGCAGATGGTGTCGATGCAGGGCACCGAGATCGTTCGCGTGCCCTTCGAGGACGCCCTCGGCGAGCTGAACACGGTGCCGCTGCACCGCTACGAGGAGGCCGCCGCCCTCTTCGGCTGACCCGCGCTCTTCGGCTGACCCGCCCTCTTCGGCTGACTCACCCTCTTCGGCTTCGGCTTCCGCGGCATCCGTTCCGGTCATCCCCCCGGCCTATGTCCCACTTTGGCGCGGTTGATGTCCCAGTTCGGCGCGGTATGGCGGGCTCATACCGCGCCGAACTGGGACATGCTCACCGCCGAGCCGGCAGCGCAGGCACCACCGGCTCCTCCCCAGCCCCCTTCGCGCCACACGCTGTCCCCCGTTTCGCCCGCGGTGTCCCGCTCGCGCGTCATACGGCGGATGGTGAGGGGGATGCGGCATCCCTCACCCCTCCCGGACGATCTTCCCGACGTCTTCCGCGCATCCGAGGCCCAGGCTCTCGGCGTGACGAAGGAGCGGCTCGGACGCGGCGATCTCCACGCTCCCTACCGTGGCCTGCGCGCCCGGGGTGCTGTCGGCGCCGCGCCGACGCTCAGAGAAGGCTGCCTGCGTTACGCGCCCCGACTGCAGCCGTGGCAGTTCTTCAGCCACGAGACGGCGCTGATCCTGCGCGGCGCGCCCACACCGGAGTGGCCGCATCGGCCCGGCATCCACGTGTCGGCCCATCGCCCGGCCCGCGAGCCACGCATCGGCGGGATCGTGGGCCACCGACTGCAATCGCGCGACCCGATCTTCGAGCGGGATGGCGATGGTCTCCCGCTCGAAGATCCCGCGCGCGCCTGGCGGCAGTGCGGCGCCATCTGGGCGCTTGACGACCTGATCGTCGCCGGGGAGTTCCTGATCTCCGGAAAGCAGGCGCTCGCGAGCATCGAGGAGCTGCGCGCGGAGGTGCGGGTCATGGGCGATGTGCCAGGTGCCCGGCTCGCTCGCGCACTGGCCGAGATGCGCGTGGGCGCGCGTTCGCCGCGCGAGACGCGCCTCCGGCTGGTGCTGGTGCGCGCGGGCCTGCCGGAGCCCGCGATCACGTGGAACCTGCGCGACGACCGGGGACGGTTCGTCGCGGAGCTCGATCTCGCGTATCCCCGGTACCGCGTGGGCGTCGAGTACGACGGCAGGGTGCACGCCGACGACCCCGCGCAGTTCGCCAAGGATGCCGACCGCTGGGACAGCATCCGCGCGCAGGACTGGGACCACGTCCGCATCCTCACACATCACATGCGCGGCGGGGGAGCATCAGCCGTGCGCAAGGTCCGCGACGCGCTGATCGCCGCGGGGTGGCGTCCCGGTGGGAGCTGACCGCCCGCCGCCCCGCCGGCCATGTCCCAGTTCGGCGCGGTAAATGGCCGGAATACCGCGCCGAAGTGGGACATCAGCCGCGCCGAACTGGGACATACCCCGGATGGATGCCGAGGGCGGCGGGGCCGGGGCGGCACCGGGGCGGGGCGGCACCGGGGCGGCACCGGGGCGGGGCAGGGCGGGTCAGTCGGCGACGCCGAGCACGTCGAACAGCCACGCCAGCTCGAACGCGCGCTCGCGCCAGGAGTCGTACCGTCCGCTGACACCGCCGTGGCCGGCGACCATCTCGCACTTCAGCAGTGCGTCCGCGCCGACCTCGCGCAGCCGGGCGACCCACTTCGCGGGCTCCACGTACAGCACTCGCGTGTCGTTGAACGAGGTCACCGCCAGGATCCGCGGGTACGCGACCCCCTCGCGCACGTTCTCGTAGGGCGAGTACGACTTCATGTACGCGTACACGTCGGCGTCGTGCAGCGGATCGCCCCATTCGTCCCACTCGATCACCGTCAGCGGCAGTGACGGGTCGAGGATCGTCGTCAGCGCGTCCACGAACGGCACGTCGGCGAGGACGCCGGCGAACAGCTCCGGCGCGAGGTTCGCGACCGCGCCCATCAGCAGGCCGCCCGCCGAGCCGCCCTCGGCGACGAGCTGCGCGGGCGTCGTGTACCCCCGCGCGATCAGGTGCCGGGCGGCATCGACGAAGTCGGTGAACGTGTTGCGCTTGGCCAGCAGCTTGCCGTCCTCGTACCACTGCCGGCCCATCTCGCCGCCACCGCGCACGTGCGCCACCGCGAACACCACGCCCCGGTCCAGCTCCGACAGCCGTGCGACCGAGAACGCCGGCTCGATCGAGTGCTCATACGAGCCGTAGCCGTACAGGTGCACCGGGCGCGGGGATGCCGACGGCTCGCCGAACGACCGCTTCCACACCAGCGACACCGGCACCTGCGTGCCGTCGGCCGCCGTCGCCCACACCCGCTGCTGGGCGTAGTCGGCCCGGTCGTAGCCGCCGAGCACGGGCTGCTGCTTGCGCAGCAGCAGGTCGCCGGTCGCGACGTCGTAGTCGTACACGGTCGACGGGGTGACGAAGGAGCCGTAGCCCAGGCGCAGCAGCGGCGGCGCCCACTCCGGGTTGCCGGCCGTGCCCGCCGAATACAGCGGCTCCTCGAAGCCGATCTCGCGCACCGCGGATGCGGCGTAGTCCAGCAGGCCGATGCGGGCCAGGCCGTCACGGCGATAGGCCACGACGCCCCAGTCGCGGAACGTCGACGCGCCCAGCAGCCGCCGGCCCGGCTCGTGCGCGAGCGCGGTCTCCCGCGGCCCGGAGGGGTCGGATGCCGCGACCCGCACCAGCTCGAAGTCCAGCGCCCCGTCGTTGTGCAGGATGTAGAGCACGTCCTGCCCGTCGACGACGGCGTGCGAGGAGTCGTACTCGACGCCCTCGACGCGCGGCCACACGACCCGCGGCTGCCCGCGCAGGTCGGAGGCGTCCAACAGCCACTCCTCGCTCGTCACCGAGGAGCCGAGCCCGATCACGAGGTACCGGTCGCTGCGGGTGAAGCCGGCACCCACCCAGTACCGCTCGTCCGGCTCGTGGAACAGCCGCGTGTCCGAGGCGGTGGGGGTGCCGATCTCGTGCAGCCACACCGTGTCGGGCCGCCAGGCCTCGTCCACGGTCGTGTAGACGACGAAGCGGCCGTCGGGGGAGAGGGTGGCGCCGGCGAACGTGTTCTCGATGACGTCGGGCAGCGTCTCGCCGGTCACGAGGTCGCGCAGCCGCACCGTGTACCGCTCGTCCCCCTCCAGGTCGACGCCGTACAGCAGCAGCGTGCCGTCGGTGGACACCTCGAAGCTGCCGAGGGAGAAGAACTCCTGGCCGTCGGCCTCCTCGTTGCCGTCCAGCAGCACCTGCTCTCCCGGCACCGGATCCCCCGGCACGAGCGCGGGCGGCGTCCAGTCGTCCGCCGAGGCGAGCGGGGCGCGGCACTGGATGCCGTACTGCTTGCCCTCCTGCGTGCGGCCGTAGTACCACCACTGCCCGCGTCGGGTGGGCACCGACAGGTCCGTCTCGAGGGTGCGGGCCTTGATCTCCTCGAAGACGTGCTCGCGCAGCCCCGCCAGGTGCGCGGTCCGCGCCTCGGTGTAGGCGTTCTCGGCCTCCAGGTGCGCGCGCACCTCGTCGTCGTCCTTCGCGCGCAGCCACTCGTACGGGTCCTCGAACGTGTCGCCGTGGTGCGTACGCGCGAAGGAGCGGCGGGCGGCGGCGGGCGGGAGCGATTCGGTCACCCCCACACGCTAACCGAGCGGATGCCGGATGCCGTGCGCGCGCGGACCGCCGAGTTGACCGCGTCCATCCCCGGTGTAAGGATTTCCTCGGCCCGGTTACCGGATGCTGAACCCGTGGTGAACTGTTCGTTCGCAGGCCGATCATGTCGGCACCTCCCGTCCCTCTGACACCCGAAAGCGAACGGTGGAGACCGCAGCCCTGATCGTCGTCCTGGTCATCGGACTCGGGCTGTTCTTCGACTTCACGAACGGCTTCCACGACACCGCGAACGCGATGGCGACGCCCATCGCGACCGGCGCGCTCACGCCGAAGGTGGCCGTGCTGCTGGCGGCGGTGCTGAACCTGGCGGGCGCGTTCCTGTCGACGGAGGTGTCCAAGACGATCTCGCACGGGATCATCCAGGAGGACCAGATCACCGCGAGCGCGTTCCTGCCGCTCATCTTCGCCGGCCTGATCGGCGCGATCACCTGGAACATGCTCACCTGGCTGCTGGGCCTGCCCTCCAGCTCCTCGCACGCCCTGTTCGGCGGCCTCATCGGCGCGACGATCGTGGGGGCGGGCGTGATGGCGATCGACTTCGGCGTCGTGCTCAGCAAGGTGGTGCTGCCCGCCCTGCTGTCCCCGGTGACGGCGGCCGTCATCGCCTTCGCGGTGACCAAGCTCGCCTATGCGCTCACGCGGCGATACGACGGCAAGCCGGACGGACGCGACGGCTTCCGCTGGGGCCAGATCTTCTCGTCGTCCCTCGTCGCGCTCGCGCACGGCACCAACGACGCGCAGAAGACGATGGGCGTGATCACCCTGGCGCTGGTCATGGCGGGATGGCAGGACGCGGCGGACAGCGATCCGCAGCTGTGGGTGATCCTCGCCTGCGCGCTCACGATCGCGCTGGGCACCTACACCGGGGGCTGGCGCATCATCCGCACGCTCGGCAAGGGCCTGACGGAGGTCAAGCCGGCCCAGGGGTTCTCCGCCGAGACCTCGACCGCGGCGACGATCCTCGCGTCCTCGGCGCTGGGCTTCGCGCTGTCGACCACGCAGGTGGCCTCCGGCTCGGTGATCGGCTCGGGGCTCGGCCGCCGGGGCTCCAAGGTCCGCTGGCGCACCGTCGGCCGCATCGCCCTGGGCTGGCTGCTCACGCTCCCCGCCGCGGGCCTGGTGGGCGCCGCCGCGGCGCTGGTGGTGTCGTGGCTGGGCATCTGGGGCATCGTCGTGGACGCGTTCCTGGCGCTCGCGGTGATCGTCCTCATCTTCGTGCGCTCGCGTCGCAACGAGGTCACCGCGGCCAACGCGATGAGCGAGGTCGCCGCCTCCGGCCGGGCGGTCAAGGTCAAGCGCAACCCGCCGCCCACGCGCCGGCAGCGCCGCGCCGCGAAGGAGGCGAGGCGATGAGCATCGACATCGACTGGATCGCGTTCGTCCAGGTCTTCGTCGCGGCGCTCATCGGCGCCGTGGTGGTCGTCGGCTGCTACGCGCTGGGGCTGCGGATGCTGGTGCGCTCCGGCCGGGCGCCGGTCGTCGCCCCCGCGGAGTTCACCGACGCGATCACCGTGGTCACCGAGAAGGAGCTCGCCAAGGCCGCCAAGGCGGCGGCGAAGGCGGCGAAGAAGAGCCCGCTCTCGCCCACGCAGAAGCGGCTGGCGCTGCTGGCGGCCTACGCCTCGTTCACGACGTGCGGCGTCGCGGTGCTCGGCGGTCTGCTGCTGATCGTCTTCGACCGCTGACCGTGTCGGCGGCCCGCGCACCGATGGAGGCTCAGGGCGAGGGCGTCTCGACGACATCGACGGCCGTGAGATCGATGCCGTTCGATCTCAGCGCTTCGGCGACCGCCTCGGCCTGCTGCCGCAGCCGAGGCGATGTGCCGGCGTCGAGACCGACGACCGTACGGATGTCGCCGAATCGGAGCGCCGGCAACGAACCGAAGCCCAGCCGCATCCGGGCATGACGGACCACGTCCAGATCGTGACGCTGCGCCTGCCCGCCGCGCTCGACGATGTCACGCAGCAGGCGGATGTCCAGGACAGCCTGGGCGGCGGCGAAGCGCACTTCGGGCGCTCGCGGGCGATATCGCCGCATCACGGCCAGCGTGCCGTCGGACGCGACGGCGAGCGCGTCGGGCGTATACGACAGGATCAGTCCCGAGCCGGGGACGGGCGCGGGATCGAGCGCTGACACCACATCGCCCGCAAGCTCGCGCAGCGTTGCACGCCGCACGCGAGCGTCGATGAAGAACGGCGCGTACTCCTGGGTGAGGAGTTGAACTCCTGCGGCGGCCAGCAGTGGCGGGGCTCCGCGCCGCTCATCGAGCGTCCGTCGCGCCGAACGCAGCGCCTGGACGACCTCCGCGATCTGCTCGGCGCACGCCGACGTCGGCAGCCAACGATCCCAGGGCAGGAGCGGCTGGGCGGTGCGGAGGTCACGGTGCGGGTGGAGCGCGGCCCGCGAGGGCTCCCACGCGATGTCGAGCAGCCGACGGTCGGCGAGCCAGATTCGCGCTCGATGGACTTCTGCTCTCAGATCGCTCCACAGATGCACGTCCGCGCCGAGCAGGCGTGCCGCTGTCGTCAGCCGCCCGAACTCGCCGCGAGGAGCGAAGGCAGCGGTCAGCTCCTCGACCGGTGCGCGGCGCCAAGAGCGAGGCGGCAGCGCGATCCCGGCACCCCGCGCACTGACCACGGAGTACAGTGTGCCGGCGCCAGCGAGCCGGGCGGTCGGGATTCGTCAACCGTTACGGCGAAGAAATACGGGTGTAACGCGACACGAGCAGCATGTTCGCTATCACTTGGTGGTCCTGGAGCCTGGTCCTTTGAGACGAGCCACGACAGGAAGACGGGAAGTGGACGCGTCGTCACGACGATGCGTCGATCACGCCCTGATTCCGGAGGCTCGTTGCCATGTTCCATGTACCCACGATCGACATCTCTCCTTTCGTCGAAGGCGGCTCCGCCGCGCGCGGAGACGCCGCGCGTCGTGAATTCGACACCGCCTGCCGCGAGGTCGGCTTCATCCAGGTCGTCGGCCACGGCGTGCCGGACGCGGTCATCGCCGGACTCGAGTCGGCCATGGACGACTTCTTCGTCGGCCTCGACGCCGACGCGAAGCTCGCGTATCGCACCCCTCCGGGTGTGAACCGGGGATACGCTCCGCCGAAGTCCGAGGCGACGAGCCTGAGTCTCGGCATCGCGCCGGCGAACATGATGAACGACTTCTTCGAGGCCTTCAACGTGGGCCTGACCTGCGACGACTATCCCGGCGCCGACCTCTCAGCCGATCAGTATCAGGACAATCTCTGGCCGGACATCCCGGCGTTCCGGGAGCGAGTCACGAGCTATCTCGGACATGCCCGTCGTGTCGCCCAGACGCTGACGACGATCGCGATCGAGGCGCTCGGGCAGCCGGGACGGACCCTCGAGTCTGAATTCGCCCAGGCGACGGGCACCCTGCGCCTCAACAACTACGCGCTGGCGGAGGGGATGCGCGTGACCCTCGACGGGGAACTGCGCGGCATGGGGGAGCACACCGACTTCGGAGTCATCACAGTGCTGTGGGCCGACCGTGTGCCCGGGCTTCAGGTCCTCGGCACGGACGGGCGCTGGCACGATGTGCAGCCGGCGGAGGGCGCGCTGCTGGTGAACCTCGGCGACGTCATGACGCGGTGGACGAACGAGCATTGGATGTCGACCCTCCATCGTGTGAAGCCGCCGGTCACCGGCGGCACCATCCAGCGTCGGCGAAGCGCAGCGTACTTCCACGGCTCGAACTGGAACACGCTCATCCAGCCGTTGGCCGCCCTTCTCGCACCTGGCGAGCAGCCCCTGTACGCGCCCGTCACGGCGACGGAGCACATTCGCGCCAAGCTCGCCGGGACCCGCGCCGGCGTCCTCAACCCCAACGCCGGCCGCGAGGGCGCGCGTGCGGCCGGGGCGCTGTCATGATGCTCGAGCGGGAGCTCGAGGTCAGAGCCCTGCGCCGGTCGTCGCCCGAGGTCCTGGTCGTCGAGCTGGTCGGCGCGGACGGTCGTGCGCTCCCGGCGTGGGAACCGGGCGCGCACGTCGAGTTGAGTCTCGGCGACGCGCGCATCCGTCACTATTCGCTGTGCGGCGATCCCGCGGACACGGAGTCATGGACGATTGCGGTGCTCCTCGACGAGAACGGCCGTGGCGGCTCGCGGTGGATCCATGAGAATTTCGCGGTCGGTGTCCGAGTGCGGTGCCGGGCGGTCCGCAACACGTTCGCGCTTCCGTCGTCGCGGCGATATCTCTTCGTCGCGGGGGGCATCGGGATCACGCCGATCCTCCCGATGCTGCAGCTGGCGCACGAGCGGAGGGCGGACTGGTCGCTCGTGCACTGCATCCGTGATGAGGGCCGCTTCCCGGAGTCGGCCTCGCTCGATCGCTGGGGTGGACGAGTGCACCGGCACGTCTCCGTCGAGCACGGCCGAGTCGACGTCGCCGCTCTCGTGACACGGACCCCGCCGGGGACCGTGGTGGTCTGCTGCGGTCCGTCGTCGTTGACCGCGGCACTGCGCGGCGCCTGCGAGACCGCCGGGCGCGAGGTCGTCTTCGAGTCCTTCGGTGGCTCCCGCGCCGACGCCGCGTGCGAGCGCGGGGCGAGCTTCGTCGTCGAGCTCGCGCGGTCGGGGATGAGCATCGAGGTCGGGCCCGACCAATCGGTTCTGGAGGCGCTCGAACTCGCGGGCTGCAGCGTCGCCTCGTCGTGCCGGGAAGGTTATTGCGGCACCTGCGAGACGGTCGTCCTGGAGGGCGACGTGGAGCACCGCGACTCCGCGCTCACGGCGGAGGAGCAGGACGAGTCCGAGGTCATGATGGTGTGCGTCTCGCGGAGCAGGGGAGCGCGACTTGTGTTGTCGCTATAAACATTCGGCGCATGATGTCCGCGACGTCCCGAAACTTAAAACCCCGGAATCCGAAGGAAATATCGACGCAACATCGTTCCTCCACTCTTGATACAAGCAACATATTTCGATGCAAGTAACCACCCACCCACCCGAGTTCTTCGTTGAAAGCAGAGTGCCTTGTTCTCATCACACCGTTCTCCTCTGGCTCGCGGGCTCGTCGCCGTCGCAGCCGTCTTCACCCTCACCGCTTGCGCGGGGACGTCGTCGGCCGGCGATTCGACGGACGCCATGCGTTCGGTCACATATCAACTCTCATGGACGCAGTCGGTGCAGTTCGGCGGGACCTATATCGCGCAGGACGAGGGGCTGTTCAGCGACGCCGGTCTCGACGTGACGCTCGCTCCGGGTGGTCCAGACGTCGCCGGGGATGCGACGACCGTCAGCGGCCAGTCCCTGGTCAACATCTCCACAGCCGACGGCGTCGCCCGCTCCAACGAGTCCGGCGCCGATCTGGTGATCATCGGCGCCCAGTACCAGAAGGCGGCCAACACGATCCTGTCGCTCGCGGATCAGCCGATCACGACGCCGCAGGATCTGGTGGGCAAACGAATCGGGGTCTCGGGATCGGACACGCCCGCCTTGGATGCGTTCCTCGAGATCAACGGGATCGACGAGTCGTCGGTCGAGTTCGTGCCCACCGAATACGATCCGGCCGCGCTGGTGGCCGGGCAGGTGGACGGCATCTTCTGCTTCTACAACGACCTGCCCGTCTCGCTCGAAGCCGAGGGCATCGCGGGGTACTCCATGCTGCTCAGCGATTTCGGGTACGACCCGATGAGCCAGGTGTACACGGTCCTGCGGTCGAGCCTGGAAGACCCCGATACGCGTCAGGAGATCGTCGACCTCATCCGCGCCGACGCGGAGGGTTGGCAGCTCTACCGCGACGACACCGACGCCGCCGCCGAGCTCGCCGTCGAGATGTACCCCGACGCCGGACTGGATCTGGAGACGCAGAAGATCCAGGCGCGCGTGCAGCTCGACCTGATGTTCTCGGACGTGACGGACGAATACGGCTTCGGCTGGTTCACCGATGAGGAGATCGCGAGCAACCTCGAGCTGTTCACAGTCCTCGGCATCGATGCGGACGAGTCCCTCTGGGACCGCTCGATCCTCGAAGAGATCTATGCGGACGGGCCGGTGGCATGACGGCGGTGGCCCCGCTCGCGCCGCCGAGGGCGCCGCGAGTGACGTGCCGGGACATCGCCAAGACGTTCACGTCGCGCCGCTCCACGGTCCGCGCTCTCGACGACGTGAACCTCACGTTGGAACCGGGAACGCTCACGGCGCTGGTCGGCCCTTCGGGATGCGGCAAGTCCACGATACTCAGGATCATCGCGGGGCTGGAGCGGCACGACGACGGAGGGAGCGTCGAGATCGACGGGGGCGACTCGCTGACGATGCGAAAGCGCGGCGAGATCGCCATCGCCTTCCAGGACGCCTCGCTGCTGCCGTGGCGGACGGCGACGTCGAACGTCGCACTCGCACAGCGCCTGGCGCGCCGCAAGGTCGATCGCGAACAGGTCGTCGACCTCCTCGCGCTCGTCGGACTCGCGGGGTTCGAGAAGGCGAAGCCGGCTCAGCTGTCCGGAGGGATGAGGCAACGCGTGGCCATCGCGCGCTGCCTCATCACGTCTCCCAGGCTCCTGCTCCTCGACGAGCCGTTCGGCGCCGTCGATGAGCTGACGCGCCGACGGCTGAACATCGAGCTTCCGCCGGTGTGGGCCGAGCGCGGCACGACGACATTGCTCGTGACCCATTCGATCGACGAGGCGGTGCTGCTCGCGGACACCGTCGTGGTCATGGCGACGAACCCCGGTCGGATCGTGGGACGTGTCGACATCGACATCGACAGGCCGCGGCGGGCGGCACATCTGTACAGCGAGCGGTTCCACGAACTGGTGGACACGATCGGCGCGATGCTGGGCCTCGGGCCTGACCGGAGGCCTGAACCGTGACGGCGACGGCCCTGGTCGAGCGCCGTCAGGAGACGGACGAACCGCGTGAGACGGGTTCGCGATCCCGCCGCGGCGGATGGCGCACCGTCTCGAGGTCCGCCGTCGCGACGGTGCTGGGATGGACTCTCGTTCTCGTGCTGTGGGAGTGGGTCGCCGAAGTCCCGCTGGGAGGAACCCATCTGATCGCGCCGCCGAGCGAGATCGTCGTGGACATCGTCGAGAACGCGGCGCTCTATTCCAGGGCGTTGCTGACGACCGGGCAGAGCGCCCTCACGGGCTACCTCATCGGGAACATCGCGGCCGTCCTCCTCGCCGTGCTCGTGGCCATCCTGCCGTGGTCGGAACGCGTCGTGCTGCGCGTGTCGCTGATCGTCTACTGCCTGCCGTTGATCGCGCTGGGGCCGCTCCTCCGCCTTCTGTTCGGCCTCGGCAGCGGCCCGCAGACCACGCTCGCCGCCATCGCGGTGTTCTACCTGACGCTCGTCCCGCTCCTGGTGGGCTTGCGAGCGGTACCCTCGGCGTGGACGGAACTGGTCACGAGCTACGGTCGAGGTCGATTCACGACCCTCGTGGTCGTCCGCGTCCGAGCCTGCCTGCCCTACCTCGTGTCGGGGCTGCAGGTCTCCGTCCCGGCGGCCTTCCTCGGCGCGCTGGTGGGCGAGTTCACGGGCGCGGAGTCCGGCATCGGCGTGCTGTCCATCCGCGCGCTGCGCAGTCTCGACACGGCGGGAGTGTGGGCGCTCGCCTCGATCAGCACGGCCGTGTCGGTGCTCGTGTACGCGCTGGTGGGCTGGGTCGGCCGGAAGTTCACGACCGACCAGCCGCCGGTGCTGCTGGCGACCGCGACGCGGGGCGCCGACCTGCGGCCGCGCTGGCGGCGAGCGGCCGGCGCGGCCGGAGAAGGCATCGGCATCGCGGCGCTCGTCGTCGTGCTCTGGGTCGTGTTCCTCTGGGGGTTCCACCTCAACCCGTACTTCGCCAAGGGGCCGGTCGAGGTCTGGGAATGGTTGGTCACGGCCGCGGATGCGGCGGCCAACCGGTCGGAGATCTTCGACGCGCTCACCGCGACGGCCGTCGTCGCGGTGCCCGGGTACGTCGTCGGAGTCGCGCTCGGCGTCGTGGCGGCGATCGTCTTCGATCTCGTGCCCTCGGCGCGTCGCGTCATGACGCCCGCGGCGGTCGCGCTTCGCTGCGTCCCGATCATCGCGGTCGCGCCGCTCCTCGTGCAACTGCTCGGGCGGGGCCCGCTCGCGACGACGGCCATCGTCGCGCTCACGACCTTCTTCCCGACGCTGGTCGCCTGCATGACGGGCCTGCGCCTGGCTCCGGGGCAGGTCGTGGACGTCTTCGACACCTTCGCGACGCCCCGGTGGCGGACGCTTCTGCTGGCTCGCGTGCCGGCCATGGTCCCCGCGTTCTTCTCGGCGGCACGCGTCGCCGCCCCGAGCGCGATCCTGGCCGCGACGGTCGCGGAGTGGCTCGCGACCGGGACCGGCGTCGGCAATCTGATGGCCGTGTCCGCCGCGACGAGCAGGTACAGCGCCCTCTGGGCGACGACCGTCCTGCTGCTGGTGTTCTCGGTGTTCGCCTATTGGATCATCGAGCTCGTGGAGCGCCGGGTGCTTCGAGCCGTCGCGCCGGAGCAGTCGACGTGGTGAACGGCCGTCGGCCCGGGTCGCCGGCATGAGGCCGTCGGGTCACCATAGTTCCGGCAGCGCGCCCATCTGGTCGTAGACGTCGATGCCGTCCCAGACCGACCAGCACTCGACGATCTGGCCTTCGCGCAGCCGGAAGATGTCGATCCCGCTCATGTCGATGGCTTTGCCGGTCGCGGCGACCGCGCCGTAGCCGCCGATGTGCGTTCCCCTCGTCGTCCAGTGGAGCACGACACGATCGTCCTCGGCGATGAGGGCGAGGATCGTCGTCGAGATGTCGTCGAAGGCGGCGCGATAGCGCGCGGCATCGTCGCGCACGGTCTGCACGGCACTGCCGTCCCAACCGGAGAAGTGGACCACGGCATCGTCGGCGAACACCTCGTCGATCGCGGAGAGGTCGCCGTCCTCCCACAGTCTTCGGTGGTATCGCTCGACGAGCCGCTTGTTGGCGGTGGCCGTCGCCTGGTCGTGCTCGGTCATCTCGAGACCGTCGGGCGCGGGCTCACGGGCCGCGTCCGCAGCGGCGGCTGCTCGGTCATCAGCCGCGTCCACTCCCTGAGGTAGCCCCGGATCGGGGCCTCGGTGGCGACGTCGCCCATCAGCACGCCGACCACCTCCGGATCCTCGGTGTCCAGCGCAGCTCCGCGCGACGTGTCGATCCACTCCGCTTCCGGGATGCTCAACCCCTCCTGGATCCGCTCGAACATCTCGAAGTCGTCCGGAGTGCCGAAGGAGACGAAGTCCTCATCGACGCGCAGACGCATGAGGTCCGTCTCCTCGGGTGCCGAAGGCGCGGACAGCAGGTACACCGACCACCTCGTGCGGTTCACGGCCACGGGTTCGACGACCACGAGCTGGTTGCCGACGAAGATCAGGTTGGGGAACAGATTCAGGTTGACCATGCTTCCGGTGCCGAGATCGAGCACCTCGCGGGAGGCGAGGCCTCGACGCCGAAGCGAATCGACGAGTTCATCGGTCGTCGGAAGCGAACGCATGGTCGACCACGGTCCGCCCGGGATGCTCGGCCGTTGGTCCACGACCGAATGGCCGAACGGATACGCCCTGCTCACGATCGGCGTCGACGCCGGATTGCGCGCGAGCACGGTCTCGGTGTCCGCCTCTTTGCCGAGGAGGTTGTAACTGCGGTGGGCGAAGGTCGCATGGATGCCGTCGGCGGCGTTGTCCCAGGAGACCTTCCAGTTCGCGGCGAACTCGTAGCGCAACGGCGTCGCGTGAACCTGGATCCGGGCATCCGGGTAGCGGTCGATGTACTCGTCGAGCCAGGGCTTGGCGGCACCCAACCAGGTCTCGAGCTCGGGCGGCTCGTCGGCGAGGCTGGCGAAGACGAATCCGCGGTAGCTCGCGACGTGGGCACGGCCGAGGTCGAAACGACCGGAACGCACGTCCTCGTACGAGCTCGGCACCGGTACGTTCTTCAAGCGGCCGTCGACGTCGAAGCGCCAGCCGTGGTACGGGCAGGTGAAGACGGCCGAGCATCCGTGGTCCTCGGTCACGAGCAGCGTTCCGCGGTGACTGCACCGGTTCAGCACGACGCTGATCTCACCTCCGGCCGAGCGGGTGAGCAGCACCGCGCGGGTCCCGAGGCGGCGGCGGACGAAGCTGCCGGGCTCGGCGAGCTCGCTCTCGTGGCCGACATAGGCCCATGAGCCGCCGAACACGGTGCGCATCTCCTGCTCGAAGATCGCGTCGTCGGTGTAGAGGCGCCGATGCACGTGGTCCGGGGTGACGAGCCGGTCGATGTCGGCACGATGGAGGTGGCCGCCTGCGAGGGCACCGTTCTCTGTCACATCAACCATCCGAGGTGCGGGGTGCCCGCGTCGAGTTGCGGAAGAAGCAGGACCTTGTGCAGCAGCGACCATCGATCCGCATCGCGGCGACGGAGCCGATGCACCTGCCGGCCGACCGTGGCGAACACGTTCTGGCCGCGTACGTGCTGCAGAGTGAGCACGCTGGAGACGAGCGCCTCCGAGGGCTCATCCGGGTCATGCCAGGCCTCGACCCCGCTGACGGCGCGGATCGCGCGTCCCGATGGTGTGAGCGCCCAGGCGTTGGGATCGGTGAACCGCCATACGCGTTCCTCCAGCCGGCGGCGATCGTCGAGGAAGAGGGACTGATCGGCGGCGGGGTGCGGCGTCCTCGTGTCGAGAGGCACCCAGAGGACCGCCTCGTCGTCGCACCAGCCGAGCCAGTCGTGCCACCGCTCCTCGTCCAGAAGTCGCGCCTCCGTCGCCAGGACCACGGCCAGTTCGAGCGAAAGCGGCACCACCGGTGCGCCCAGGCTTGCGACGATGTCGACGTCGTTCGCGATGGCGTCGTATCGCGCTCTCACCGCCGAGAGACCGCGCGTGAGCTCCGCGTCCTCGGTGCGATAGACGAATGGTCTCATCTCGCCGCCGCCGTCGCCGCGAGCACAGAGCTCCGAGGGAAGCCCGTCGCCGGCAGTCGCTCCCCGGTCTCCCATTCGTACGATTCCCAGAACGACGCCGTAGGCCATGGACGAGGACTACGTGTCGTCTCCGGGTGCGCGTAGCGAATCGAGAGCCGGACGAAGTCGGAGGCGCATTCGCCTCCTGCCGAATGAAGCGTCCGGGAGTCGAGCAGCACGGCGTCGCCGGCGTCGCGAGCGGAATCGGTCACAACATATTCGTCGGGGTGTGCGTCCACGTCCGGGACCGGCGTGGTCGCCCACGCGGAACCGGTGAGGGTGCGCTCGCCGGCGGAGAATTCCACCGGGGCGTAGATGGGGCCGTCATGCGAGCCGACCACTCCCCGCAAGCCGAGTCCGGGCGGCACCGGCGTCAACGGGATCCAGATGGTGAGGAAGGGCCGGTCCAGCGGGTGGTAGGGATCGTCCTGATGCCACGGGCTGTCGGTGCGTGAACCTCGTTCCGACCAGAACCACTGATCTTCGAGCACGACCGGGTCGTCCGTGCCGAGGTAGGCACGGGCGAACTGCAGCAGAGCCTCGTCCGTCACCAGGTCACGGATGGCCGGAACGTCACGCCAACGGAACAGATCGCTCTCCAGGCGCGCTTCGCCGCTCGGAGACAGGCATCGGTACGATGCCGTCGGATGGTCGCGGGCCCATCCCACGGCATCGAGCAGCTGCCGGCAGCGAGCCTCGTCGAGGAGGGCGGGGTGGAAGGCCACACCGTCAGAGCAGAGTGACTCGAAGGCTCGCGTGGCGACCGCGTCCACTATGTCTCCTTGCATCGAAAATTGTTGATAGAAACAAGAGTGGCGGGGCATTGCGTCGATCTCGTGTCAGCGAAAAAGCAGTTCTGTAAACTGTGATCAACACGGCGGCGAGTCGCAGGGCCTCGCGATCACGGCCGGCGCCGACGCGGGGATCAGCGGGAATGGCGAGGTTCGCCGTGGTGTTCGGTGCTCTGCTGGACGAACAGCAGCCGCGCCGTCTCGGCGCCGTATCCCCGCACGCCCCGCCAGCGGTGCTCGACCCCGCCCGGGTAGTACAGCGTGTCTCCCGGTGCGAGCTCGAAGATCCCATGACCGCTCACCTCGACGAGGATCATGCCTGCGATGACGTGGATGAACTCCTCGCCGGGATGGGAGTACCAGTCTCCCCACTCGTCCGGTGCGCCGACGAACAGGATCGGGTAGAGCGAGTGGCTTCCGGCCACCAGGGTGCGGGCCGCGCCTCCGGGATTCTCGACGGGCACGCCGCCACCCGCCCTGACGAGTCCGACCTCGGGCGTCGGGCGGTCCGATTCGGCCTCGGCCATGAGCGACGGCTGGGTCGTGCCCAGCGCCTGTGCGATGCGATGCAGCGACGCCATGCGGGGGTTCGCCAGACCTCGTTCGATCTGGCTGAGGAACGGGTGCGACAGCTCCGAGGCGGCCGCCAACTCCACGATGGTCATGCCGATCTGCTTGCGTCTGCGCCGGATCGTCGCCCCCAACCGAGCCGCAGCGGTCGGCGCGGGCGTCTGTCCGTCCAGAGGGCTCACCACAGCGGCGATGGTACAGGCGAGTCCTCGCAACGGCCGCGACTCACGCCGCGACACCCCGGAGTCCGGCGCGGCGGCCGTCTCCTCTCGATCATCGAGCCGTGTCGGCGGCCCGCCGTAGGCTGAGGCCGTGACAGAGGTGAGGTTCGGCCAGCATCCGGGGGCCAGGCGTGTCCTGCTGCACCTGAGCGACACCCACCTGCTGGCCGGTGACCGGCTGCTCGGCGGTCGCTACGACACCGCGGCGAACCTGGCGCGCACTCTGGCGGCGATCGAACGGCAGGGCGCCGCCCCCGACGCGATCGTCGTCACCGGGGACCTCACCGACCTCGGCGAGCCGGCGGCGTACGCCGCGCTGCGCGCGGCCGTCGAGCCCGTCGCCGCGCGGCTGGGCGCACCGGTCGTCTGGGTCGCCGGCAACCACGACGAGCGTCCGGCGCTGCGCGCCGGGCTGCTCGACGCGGCCCCGACGCAGCAGCCCGTCACCGGCGTCTGGGACCTCGACGGGCTGCGCCTGATCGCGCTCGACACGACGGTGCCGGGCTGGCATCACGGCGAGCTCGACGACGCGCAGCTGGCCTGGCTGGCGGGGGTGCTGTCCGAGCCGGCGCCGCTGGGCACGATCCTCGCGATGCACCATCCGCCGCTGCCGTGCCACACCCCGTTCTTCGACATCCTCGAGCTGCGCGATCAGCCCCGGCTCGCCGCGGTCCTCGCGGGCACCGATGTGCGCGCCATCCTGGCCGGGCACCTGCATTACTCCACCAGCGGCACCTTCGCCGGCATCCCGGTGAGCGTGGCCGCGGCCACCTGCTACACGATGGACCTCGCAGTGCCGGCCGAGCTCGTCAACGGCATGGACGCCGGGCAGTCGTTCCACCTCGTGCACGTGTACGACGACACGATCACCCACGCCGTGGTGCCGGTCGAGGGCGCCGAGCCGGCCGAGGTCTTCGATGCCGCGTGGATCGCACGGATGGCGGCGCTCAGCCCCGCGGAGCGGCTCGAGGCGTTCTCCCGCAAGCCCGCGCCGTGACGCGATGGCCGGCGCCGGCGTCCGGGATGTACGCGGTGTCCAGCGCGGCGCACGCCACCGCTGATTAGGCTCGCTGCATCCCTTCCGCCCCACGACGAGGACTCCCATGGACACGGACACCCGCATCGAGACCGACTCGCTCGGGTCGATGGAGATCCCCGCCGACGCCTACTGGGGGATCCACACCGCCCGGGCGCTGGAGAACTTCCCCATCGCGAAGCGGCCGATCTCGGTCTACGGCGACCTGATCACCGCTCTGGCCATGGTCAAGCAGGCTGCGGCCCGCGCCAACCGCGACATCGGGGTGCTGCCCGCCCAGAAGGCCGATCTCATCGACCGGGCCGCCCAGCTCATCATCGACGGCCGCTTCCACGACCAGTTCGTCGTCGGCGTGATCCAGGGCGGGGCGGGCACCTCGACCAACATGAACGCGAACGAGGTCATCACCAACGTCGCCCTCGAGCTCGCCGGCCGCCCGAAGGGCGACTACGCGTTCCTCTCGCCGATCGACGACACCAATCGCAGCCAGTCGACCAACGACGTCTACCCGAGCGCGATCAAGGTCGGGCTCGCCCTCACCCTGCAGAGCCTGCTGACGGAGCTGAGCCTGCTGCGCGAGGCGTTCCTGGCCAAGGCGGTCGAGTTCCACGACGTGCTCAAGGTCGGGCGCACCCAGCTGCAGGACGCCGTGCCGATGACGCTCGGGCAGGAGTTCCACGGCTTCGCCACGACCCTGTGG
Organism: Microbacterium sp.; assembly: GCF_047606385.1. GTDB lineage: Bacteria > Actinomycetota > Actinomycetes > Actinomycetales > Microbacteriaceae > Microbacterium. The sequence continues at coordinate 25,529 of NZ_JASGEL010000069.1, forward strand.
GAGGACGAGAACCGGCTGCGCGAGAACGCGTGGCTGCTGCACGAGGTCAACCTCGGCGCCACGGCCATCGGCACGGGCATCACGACCCACCCCGACTATGCCGCCCGGGTCGTGCACCACCTCCGCGAGATCTCCGGGCTGGAGCTGGAGACCGCCGACGACCTCGTCGAGTCCACGAGCGACACCGGCGGCTTCATGTCGTTCTCGGGCTCGCTCAAGCGCAACGCGATCAAGCTGTCGAAGATCTGCAATGACCTGCGGCTGCTCTCCTCCGGCCCGCAGGCCGGGTTCGGCGAGATCAACCTGCCGGCGCGGCAGGCCGGGTCGAGCATCATGCCGGGCAAGGTGAACCCGGTCATCCCCGAGGTCGTGAACCAGGTCGCGTTCGTCGTCGCCGGAGCCGACCTCACGGTCACGATGGCGGTCGAGGGCGGTCAGCTGCAGCTGAACGCGTTCGAGCCGGTCATCGCGCACTCTATCTTCCAGTCGATCACGTGGATGCGGCAGGCGATGTGGACGCTGCGCGTCAACTGCGTCGAGGGCATCACCGCGAACCGCGACCGCCTGGGGGCCATGGTCGGCTCCTCGGTCGGCGTCATCACCGCGCTCACCCCGTTCATCGGGTACGCGGCCGCGGCCGCGCTGGCCAAGACGGCACTGCTGACCGGCCGGTCGGTCGCCGACCTGGTGGTCGAGGCCGGGCTGATGTCGCGTGAGGAGGTCGCGAAGCAGCTCTCGCCCGCGCGTCTGTCGGGGCTGGAGGCGATCACCGCCGCGATCCCGGTGGTCGTGCCGCGGCATCGCGATCCCGACACCCCGCGCCCTGCCTGACCCCCCGACCAAGCCGGCGTCCGGCCGACCCCGTCCCCGCGGCAGCCGGTCGCTGCGCGCCGCTGCCGGAGGCAGCAGGCTCAGTCCAGGATGCGGCAGTGCGTCGTCAGCTCGCCGATCCCGTCGATCCCGACCGTCACCGTCGACCGGTCGCGCAGGAAGATCTGCGGGTCGCGCGAATAGCCGGCGCCGCCGGGGCTGCCGGTGGAGATCAGGGTTCCGGGCAGCAGCGTGACCGAGGCCGACAGGTGCTCGATCAGCGTCGCCACCGAGCGCACCATCTGGCCCGTGGACGCGTCCTGCATGAGGTGCCCGTCGGTGATCGTCCAGATGTGCAGAGCCTGCGGGTCCGGGATCTCGTCGGCGGTCACGACGAACGGGCCGGTCGGGGTGAAGCCGTCGAACGACTTGCATCGGCACCACTGCGCCTCGGAGTACTGGATGTCCCGTGCCGTGATGTCGTTGACGACCGTGTACCCCCACACGTGGTCGAGGGCGACGTCGGCCGAGACGTTCTTCGCCGGCGCGCCGATGATGACGCCCAGCTCGGCCTCCCAGTCGATGGACTCGCTGAGCGAGCGCGGCCATGCGGTCGTGCCGTTGTGGCCGGCCAGCGAGTTCGGCCACAGCGTGAACACGGTCGGGGTCTTGTCGGTCTTCAGCCCGAGCTCGCCGGAGTGCGCGGAGTAGTTCAGTCCGATCGCGAGCACGACCGGCGGGGCCAGGCTCGCCGAGGCGAAGGACGCCGTCGTCAGGTCCACGTCGCCGACACGTCCCTCCGCCGCCTCGCGCACGCGGTCGAGCAGCTCGTCGCCGCCGGCGATCAGCTGCTCCAGCACCCGGGGGGCGCCGGGGAAGAGCGTGTCGACGAAGATGCCTTCGCCGGGGGTCGTGACCAGGGTCAGCCGAGGGGCGCCCTCGGAATGGACATGGGCGAAGCGCATCCTGCCACGCTACTCCGGGCAGCGGACCGCCCGACGTCGCCGCCGGCGATGGCAGGGAGCGTCGACACGACATCTGCGGGAAACACACCGCCGGTATGGTTCTGAACCGATCGGTTCACTCCGGAGCCGAGGGACGGAGGACGACCGTGACAGCGCGCGAGCTGGCGACCCTGCCCAAGGGGCATCTGCACATCCACCTCGAGGCGGCGATGCGGCCCACCACCCTCACGCGGCTGGCCGCCGAGCGGGGCGTCGCGCTGCCGGCGACCACCGGGTTCACCGACTTCCGCGCCTTCGCCGAGATGTACCAGGGACTGCTCGCGGTGCTGAGCGCGCCGGAGAACCTCGCGTTGCTCATCGACGAGGCGGTGGCGGACGCGGCGGCGGACGGCGTCGTCTACATCGAGTTCGGCGTGAGTCCGCAGTACCACGCGGCCGCCTTCGGATCGGTCGCGGCGGCGCTGGACGCGCACCTGGCCGCGGCCCGCGCCGCGGGTCAGGCGCACGGCGTCGAGGTCGGGCTGATGGTGACCGTCGACCGCACGCTCGGCGCCGAGGCGGCCCGCGAGCTCGCCGGCCTCGCGGCATCCCGCGCCGGACGCGGCGTCGTCTCGCTGGGACTGGCGAACGAGGAGCGCGGCCACCCGGCGGCCGAGTTCGCCGAGGCGTTCGCGATCGCGAAGGCGGCCGGCCTGCAGTCCGCCCCGCACGCGGGGGAGCTCGCGGGGGCGGACTCGGTCCGCGAGGCGATCGAGGCGCTGGATGCCGACCGCATCCTGCACGGCGTGCGCGCGATCGAGGATCCGGAGCTGCTGCTGCTGCTCGCCGAGCGCGGGATCTGCCTGGACGTGTGCCCGACCTCGAACGTGCTGCTGGCGGTCGTCCCCGACCTGTCCGCCCACCCGCTGCCGCAGCTGCTGGCCGCCGGCGTGCGGTGCTCGATCAACGCCGACGACCCGATCCTGTTCGGCCCCGGCATCCTCGACGAGTACGTCGTGGCGCGTGAGCGCATCGGCCTGACCGACGCGCAGCTCGCGGACTGCGCCCGGAGCTCGATCGAGTCCACTCTCGCCTCCGCGGCGACCAAGGAGCGTGCCCGCGCCGGCATCGACGCGTGGCTCGGGAAGGAAGGATCATGACCCTGCGATTCGGCGTCTTCGAGGTCTACGCGCCGCAGGTCGGCGGCACCTACAGCTGGGCCCACCCCGCATGCGACGCGGTCGACTACCTCGACCCGGAGCGCTGGGTGCGGATGGCGCGGATCATGGACCGCACCGGCTACGACTTCCTGTTCTTCGCGGACGGCTTCGGCTACCCGATGCTGAACGGCGACATCAGCGCGGCCTCGCTGACAGCGGCGATCAACTTCTCCGGCCTGGACCCTTCGACCATCATCCCGGTGCTCGCGCGCGAGACCGAGCGTCTCGGGTTCGTCGTCACGGCCACGACCGGGATGGACCATCCGCTGCCGCTCGCGCGACGCTTCGCGACGCTCGACCACCTCACCGGCGGCCGCATCGGCTGGAACGTCGTCACCGGCGCCTCGCAGAACGCGGTCGCGGAGCTGTTCGGCCACGCCGAGATGACCGCGCACGACGACCGCTACGCCAAGGCCGAGGAGTACGTGAGCCTGGCACGCGCGTACTGGGAGGACGTCTGGGACGACGACGCCCTGGTCGCGGACGCGGCGGCCGGCGTGTACGTGCGCCCCGACCGCATCCACCCGGTCGACTATCGCGGCGAGCACTACCGCTCGCGCGGCTACTTCGGCGCCCCGCCGTCGCCGCAGCGCACGCCGGTGATCTTCCAGGCGGGCACCTCCGCCAAGGGCAAGGCCCTCGCCGCCGCCCACGCCGAAGGGGTGTTCATCCAGGGCACGACGCCCGCGCACACCGCGGCCGGGGTCGCCGACCTGCGCCGGCTCGCGGCGGAGGCCGGGCGCGACCCGGGCAGCATCCGGATCATGGCGGGACTCACCGCCGTCGTCGCCGAGACGGACGCCGAGGCCCAGCGCCTCTACGACGAGTTCCACGCCATGCAGTCGGACGAGGTCGTGGCCGCCCTCTACGCGGGCAACACCGGCATCGACCTGCTCTCCCTCGACCCGGACGGGACGCTGCACCAGGCGATCGGCACGGGCGTGGTCGGCCAGCTGGGCACGAGCAACATCGAGCGCTTCCTCGGCACGCCCGACCGGCCCGCCCCCACCGTGCGCGAGGTCATCGAGGAGCTCCGCGGCCGGGGGACGCGCGGGTTCCGGCTCGTCGGCTCGGCCGAGACCGTCGCCGCCGGGGTCGCCGACCTCGCCGCACGGACGGGGCTGGACGGGTTCCTGCTCGAACCGGTGTTCGGCACCCGCGACGTCCAGGCGTTCGGCGAGGGGGTGCTGCCCCTGCTGCGGGAGCGGGGACTGATCGTCGACCCGGCCGGGCCCACGCTGCGCGAGCGGATGTCGGGTGTCGCCGGCGCCGCGCGGCTCAGCGGTCGCTGAACAGCGCCGCGATCGCGGCGTCGTGCACGGCGTCGAGGCGCTCGACGTCGGCGCCGGTGAGCAGGTCGATCTGCAGGCCCCGCCACAGCGCCAGCAGCTGCGTCGTCGCGACGCCGGCGGATGCGGCCGGCCAGCCGTGCGCGACGAACGCGGCGCGCACCCCCTCCGGCCAGTGCGAGGCGAGCACGCTCAGCTGCGCCCGGTTGTGCGCCGGGTCGCGCACCGCGTCGGCGACGACCTCGAAGAACAGCCGCAGGTATGGCAGGTTCTCCGCGGCGCGCAGCCGCCGCCACCCCGCCGCCAGCAGGGCCGGCAGCGGCGCGTCGGCCTGCAGCGACGGGATGAGCCCGGCCAGCTCCGGGAACCGGTCGTAGGCCGCCAGCGTCACCTCGGTGTACAGCTCGTCCTTCGAACCGAAGTAGTACAGCAGCATCCGGTTGTTCGACCCGATCGCCCGTGCCAGCGCCGACAGCGAGAGCCCGGACAGGCCGCGGTCCAGGGCGACGTCCACCGCGGCGGCGAGCAGCCGCTGCGACTGGGGCGACTCGGGGCGGGGCACCTCGCCAGCCTAGAGACAGACTCAGCGCCCGGTGCAGCGGCGATGCCAGCGTGTCTCCCGGGCGCTGAGTTGATCTGGTCTCAGGATGCCGTGGGCCTGGGAACGTGTCAAGACCTTCCGGCGGCGTGCGCCGCCGCGTGCTTGGATGGATGCCATGACTGAGAACCGCAGCAAGCCCGAGTTCGACGCTCCCGCGGGGCCGGCCCCCGCCGACCTCGTCATCCGCGACATCGTCGTCGGCGAGGGCGCAGAGGCGAAGCCCGGCGACACCGTGACGGTGCACTACGCCGGTGTCGAGTACGAGTCGGGCGAGGAGTTCGACTCGTCATGGGGCCGGGGCGAGAGCATCCAGTTCCCGCTGCGCGGCCTCATCCAGGGCTGGCAGGACGGCATCCCGGGGATGAAGGTCGGCGGCCGTCGTGAGCTGATCATCCCGCCGCACCTGGCGTACGGGCCGGCCGGCGGCCACTTCCTCGGCGGCAAGACGCTGATCTTCATCATCGACCTGATCGCCGTCGGCTGAGGACTTTCTATTCTCGGGAATGAACCCGAGGGCGGCCGGGTTTCTCCCCGTCGAGTGCCGCGACCTGCGCGGCGACACGATTTGGAGAGATCATGACCGACGCCACCACGACCATCGACCTTCCCGGATACAAGGCCGGCACCTGGGTGCTCGACCCCTCGCACAGCGAGGTCCGCTTCACCGTCCGTCACCTCGCGATCTCCAAGGTCCGCGGCGTGTTCGGTGTCAAGAGCGCGACGATCGTCGCGCCCGAGAACCCGCTGGCGGCGAAGGTCACCGCCTCGGCCGACGCCGCCTCGGTCGACACCAAGGACGAGGGGCGCGACAACCACCTGCGCTCGGCGGACTTCTTCGACGTGGAGCAGTTCCCGACGATCGACTTCGTCTCCACCGGGGTGCGCTACGAGGGCGGCGACTTCCTGGTCGACGGTGACCTGACCATCCACGGCGTCACGAAGCCGGTCACCTTCGAGGTCGAGTTCGGCGGCTTCGGCACCGACCCGTGGGGCAACTACAAGGCCGGCGCCACGGCCAAGACGGTGATCAATCGCGAGGACTTCGGCCTCACCTGGAACGCGGCGCTCGAGACCGGCGGCGTGCTGGTCGGCAAGGACGTCACGATCGAGCTCGACCTGCAGGGCTCCGTCCAGGTCTGACCGCGTCTCCGACCCGCGAGCCCGTATTCCCGCTGCGAGCCCGTACGCGAATGGCGTCATTCCCGTACGGGCTCGGCGGGCGAGTACGGGTTCGCGGGGGGCTCACGGCACCGGATGGGCGGCGTCGTAGGCGCGGAAGCCGGGGGAGAGGCGCACGAGCACGCCGACGAGCGCGACGATCAGGATGCCGCCCAGCAGCGGCGGGAACCACAGCGTCGTGAACGTCGCCAGCGTGCCCGCGTAGAGGGCGCCGATCCGGGGCCCGCCGTTGACGACGACCGTGAAGATGCCCTGCAGCCGCCCGCGCACGGCATCCGGCACCGCGGCCTGCATCATGGTGGAGCGGTAGATCGCGCTGACGTTGTCGGCGGCGCCGGAGACGGCGAGCAGCACGCAGGCGAGCACGATCAGCACGACGTCCGGCGACGACTCGTCGACCACCGCGGGAGCGAACCAGCCCAGCTGCGCCGCGACCAGCACCAGGCCGAAGGCCGCGATGGCCAGCCCGTACACCTGGATCGAGCGCTGGATGCCGATCCCGTGCGCCCGGTAGCGTCCGATCGGCCCGGACAGCAGGCTCGACAGGAAGGCCCCGGCCGCGACCGCCGCGGTCAGCAGGCCGGTCGTGATCGCACCGCCGCCCAGCAGCACCGCGCCGATGCCGGGGAACAGTGCCAGCGGCTGGCCGAAGGTCATCGCGGTGATGTCGAGGACGTACTGCAGCCGGATGTTCGTCGCCCGTCGCAGGAACCGGATGCCGTCGCGCAGCGACTCGAGGCCGGGGCGGACGATCTCGCCCTCCGGCCGCAGCGACGGCAGCGTCCACAGACCCAGGAACAGCGACGTCATCAGCAGGACATCGATCGAGTAGGTCCAGGCGTAGCCGGCGGTGGCCACCAGGACCCCGGCCAGCGCCGGGCCGGCCATGACCATGACGCCCACCGTGATGCCCTGCAGCGCCGCCGCGGCCGGCAGCAGCTCGCGGGGGATGAGCCGCGGGGTGATCGCCTGCCGCGTCGCCATCACGATGGCGGCCGAGGCCGAGTTGATCATGCTCAGCGCGTACAGCCACCACACCGTCTCGCCGCCGGTCCAGGTGAGCACGGCCAGCAGGGCGGTGGAGGCGAAGGTGACGGCGGCCGCGGACAGCGCCACGATGCGACGGTCGAAGGCGTCGGCCAGCATCCCGCCGTACAGTCCGGCGAGCACCATCGGCACGAGCCCGGCGACGGCGACCATCGAGACGGCGAAGTCGGAGGCGGTGAGGGCGTAGACCTGCAGCATGACCGCGACGATCGTCAGCTGGGCGCCCATGCCGGACAGGGTGGAGCCCACCCAGAGACGTGCGAACGCGGGACTGACCCGGAAGGGACGCAGATCGATGAAGTGCCGTGCGCCCAGTCGCGCCATCACCCGGCGACCCGGACGGGGCGGGCGGGAGCGAAGGGCGGCACGTCTTCGAGGCTAACCCGCCGGAGAGGGCCCGGTCGCCGCGGCTCTCGTTCGCTGGTAGACTTTCGAGGTTGCCGTTCGATCGGCCGCGGATAAAGAGAGCTCACGCAGAAGGCGTCGGGCGCCGCGCAATGACGAGGAAGGGGATCCCATCTATGGCACTGGAGAACGACGTCAAGAAGGCGATCATCGAAGAGTACGCGACGCACCCCGGTGACACCGGATCCCCCGAGGTGCAGGTCGCGATGCTGACGCAGCGCATCAAGGACCTCACCGAGCACCTGAAGGAGCACAAGCACGACCACCACTCGCGTCGTGGCCTGTTCCTGATGGTCGGTCAGCGCCGTCGCCTGCTGGGCTACCTGCAGGACATCGACATCAACCGTTACCGCTCGCTCATCGAGCGTCTCGGCCTGCGTCGATAAGTCGCACCCGCGTATATCGCTTTCGCGAAGGCCGCCCCACGGTGTGGGGCGGCCTTCGCCGTTCCCGCCCCGCTTCCGCGAGACCGCATCTGCGCGCCGAGAGGGTGGGGTGACCCCACGGTCTCGGCGCCAGGATGCGGTCTCGCGGCTCAGCGCGCCGCGGCCCGCACGGCGGCGGCGGCAGCCGGCCCCGACCCCTGCCAGGGGGCGCCATGGCCGGGCAGCACCCACGACGCGCTCAGTGCGGCGAGTCGGTCCAGCGAATCGAGCGCGCGCTCGGGCTCGTCGGTGAAGGGCGCAGGCTGCGGCCCCTCGCGTCCGGTGAGGACGTGCCGGGTGGTGAGGGCGTCGCCCACGAAGATCGCGTCCACCGCGGGGACGTGGACGGCGACGCTTCCGGGCGAGTGCCCCGGCATCCCGACGATCGCGGGCGAGCCCGGCAGGTCGAGCACGTCCCCGTCCGCCACCTCCACGACTTCTTTCACGTGAGCCGTCGGGATGGCGTTCTTGCTCAGGGCATAGGCGAAGAAGCGCGTGGTCGGCCACAGTCGCATCCGACCCGCGGGCGTCTTCGGCTTCCTGCCGGTGCGGGCGCGCTCGGCGTCGGCGGCATGCACGTAGACCGGCACGCCGTGCTCGCGCCGAAGGCGCTCGGCGAACCCGATGTGATCGCTGTCGCCGTGGGTGAGGACGAGGCCGCGGATGTCGGCGGTCGTCTTGCCGAGCGAGCGCAGCGCCCGCTGCAGGTCACGCCAGTGGCCGGGGAGACCGGCATCGATCAGCGTGATGCCCTCGGGGGTGTCGATCAGGTAGCAGGCGACGATGTCGTTGCCGAGGCGGTGCAGATGCGGTGCGAGTTCCATGTCGAGCTCCTTCGTGCGGCCGCAGCGGATATGATGGCTACGATAGATAGCCATCATGGCTTACGTCAATAGCCATCAATGGAGGAGCCATGCCCACGCCCGAGCGGACCTCGCTGGACGCGATCGTCGCCGCCGGCGCCGACCTGCTGGAGGACGGCGGTCAGGTCGCGCTGACGATGCAGCGCGTCGCGGAGCGCGTGGGCGTGCGCGCTCCGTCGCTGTACAAGCGCGTCCGCGACCGGGACGCGCTGCTACGCGCGGTGGCCGAGAGGGCGGTCGACGACCTCGCCGGCCGCCTCGCCGCGACCGACGGCTCGCTCGGCGGGCTCGCACGCGCCTTCCGGCGCTTCGCGCACGAGCGGCCGGAGAGCTTCCGGCTGGTGTTCTCCGCGGTCCTCCCGCGCGAGTCGCTCGAACGATCCGCGGCGCCTGTGCTGCGGGCCACGCAGCAGCTCGGCGCGGACTCGCTTGACGCCGCACGTCTGGTGACCGCGTGGGCCGTGGGCTTCATCCAGATGGAGCTGACCGGCGCGTTCCAGCTCGGGGGCGACGTCGACCGGGCCTTCGACTACGGCATCGAGCGCATCGCGGCCGCGCTGGGCGGCCGATGAACCGCGGCGCCCGTTCCGCGAGACCGCATCTGGACGCCGAGACCGTGGGAGGACCCCACGGTCTCGGCGCGCACGTGCGGTCTCGCTGAAGCAGAGGAGGCTGGAACGCGGGTCAGGATGCCGCGGCGGCGCGCGCGGCGACCAGGTCGCCGTGCCAGCGCTCCGCCACATCCGGATGCGCGCGCAGACGCGACTTGAGCGCGTTCTCGCCGTAGAGCGCGTAGATCGGGTTCGTCGGGTCCTCGGTGACGCCGCGGGCCTGCGCGGCCAGCTCCGCCGGCAGCTCGAGCAGCGGCACGCGCGCGTCCAGGGCCGGGCTGAAGAAGAACGGCACCGAGATGCGGTCCTCCGGGTGACGGGGCGAGACGACGCGGTGGTTCGTGGCGACGAGGTAGCCGCCGGTGGCGTACTCGAGCAGCTCGCCGATGTTCACGATGAACGCGCCCGGCACCGGGGGAGCGTCCACCCATGCGCCGTCGCGCTCGACCTGCAGGCCCGCCTTGCCCGGTTCCACCCACAGCAGGGTCAGCACGCCCGAGTCCTTGTGGGCGCCGACGCCCTGCTGGGGCGTCGGGTCGTCCTTGCCGGGGTAGCGCACGATCTTGATGAGCGTCGCGGGGTCGTCGAAGTGGCGTGTGAAGTGGTCCTCCTCGGCGCCGAGCGCGACGGCCCAGGCGCGCAGGAGCTTCAGCCCGATCGCGGTCAGCGCCTCGTACCATTCGGCGACGACCTCGCGCAGCTCCGGCTGCGCCGCCGGCCAGAGGTTGGGTCCGATCAGCCGGTCGAAGTCGCGCACGGGGTTCTCCAGCGCCTCGCGCTCGGGACCGATGTCGATCTGCTCACGCCAGTCGACCCGTCCCTGCGTCAGCTCGCCGCCGACCCGCGTGTACCCGCGGAACTGGGGACTGTTCAGGTTCTCGATGGCGAGCTTGTCGGCCTCGGGCAGGGCGAAGAAGTCCCGCGCCGCGCGGGTGAGCCGCGCCTCGAGCTCGGGGCTGACGCCGGTGCCGACCAGGTAGAAGAAGCCCACCTCGTGAGTGGCCTGCCGCAGCTGCTCGCGGAACGCCGCCGCGGACTCGGGGCCGCGATCGAGGTCGGACAGGTCGAGGACGGGGAGATTGGGCGAGGTCATGCTTCGACGGTATGCGGATGCCGCGGCATCCGCCCGTTTGTGACGAACGGCGGCGTGGAGGGCGCCCGGGCGGGCACGGATGTCACGGTCTCAGGAGAACAGGCCCGAGGCCAGGAACGTCCCCGACGCCGGGGCGCCGGGGACGAAGAAGATCCCGGACCCGACGTGGGTGATGTAGTCGTTGAGCCGGTCGGAGGCGCCCAGCCGCGCCTGCAGCGTCTCGAAAGCGGCCGGGTCGTTCTGGTAGCTGACGAACAGCAGGCCGCCGTCGAGGAATCCGTACTGGTTGATGCCGTCGGTGTAGTTGTAGCCGCGGCGCAGGATCTTCACGCCGCCGTTGTTCTCCGGGGCGGCGAGGCGCACGTGCGAGCGCGCGGGGATGACGGGGGCGCCGGAGGAGTCGGTGGCGGCGAAGTCCGGGGTGTCGAACTCGGCCGTGCCGGTCAACGGGGCGCCCGTCACCTTGTGGCGACCGAACACCTCGTTCTGGTCGCCGATGCGGTCGGTGTCCCAGTTCTCGATGTGCATCTGGATCTTGCGGACCACCTGGTACGTGCCCTCGTGGGTCCAGTCCGGCCCGTCCGTCACGCGCACGAAGGCGTCGTAGTCGTCCTCGGTGAAGATGTTCCGGGTGCCGTCCTTGAACCCCATGAGGTTCCGCGGAGTCGACTGCCCCGCCCCGGCAGCGGCCCGGCCGAAGCCCATGACGGTCCACCGGGTCGCGGCGGTGCCGGCATCCTTGCCCATGCGCGCCAGCGCGCGCACCGCGTGGTAGGCCACCTGCGGATCGTCCGCACAGGCCTGCACCGACAGGTCGCCGCCGGTGAACGCGTCCTGCAGGGTGGCGGTCGACAGCTCGAGCTCGCGCAGCAGGGTCGGCTTCTGCGCCGACAGCCCCAGCGCATCGGTGAACAGCCCCGGGCCCAGGCCCACCGTGACCGTCAGCGCGGCGGGGTCCAGGTCGAGCGCCTCCCCGGTGTCGCCGCCGACCGCGTCGTCGCGGGACGGCTCGACCTGTCCCACGGTCTTGCCGGCCATCAGCTGAGCGATGGCGGCCGACCAGCGGGCGAGCAGCACCTGCAGGTCGGTGGCGGTCGTCCCGGTGAAGTCGAAGGTCATGAAGACGCTGTATCGCTGCACGGGCGTGCGGATGCCGGCCTGCTCGGCCGTGCCGTAGAACGCGTGGGTCGTCGACAGGTCGATCACGTCGCCGTCGTCGCCCGCCGCGGCGGAGCCGAGGGCGTACCCTGCGGCTCCGCCGCCGACGCCCCCGACCAGCAGACCGCCCGGTCGAGTCCCCACCAGCCGGCGACCCGCCAGGCCAGCACCAGCAGCACGCTGAAGCCGAAGAGGACCGGGTTCGA
>NZ_JASGEL010000070.1:0-35563 GCF_047606385.1 Microbacterium sp.
CCGTCCGCGGCGCCGTCGCGATGGCCCGGGGCTGGCGCGGCGGCGCCGTCCGCGCCGCCGACGGCGACCTCGATGCGCTGACGGCACAGCTCGCCGAGATCTGGACGGCCGCCGTGGAGGGACGCTCGTATGCCGGCCGGTGAGCGGGCGACGCCACCGTCCCCCGCGCGCCGGCTGCCGTTCGCGGCCGCCGTCGGCGTCGAGGTCGCCCTGTTCGCGGCGCTCCTGCCGCTGCTGCGCGTGATCTCCGCCGGGGCATGGCTCGCCGGCGCGCTGGTCCTGGCCGCCGCGCTCCTCGGCGCCGGGCTCGTCGCCCGCCGGCTGCGGTGGCGCACCCCGCTCGTCCCGCTCGCGCAGCTCGTGCTCTGGGCCTTCGCGCTGACCGGGGTGTTCTTCTCCGGGGCCGCGTGGGCGTGGATCGTCCCGAACCCGGCGGTCGTCGCACAGGCCGTCGCCGACATCGGCTCCGCGATCGAGCTCCTCGAGATGGGGACGCCGCCGCTCACGGCCACGCCCGCGCTGTCGTTCCTGCTCGTCGGGGCGACGGGTCTGCTGGCGATCGTGCTCGACGTCGTCGTGATCGCGGTCCGGCTGCCGCTGCTCGGCGCGATCGTGCCGCTCGCGGTCGCCGTCATCCCCGCCGTGGTGGTGCCGGGGAGCACGAATGTCTGGCAGATCGTGCTCCTGGGCGGCAGCATCCTGTTCCTGCTCTGGAACGAGGCGCGCACCCGGCCCGGCGCGGACCGTCGATTCTGGAGCTCGTCGTCGCTGCGCGCCGTGGCGATCGCCGCGATCGCGGTCCTCGCGACCGTCGTGATCGTGCCGTTCCTGCCGTCGCCGACCGGCCAGGTGAGCGTCTCGGTCGGCGGCAGCGCCAGCATCGACGCATCCCTCTCGCTCGGAAGCGACCTTCGCGAGAGCGATCCGGTGGAGGTGCTGCAGGTGCGCACCAGCCAGACCTCGGCGCCGTATCTGCGCGCGGCGACGCTGTCGACGTTCGACGGCGACGAGTGGCAGCCGGACACCTTCGCCGCCGTCGACGCCTTCCCCACCCTGACCACGGACTCGGACATCGCCGTCTCGTCGGTCCAGACGCACGTCGAGATCGCCGACCTCTACACGCGCTACCTCCTCGTGCCCTTCCCGGCGACGCAGGTCGACGACCTGACCGGTCAGTGGAGCCTGATCGCCGAGAACCGCACCGTCGTCGCCGTCGACGCCGACTCGGCCGGCCAGTCGTACACGGTGACGACCACTCCTCCGCAGCCCACCCTGCAGCAGATGCGCGCGGCGACCGCGGGCGGGGTGGACTCGCGTTACACCGAGTACCCCGACGACACCCCCGACATCGTCGCGACGCTGGCCGACCAGGTCACCGCGGGAACCACGAACGACTTCGACGCCGCGACCGCACTGCAGACCTGGTTCCGCTCGGATGCGTTCACCTACTCGCTCGACGCGCCGGTGGAGCAGGGGTTCGACGGCTCGGGCGTCGAAGCGGTCGCCGAGTTCCTGCGCGTCCGTGCGGGATACTGCGAGCACTTCGCCTCGGCGTTCGCATTGATGGCGAGGTATCTCGGGATGCCGACCCGCATCGTCGTCGGCTACCTCCCGGGCACCGCGACGGGCGCCTCCGTCGACGGCGAGACCGTGTACTCGGTGGTCAGCACGCAGCTGCACGCCTGGCCCGAGGTGTACTTCGAGGGGATCGGCTGGACGGCGTTCGAGCCGACGAAGAGCCTCGGCACGACGACGCAGTACGCCAGCGCCACGACGACGACCACGGCCCCCACGACGGCCGCGACCACCGCGGCGCCGACGACGCGGCCGCAGGCCTCGGCGACCCTCTCGGCCAGCGCGACCAGCACCGCGGCGGCGCAGGATCGGAGCGGCGGGACCTCGCTCGGGACGGTCGAGCCGGCAGCCCTCGTCATCCTGGTGCTCGTCGTCGTGCTCCTGTGCGCCGCTCCGGGCGCTCTCGCCGCCCGTCGTCGACGCCGGCTCCTGCGGCGCGGCGACGCGGCGGCTTCCTGGCTGGTCGTGCAGGAGACGGCGATCGATCTCGGCATCCCGGTGCCGCCCAGCGACTCGCCGCGGATGTTCGGCGACCGGCTGCGCGCGGCCGGGGCTCCCGCGGACGCCGTGGCCGCGCTCGTCGCGGCGATCGAACACGCCAGCTACGCACCCGCCGGCGCGTCCGTCGCGGGCGCGGCAGACACGGCGACGCGGGTGCGCAGCGGCCTGCTCGCCGAGGCCGGGTTCGGACGCCGGATGCTGGCGCGCGTCGCGCCGCGCTCCCTGGTGATCCGTCCCGGGTCGCCGCTCGCCGTCGCGCGCGGAGCCGGATCACGGGAGCGGTGACGGCGGACGAGCCGGGTCGACCCGGCCGTGTCCCCGGGTGCGCGCCATCGGCTGCCGCGTGTCATAACTCCGCCTGGCTTGCGGCGGGCGGGCACCGCACCCGCGGAATCCCGCGGTACCCACGCCCCGCGGCGAAGCCGAGGCGGAGTTATGACACACGCGTCGGCTCGGACGCCGATGAGCGCAGATGAGAGCCGAGGCGCACAGGGAGGTCAACGGGCGCGGCGTCACGTATCTCGCTGAGAACCACGAACGCTGCTCCGGCTCAAGAGCGACCACCATATGTCCCCCAAACGGATGACAGACGGCGGCAGAACCACCCGATAATGTCAGCGGCACGCCGCTTCGGCGACCATCTGATCTGGGGGAATCATGAAGACGCTTAATCGTGCTGCCATGACCGGCGCCGCCATTGCGCTACTGCTCGTCGTCGCCAGCGTTACGCCTGCATCGGCAGACGACTCTTCGTCCGGCGACGACGATCCGGTCACCGTCACCGTGCTCGGCGAGATCGACACAGATGTCAACGGGTCCATCACGGAAGACGACCTGATCGATCAGGCCGCCGAGCTCGGCCAGGACATCACCGATCAGCTCGACGACGATGCTTCTACCGACGAACCCTCCGACTCCGACGCTCGCGTCGCCCCGTCCCTATACCGACCAGGCAACGACAGCACGTAATTCCACTGCCTCGTCGGTGTTCTCGCGAGCTACGCGGACCACTCAAGTCGTTCCAGCCGCAAGCACGGACTACCGGCTGATCAGCGGCTGGACCGACAACAAGGCCACCCGCATCGGTTACCGCTATGGCACGACGGCCTGGGGATGGTTGCACATCCAGCCGCACAACGTCACCAACACCATGGTGAAGAAGACAACCCAATTCCCGAGAAGCCGAACAGTGTCCGGCACGACGATCACCTATGTCACCCCGGCGAACGAGTTCACGTGCTGGCTCACCGTGTGCTGGATCACCCGGACGATGGACGTGCAAGTCGTCGTGAACTCCAGCCCGCGGTTAAGCGACGGATATCCCAAGGGCGTGATCTCCGCCTACTGCGTGGGCGCGAATGTGTGTCCGAGCTGGGTCGTCAAAGTAGCAGGATGACCAGCCATGGACTTCACGGATATCGTTCGGCACATATTCACCACGTACTCGATCGGGCAGGAGTTGCGGGTCCGAGGTGTGGAACAACGAGACGGCGAGATCGTCTTGACCTTCGACGGCCATGCTGACGACTCAGGTGGTCCATATGCGGTCGCCATTCCCGCACCGACAGCCGCCGGGGACGAGATCTGGCGAAGACACACAGAAAGCGACGACCCTGGCGAATGGGTCGTCTACGGCGCGCTCATCCCCACCATGGAGGCCTACGACACGAAGGAACCGCAAGAGGGTCGACGGGACGCGCACGGTGTGACCTGGCTCCCCCTTCGCTGACAAAGGCAAAGACGGGCGTCTGTCGACCATTCCGACGAGTCAGTGCGGGTGACGAGACGACGATGAGCCCCACCAGCTGGGATGGGGCTCATCACAGAGCGGAAGTGACAGGATTTGAACCTGCGAGGCGAGTTACCCCGCCTACATGGATTCCAGCCATGCTCCTTAGGCCGCTCGGACACACTTCCAATCGAGAATCCTATCAGCCGCCGAACGCCGGACCTCGCGTGGGCTCAGCCGTGCCGGCCGGCTCGGCGAAAGGCAGCTCACGGGCGGCATCCCACGGCTCGGCCCACCCGAGCGCGTCGAACAGGGCGTCCAGCACCATCGCGGTGAAGCCCCAGACGAGGTACTCGCCGTCGGCGTGCGGCACGAGGAACCCCGGCGCACGCCACCGCACCGCGTCGCGGCGCAGCACCGTGACGCCGCGGTTCGCGGGGTCGAGCAGTTCCGCGACCGGCGCACGGAACACGTCGGCCGACTCCCCCACGTCGATCACCCGTACCGGCGAGGGCTGCCGCCACCACCCGAGCACGGGGGTCACGAGGTGACGCGAATGCGCGAGAGGCACGTCCTCGAGCGTGCCGAGCACGTCGACTCCGGCGGGGTCGAGACCGGTCTCCTCGCGTGCCTCGCGCAGCGCGGTGGCGACGGCGTCCGGGTCGTCCGGCTCGGCGCGGCCGCCTGGGAACGCGATCTCGCCGGCGTGCGAGCGCAGCGTCGCGGCGCGGGCCAGCAGCAGCACGTCGAGATCGCGGGAGACGGCGGAGGCCGCCGCCTCCCGCTCGGCGGGGATCCGGTCGAGCGGCCCGAAGAGGATGAGCACGGCCGCCGCGCGCGCGTCGCCCGCCACCGGCAGGCGGGGCAGTGCGCCGAGGCCGACACCTCCGTCGCGCACGCGGGCCGCCAGCTCGGCGAGCTGCGCCCGGGCGGGCTGCGGTGAGGTCTCGGCGGGCACATTCTCAGGCTATGCCGCGTGCCGCTCCCCCGGCGCGCGTCCCGGTCATGTCGGTGCCCCCCGACACAATTGAGGAGTAGCCCGGCGACGCCGGGATCGGCACCGAACCGAATCGAGGGACGCGCCATGCACGACATCACCTGCCCGCACTGCGGACGCTCGTTCGCGCTCGACGACGCCGGCTACGCCGACATCGTCATGCAGGTGCGCGACAGCGAGTTCGAGAAGCAGCTGCACGAGCGACTCGAACTCGCCGAGCTCGACAAGACGAAGGCCGTCGAGCTCGCCGAGGCCAAGGCCGCCGGCGACCTGGCGAAGGCCGCGGCGGCGAAGGATGCCGAGATCCAAGACCTCAAAGCCCGACTCGACGCCGGCCAGGTCGCCCAGCAGCTCGCCGTCGCCGACGCCGTCAGCGCCGTCAGCAACGAACGCGACGACCTCAAGAACGCCCTGGCCGCCGCCGAGCAGGCCCAGCGGGCGGCCGCCGAGCTGGCCGAGGCGAGGCTCGCGCACGAACTGGCGCAGACGGCGTCCATGAAGGATGCCGAGATCCACGCGCTCAAGGCCAAGCTCGACAACAGCGCCGTGGAGAAGAAGCTCGAGCTCGCCGAGGCGCTCAGCACCGTCGAACGCGAACGCGACGAGCTCAAGAACAGCCTCGAACGGGCCGAGCTCGAGAAGAAGCTCGCCGACCAGGCGCTGAAGGACAAGTACGAGACCCAGCTGAAGGACCGTGAGGAGCAGATCGAGCGCCTGCGCGATCTGAAGGCGAAGCTGTCCACGAAGATGGTGGGCGAGACGCTCGAGCAGCACTGCGAGATCGAGTTCAACCGGCTGCGCGCCACCGCGTTCCCCCGCGCGTACTTCGAGAAGGACAACGACGCGCGCACCGGCAGCAAGGGCGATTACATCTTCCGCGACGTCGACGACGCCGGCACGGAGATCGTCTCGATCATGTTCGAGATGAAGAACGAGAGCGACAGCACCGCGACCAAGCACAAGAACGAGGACTTCCTGCGCGAGCTCGACAAGGACCGCGCCGAGAAGGGCTGCGAGTACGCGGTGCTGGTGTCCCTGCTCGAACCCGACAGCGAGCTCTACAACACCGGCATCGTCGATGTCTCGCACCGCTACCTCAAGATGTACGTGGTCCGCCCGCAGTTCTTCATCCAGATGATCACCGTGCTGCGCAACGCCGCCATGAACGCCCTCGCCTACAAGGCCGAGCTGGCCCAGGTGAAAGCCCAGAACATCGACATCACGAACTTCGAGGACGAGCTCGACACGTTCAAGACCGCGTTCGGACGCAACTACGATCTCGCCTCGCGCAAGTTCCAGGCCGCCATCGACGAGATCGACAAGTCCATCGACCGCCTGCAGAAGGCGAAGGAGGCGCTGCTGGGGTCGGAGCGCAACCTGCGCCTGGCCAACGACAAGGCACAGGACGTGACGATCAAGAAGCTCACCCGGCACAACCCGACGATGGCGGCGAAGTTCGCCGAGCTGCATGCGGCGGAGGCGCACATGCTGCACGCGGTGCCCGACCGGCGTGCCCACGATGCCGACCGGGACATCGCCTGAGCATCGCGCCGTCGCCGCTCACTCCGGCGACGGCGCCATGGTCCGAGACGCGTCCACGACGCAGAAGCGATTGCCCTCGGTGTCTTCGAGGACGACCCAGTCGGCGTCCGGCGGATAGTCGTGCCAGTCGATCCGGCGCGCGCCCAGGGAGAGCAGCCGCTCGATCTCGGCCTGCTGGTCGTCGGCGTAGAGATCGAGATGGATCCGCGGCGGATAGTGCTGCGGATACCCGGTGACCGACAGCGCGAGGCTGCCGCCGATCGCGCCCGCGGTCGCCGCGCCCGGCGGATCGAGGATCGTCCAGTCGTCCGAGGTGGACCCCTCCCGCTCGATCCAGCCGAGGGCCGCGGTCCAGAACGCGCGGGCACGATCGAAGTCGTCGACGGAGAGGACGGTGGTTCCGAGGGTCAGTGCCATGGCAGCATCCTGAGCCGCTCGGGTCCGTCTCGACTACCCCCTTGCGCCGGGCGCCGTCCGCACCCTGTCACGCGCAAGCCCCCGGCACCGCAGCAGCACCGTCCCGTACGCTGAGCGCGACGTGAGGAGGTCGCCGTGCCGCGCACGATCGTCATCACCGGCGCCAGCGACGGGATCGGCGCCGCCGCCGCGCGCCAGCTGCACGACGCAGGCGAGGAGGTCGTGATCGTCGGACGCGATCCACGCAAGACGGCCGCCGTCGCGAACTCGATCGGGTCGGCATCGTTCGTCGCCGACTATGGCGAGCTCGCCCAGGTGCGTGAGCTCGCGGCGTCCCTCCTCGAGGCGTACCCGCGCATCGACGTGCTCGCGAACAACGCCGGCAGCGTCTTCGGCTCGCAGCGGCGGACGAGCACGGACGGCTTCGAGCTGACGTTCCAGGTGAACCACCTCGCCGGGTTCCTGCTGACGAGCCTGCTGATGGACCGGCTCGCGGAGAGCTCCGCGACCGTCATCCAGACCACGAGCGTCGCCGCCCGCCGACTCGCCCGCTTCGACATCGACGATCTGCAGTCGGAGCGGCGATACTCGGCCAGCACCGCCTACGGCAACGCCAAGCTCGCCAACGTGCTGTTCACGAAGGAGCTGCATCGGCGGTTCGGGGACGCCGGGGTGCACGCGGTCGCATTCCACCCCGGGATCGTGGCGACCGGCTTCGCCGCCGCCTCCGGCGGGGTGTGGAAGGTGCTGTACCACGGGCCGCTCGCCCCGCGGATCCTCACCACCCCCGAGCAGGGCGGTGCGCGGCTGAGCTGGCTCGCGCTCGGCAAGCCGGGCTTCGACTGGCAGCCCGGCGAGTACTACGCGAACTTCCGCGTGGCTCGCACGCACCGCAGCGCCGAAGACCCGGTGCTCGCCCGGCGGTTGTGGGAGCGCAGCGCGGAGATGGTCGGTCTCCTCGGCTGACCGTGTCTCATCTTCCGCCCGCTGCGGGGGTTCGCCGCGTCCCGGCGCAAAACACAGGACGACACGGCGAATACGGCGTCCACGACGCGTTCCGACGGCGTGTCGCCGCACCTGTCCTGTGTTTCGACCCACCGATCACAGCGTGATCGGCGCCACCCACGTCGACCGGGGGTGCGTCCGCGGAACACAGTCATGCATTCTGCATGCGCGTACCATGGGATGCATGTCAAGTCTCCAGATTCGGGACGTTCCGGAGGATGTCCACCGTGTGCTCAAGGCGCGCGCCGCGGCATCCGGGCGCAGCCTGTCGGAGTTCGCGCTCGACGTCCTTCGGCGCGAGAGCAGCCGACCGACGCTCGAAGAACTGCTCGAGCGCTCGCGATTGCGCGGGACGGTCGACATCGCCGACGCCGCTGTCACCTCGCTGCGCGCGGAGCGCGACGCACGGTGAGTGCCGTCGTGCTCGATGCGTCCGTGCTGGTCGAGCTCCTGCTGGGCTCATCGCGGTCCGAGAGCGCCGTCGAGGCGATTTCGGATGCCGATCTGCACCTGCCGCACCTCGCGGACGTCGAGGTCGCGTCGGTGTTGCGCGGCCTGGCCCGCGTCGGCACGCTGTCGAGCGACCGAGCGGTAGGAGCCCTCGTCGACCTCCGGGATTTCCCCGCGTCCCGGTGGCCGAGCATCGGGTTGTTCGAGCGGATGTGGTCGCTGCGCGACACAGTCAGGGCGTACGACGCGACGTACGTGGCGCTGTCAGAGGCGTTGGATGCCACACTTGTCACGGCTGACGCGAAGCTCGCGCGAGGGGTCGCCGGCGTGGCGCGGTGCCCTGTGGTCACTGTCTGATCCGCAGCGGTCGCGCCAGACTGTCCCCATGACCGAACCCGCACGCGCGTGGGTGCTGCACGTCGATCTCGACCAGTTCATCGCGGCCGTCGAGGTGCTCCGCCGCCCTGAGCTCGCCGGCAGGCCGGTGATCGTCGGCGGCCGAGGGGATCCGTCCGAGCGGGCCGTGGTCTCGACGGCGTCCTACGAGGCGCGTGCGTTCGGAGTGGGGTCGGGGATGCCGCTGCGCATCGCCGCGCGCAAGGCGCCGGATGCCGTCATCCTGCCTGTCGACGCGCCGGCCTACACGGCAGCGTCGGAGGAGGTGATGGCGACCCTGCGCGCGCAGCCGGGCGCCGTCGTGCAGGTGCTCGGATGGGACGAGGCCTTCCTCGGCATCACCACCGACGATCCCGAGGCCTACGCGCGGCAGGTGCAGCAGGACGTGCTCGCGCGCACACGGCTCCACTGCAGCGTCGGCATCGGCGACACCCTCGTGCGCGCCAAGAACGCGACCGGCTTCGGCAAGCCGCGCGGAACCTTCCGACTCACCGTCGACAACTGGATGCAGGTCATGGGCGAGAAGCCGACGATCGCCCTGTGGGGCGTCGGGTCGAAGATCTCGAAGCGACTCGCCGCCCACGGCGTCCAAACCGTCGCGCAGCTGGCCAACGCGGACGAAGAGGTGCTGGTCGCGGAGTTCGGCCCGAAGATGGGTCCGTGGTACCGCCAGCTGGGGCGCGGCGACGGCTCCTCGGTCGTGGATGCCACACCCTGGGTGGCGCGCGGGCACGGGCGCGAGACGACGTTCCCGCAGGACGTCAGGGATCCGGCCCAGATCGAGCAGGCGGCACGCGATCTCGCCGCGCAGGTCCTCGACGACGTGGCAGCCGAAGGCCGGCCGGTCGTCGGCGTCGGTCTGAAGGTGCGCTACGCGCCCTTCACGACCAAGACGCTGGTGCACAAGATCCCCGCCACCGCCGACCGCGAACGCGTGCTCGCAGAGATCCTGGCGCTCGTGGCGCGGATCGAGCCCGACCGGCCGCTGCGCCTGCTCGGTGTGCGCGCGGAGCTGGCGATGCCGGACGACGCCCGCGAGGGGCACACACCGACACGCAGCGGGTGGTGAGCACCTCACCGCCCCGAGGCGAACTCCTGCGTGCCCACGACACCGAGCAGCCGGAGCTTCTGCTCGTCCTCGGACCCGGGCGCCGCGGTGAGCACCAGCAGCGCCTGCGACTGGTCCTCGGTGTACAGCACCTGGCAGTCGAGCTCGATCCGCCCGATCTCCGGGTGGACGAGAACCTTGTGGTCCTCGAACCGCCGGGCGACCTCCTGCCGCTCCCACAGCGCCACGAACTCCGTACTCGTCCTGCACAGCACCTCGACCAGCCCGGCGGCACGCGAGTGCGCGCCTTCGATCCCGAGGACCGACCGCAGCCCCGACACGAGCGCACGGCTGTGCCGCGAACGATGCGGCTCGACATACCGCGATCGCTCCTGGTCGGGATGCGCGAACCAGCGGTACGCGTCATAGCGCTCCCAGCCGACCGCGTCCGACGAGTCGCCGAGCAACGCCGTTCCCATGCGGTTCGCGATCAGCGTCTCGCCGAGCGACGAGATGATCAGCGCCGGCGTGTCGGCCAGCCGGTCGAACACCCGCTGCAGCGCCGGCGTCACATGGTCGAGCGAGCGGATGCGGTCGGGCGCGCTGTGGCCCGCCACACGGAACAGGTAGTCGCGCTCGTCCGCCGTCAGCCGCAGCGCTCGTGCGAGCGCGGCGAGCATCTGCGTGCTCGGCTGCGGTCCGCGTCGCTGCTCCAGCCGCGTGTAGTAGTCGGTCGACATCGCCGCCAGCTGGGCCACCTCCTCGCGCCGCAGCCCGCGCGCGCGACGCCGCGCCCCGGGCCGCAGGCCCACGTCGGCCGGATGCAGCTGCTCGCGACGGCGCCGCAGGAAGTCGGCGAGAGCGGGGCGGTCCATGTCCCCTATTCTCCGCGCGCCGGGTCGTCCGCATCCAGGGACCGCGGATCCCCCGATGACCGCTCTCTGGTCGGATGCGGGGAGCCGCCGCATCCTCGGACCATGGACATCAGCGGAAACACCGTCTTCATCCCCGGCGCGACCAGCGGCCTCGGGCTCGCCCTCGCCCTCGCGCTCCAGGACGCCGGCAACGCCGTCATCGTCGGCGGCCGCCGCGCCGAGCTGCTGGACGACATCGCGGCGCAGCATCCCGGCATCGACACCGTGGTGATCGACACGACCTCGCCCGCCTCGATCGCGGATGCCGCGGCCGGGGTGCTCGAACGCCACCCCGATCTCAACGTGCTCGTGCCGATGGCCGGCATCATGCGCGCCGAGGACTGGACGACGCCCGCCGGCTTCCTCGAGTCGGCCGAGGAGACCATCGCCACCAACGTCCTGGGGCCCATCCGGCTGATCGCGGCGTTCATCGAGCACCTGCGGACCCGGCCGGATGCCACGATCATCACCGTGTCATCGGGCCTCGCGTTCGCACCGCTGTGCATCACCCCCAGCTACAACGCGTCGAAGGCGGCGATCCACATGCTCAGCGAGTCGCTGCGGCTGCAGCTGGCCGGCACGAGCGTGTCCGTGATGGAGCTCGAGCCGCCGTCGGTGCAGAGCGACCTCATGCCCGGTCACCGCGACGATCCGTCCGCGATGCCGCTCGACGGGTTCGTCGAGGAGGTCATGCAGCTGCTGCGGACAGAGCCCGACGCGACCGAGATCCAGGTCGAGCGGGTGAAGTTCCTGCGCTACGGCGAGGCGCGCGGCGACTACACACAGGTGGTGGCGACGCTGAACGGACGGTGAGGCTCGGGCGCCGGCGTCCTACATCGCCCCCATGCCGAGCGCAAGCATGCTCTCACCGGTGTCGACGACCGTGGTCGCGAGCGGGCGCGATCGCCAGTCGAGCACGCGGCGGATCTTCGACGCGTCGATCCGCTTCACGACGCCGAGGTCGGGCACCACGCCGCGGAGCTCGGGGCGGAACAGCCCGGCGAGCCGCACCGCCCAGCTCGGCACCGAACGCGTCCCCACCCGGGACGCCCGGTCGCCGAGGCCGGTGCGCAGGGCCGCGGCGATCTGCGCCAGCTTCAGCCCTTGACCGCTGCCGACGATGAACCGCTGCCCCGCCGCATCCGCCGCCGTCATCGCGCGCACATGCGCCGTCGCCACATCGTGCACGTCGACGATCGGGATCCACACGTCCGGGAACGCGCCGATCTGGCCCGACAGGATGCGGCGCACGATCGCGTTGCCGCCGGTGACGCTCGGCGACACCACCGGCCCGAGCACGGCGACCGGGTTCAGCACCACGACCTCGAGGCCCGACTCGCGGGCGAAGTCCCACGCGGCGCGCTCGGCGAGCACCTTGCTGCGGCCGTAGGCGTCCATGCCCGGGCCGTCGAGCGGCGACCAGTCGTCGTCGGTGAACACCCGGTCGATCCTGCCCCAGCCGAAGCCGATCGCATGGAACGCCGACGTCAGCACGACGCGCCCCACACCGGCATCCTTCGCCGCGCGCAGGACGCGCAGCGTGCCCTCGCGTGCCGGGACGATCACGTCGTCCTCGTTCTCGACGTGCCCGGGCATCACCGGGGACGCCACGTGCAGCACGTAGTCGCAGCCGGCGACGGCATCCGCCCACCCGTCGTCGTGCAGCAGATCGGCGGCCACCAGGGTCAGGTCGTCGCCAGGAGGCGCACCGATACGAGCGAGGTGCTCCCGCACCTGCGGCTCACGGTCGAGCGAGCGCGCTGTCGCGCGCACGCGATAGCCCTGATCGAGCAGGGCGGCGATGACGTGGCCGGCGATGAAGCCGGCACCGCCGGTGACGAGGACGAGAGGCTGTTCGGAAGTCATGGTCCCAGCGTGCGCGGCAGGCGCGGCAGCATCCAGCCTCCCCGTGATCCTGGGACCCGGGGGACCAGGATCCGCCCGCGCTCGCGGGCATACGCTGGCCGACATGACGAACGCGGCGGCCCGGTCGAGCGCGGGCGCGGCGGATGCGCCGGGGAACGAGCTCGGCGAGTTCCTGCGTGCACGGCGCGAGCTCGTCACGCCAGAGCAGGTCGGCGTCCCGGTCGTCGGTGTGCGCCGGGTGGCGGGGCTGCGTCGGGAGGAGGTCGCGATGCTCGCCGGCATCAGCGTCGACTACTACCTGCGCCTCGAGCAGGGACGCGATCGCAACCCGTCCGCGCAGGTGCTGGAGTCGATCGCACGGGTGCTGCAGCTGGATGCCGACACCTCGGCCTATCTGCTCGAGCTCGCCGCGCCCCGCCCCCGGCGCACGGCCCGGCGCCGGCGGGCGGAGACGGTGCCGCCGCACACCCTGCGCTTCGTGCGGCAGCTGCCGTTCCCCGCATTCGTCGAGGGACGCTACCTCGACGTGCTCGCCGCGAACCCGCTCGCGACCGCGCTGTCGCCACGGCTCGCGGTCGGCGGCAACCGACTGCGCGACTTCTTCCTCGACCCCGCCGAACGCGAGATGTTCGAGCCGCATTGGGAACAGGCCGCGACGGGCCTCGTCGCCGGGTTCCGGCAGTCGGTCGGCACGGACACCGACGATCCGCGGTTCGTCGAGCTCGTCGGCGAGCTGTCGCTCGCCTCGCCCCTCTTCGGTCGGCTGTGGGCGCGCCACGACATCCGTCAGCGACAGGGGGCGGCGATGGTGTTCCAGCATCCGCAGCTCGGCGAGCTGAGCGTCGACCGCGAGAAGCTCGCGATCACCGGCACCGTCGGCATGATGCTCGTGGTCTATCACCCGCCGTCGCAGGCGGATGCGGACAAGCTCGCGGTGCTGGCCAGCGCCGCCGCGCCCGCATAACCTGGCCCGCAGTCTCTCGGCTGTCGCATCGTCAGCCTGATCGCCCGACGCAGAACACAGGACGATCCCGCGAACACGGCGTCCGCGGCGCGTGCCCGCGGCGTGTCGCCGCTCCCGTCCTGTGTTCTGGCCTCCGCGATCGTGCCTCGTGAGCGTCCGCCCACGTCTAGCGACGCCGCGCGCGCCGCGCGAGCGTCGCGATCCCCCGCCAGCCGACGAGGAAGACGAACAGCACGACCGCCGCGACGATCACGAAAGCGATCTCGACGCCCTGCCCCGAGGCGGCGCGCAGCAGCATTCCCCCGACCACCGTCGCCGCCCAGACGCCGACCCCGGTACGCACGGGCGCGAGCGGCGCGCGCCACGCGAGCATGACCGCCCACCCGATCAGCATGCCCGCGAGGAACGGCCACGCGGTCTGGGCGATGCCGCCGATCGCGAGGTCCTCGTGATGGCTGGCGCGGCCGATGATCGCGAACACGACGACGAGCACCACGTCCGCGGCGAGGGCGGCCGCCACGACACGGGGTCGGGACGCGGCGACCGAGCTCACGCTCCCGTCCCCCGCAGCACCTCCGTCATCGCCTTCCCGCGCGCGAGCTCGTCGACGAGCTTGTCGAGGTAGCGGATCTTCTGCATCAGCGGGTCCTCGATCTCCTCCACTCGGATGCCGCAGATCACGCCGGTGATCAGCGATGCGTTCGGGTTCAGGTCGGCGTCCGCGAAGAAGTCCTCGAAGCTCGTCCCGACGTCCAGGTGTCGTCGCAGCGCGACCTCGTCGAAGCCGGTCAGCCACTCGATCACCTCGTCGAGCTCGGGCTTCGTACGACCTTTCCTCTCCAGCTTCTCGACGTACAGCGGGTAGACCCGCGCGACGGGCATGGCGAAGATCCGGTGCGGCATGAGTCCAGGCTAGGCGTATCGCGACCCCGCGCCGTGGCGCCCGCCGGCCGGCGGCGAACTGCGCGAAGTGGCTACGACGGACCCATGAAGATGGCCACATTGGGCGTGCGCGAGCTGCGCGATGGGCTCAGCCGTCACCTCGCCCAGGTGCGTGCCGATAGACACGGCCTCCGGCCTCGCGTCGCTCATCCAGCAGGGCCTCGTCACCCTCCCCTCGCGCCGCGGGGAACCGCTGCCCGCGCGCGTCACCGCATCCCGCACCGTCTCCGACCTCGTCGCCGACCAGCGCCGATGAACCCCGATGCGAGCGTATTTCGACACATCCGCCCTGGTGCCGTTGCTCATCGAGGAACCCGGGCACGGCGCTCAGCGTCGCTGCGTGGGAGACCGGATCTCGTCCTCACCAGCTCGCTCGCCCGCGTCGAGGTGCACGCGGCTCTTGCACAGGCGAAGAGGATGCGACGCCTCGACGACGCCGCCTACGAGCGGGCGCTCCGGGGTTTCGCCGCCATCTGGGCGGGTGTCGCCCAGATCGCTGTCGGCGACGACGAGCTCATCGCGCAGGCCTGCCAGCTGGGCGAGCGCCTGGCACTGCGGGGGTACGACGCGGTCCACTGCGCCACGGCGGCGGCTGCGGCCTCCGCCGACTTCGTCGCCGTCAGCGGTGACCGGAATCTGCTGCGGGCCCGGGATGGGCTCGGGATCGCGACGGTGGATGCCGTCAGGTGAGAGAGCACATGCCTCGGCACACCGCCCATCGGAGGGGATAGCCGCGCACCCACCCGGAGCAGAACACAGGACGCCCGTTCGCCGACGGCTCGAGCCTGCGCGGAATCACGAGGATGCGGGCGCGGAGACCGCCGAATGTCCTGAGTTCTGACCCCCGACGGGCGCGGGCCGAAGACCAGCGGCGCCTCAGCCCTCGCGCGCGGCGGTCAGCGCCGCGATGAGCCCATCCGCGTCGGCGAGCAGGCGCGTCTTGGTCGCCTCGTCGCACCATGCGGCCTCGAACCCGGCGCGGGCGATGCGCGCAGCATCCTCGATCCCCACGCCCATCTGCGCGAGGGCGACCGTGTACTCGCGGCCGATGTCGGTCTTGAAGAACACCGCGTCGTCGGTCGCGATCGTCACGCGCAGGCCCGCTCGCACCATCTGCGCGATGCGGTGATCCGGCTCGAGCTCCCAGGCCGAGAGCTCGTGCGTCGAGTGCGGTGTGCAGGTGAACGCGACGCCTGCGTCGCGCGCGGCCGCGAGCGCCTCCGGGTCGTCGACGACCCGGTAGCCGTGGTCGATGCGCTCGACGTGCAGCACCTCGATCGCGTCACGCACGTTCCGCGGGCTCGCGCCGATCGTCTCGCCGACGTGCGCGGTCAAGCGCAGCCCGTGCCGCTCGGCCAGCTGGTACGCGTCGCGGAACCGCAGCGGATCCTCGGTGAGCTCGGGCGTGAGATAGTCCTGTCCGATGCCGACGACCGCGGGATGCGGGTGCGCGATCACCGTCTCGACCATGGCGACCGCGGTCTCAGGGCCGAGCGAGCGGTTGATCGCGGCGATCAGCCGGTACCCGACGCCGAGCTCCCGCTCGGCCCGGTCGAATCCGTCGACGAGGGCATCGATGAGCGTCGGATAGTCGACCCCGAGCTCTGCGAAGTTGTCCGGGTTGACGAAGTACTCGCGGTAGCGCAGATTGCCGGCGCGGACGGCATCCACCACGCCTTCGTACGCGACGCGCGAGATGTCGGCCGGGTCTCGCATCGCCTGCTGTGCGGCGTGGAACACATCGAGGAAGTCGGGCAGCCCCTCGTAGTCGAGCAGTTCGTCGAGGTCGTCCGTGCGCAGCGGGATGCCGTGCTTGCCGGTCAGCTCCTGCAGCGTCGTGACGCGCATGGTCGCGATGAAGTGGCAGTGCAGCTCGGCCTTCGGCAGCAGGCGGAGGAATTCGGTGTCGCTCAGCACGGCGCGGTCCTTTCAGCTGGTGGAGACGAGCAGATAGCGGGCGTCCTCGAGCACCGACCAGCGGTGTGCGACGGCGCCGTCGTACGTGATGCTCTCCCCCGCGGCGACACGGTCGACCTGGTCGCCGCGCCGCAGGTGCGCGACGCCCGAGACGACGTAGACGAACTCCTGACCCGGATGCTGGAAGTCCCGGCCGTCGTCGTCCCCTGCGCGCCCGGTGATGACGTAGACGTGGAACGACGCCCCGGCTCCGCCCGAGAGCAGCTGGGCCGTCGGCGCCGGGCCGGGCTCGTCGACGACGAAGTGCAGCGGTTCGCCCGCGCCGCCGACCGCGGGGAGAAGGGACGCCGCGGGCACCTCGAGCGCGGCGGCCAAGCCGTACACGGTCGTCAGGCTCGGCAGGATCTGCGCGTTCTCGACCTTCGACAGCATCGGCTGCGAGATGCCCGCGCGCTCGGCCACCGTGCGCATCGACTCTCCCCGTTCCGCCCGCGTGGCGCGCACGGCTGCGCCGATCGACCGCTGGATCTCGTCCGTCATCGTCGTGTTGCACCTTTCGATAACTGCGGGTTATCTTACAGATGATTCTTCCGAGTTATCAATCCCCGACGGGAGCACCCGTGACCAAGCAGATCGTCCTCGGCGCGTTCGAGGAGTTCACACCCAACTTCATCAGCAACGCCTGGCACCACCCGAAGGGCGCCACGAAGGACTTCGCGACCCTCCGCTACTGGCAGGACCTCGCCCGCGAGCTCGAGGCCGGCGGCTTCGACTTCCTGTTCCTCGCGGAGGCCCTCGGCTACCCGATGAGCGGTGACGACATCCCCGAGGCCGTCGTGCGTGAGGCCGTGCAGGTGCCGGCCCACGACCCGATGACGCTCGTCAGCGGACTGGCGGCGACGGTCGACCGGCTCGGCTTCGTGGTCACGGCGTCCACCACCTCGCAGCAGCCCTATCTGAACGCGCGCACCTACACCTCCCTCGACCACCTCACCGGAGGACGCATCGCGTGGAACATCGTCACGAGCGACAACCAGGTCGCCCTCACCCGCCTGCTCGGACTGCCCGCCGTCACCCCGCACGACGAGCGGTATCGCCGGGCTACCGAGTTCGTCGAGCTGAACCTGCAGCTGTGGGAGGGCGCATGGGACGACGACGCGGTCGTGTACGACAAGACGACGCGCACCTATGCGGACCCGGCCAAGGTGCACCGCATCCGCCACGAGGGCGAGTACTTCCGCTACGACGGCTTCTTCCCCGCCATCCCCAGCCCGCAGCGCACACCGCTGCTGCTGCAGGCGGGCACGTCGTCCGCGGGCCGCGCCTTCGCGGCGCGGTTCGCCGAGTGCGTCTTCATCCAGGACCGCGATCCGGACGTCGCGGCGGCCGTGGTCGCCGACCTGCGCGCACGGGCCGTCGCGAACGGCCGTGCCGCGGCCGACATCAAGGTCATCGACGCGGTGTCGATCATCGTGGGCGACACCGAGGAGGAGGCCGCGAGGCTGCGCGCCGAGCTCGACGCCACGCCGTCGGTCGAAGCGGCGGCCGCGCTCTACCTGGGCTGGAGCGGCGTCGATCTCATGCGGTTCCCGCTCGAGGCCACCCTCGCCGACGTGACCACCGAAGTGGGGCAGTCGATGCTGGGGCTGTTCCAGCAGGGCGACGAGAGCCCCACGATCCGCGAGATCCTGCAGCGCATCACCACCTCGATCGGCGGCCCGCGTCTCACCGGCACGCCGCAGAGCGTCGCCGACCAGCTCCAGGACTTTGTCGACCGCAGCGACGTCGACGGCTTCCTCATCGAGTACACCTACGGCGGCATCGCGACCTACCGCGACATCATCGACCGTGTGTTCCCGCTGCTGCGCGAGCGCGGGATGCTGCCGGCCGAGCCCCGCGGCGGCACGATGCGCGAGCGGATCGTCGGCGGCGGGCCCCGTCTCCCCGACACGCACCCGGGCGCCGCCTACCGGACGCGATAGCCGCTCGGACCCGAGAGCCCGTCAGAGGATCTGGCCCACCGGGCTGCGCTTCTCCTCCTGGAAGCCGTCCTCGGTGCGGCCGTACGCCCAGTACGCCGAGATCGACATCTCCTGGCGGTCGATGCCCCACACGCCGTGGAGCACCGCGCCGATGCGCTTGACCGCCTCGCGCTCGCCGTGCGCGAACGCGTCGATCGCGCCCGCCGGGCGCTCCAGCGCCTCGACGGCCTCGGCGAGCGGCACGCCGTAGGGAGCGCCGTCGCGATGGATCCACCGCACCTCGAGGCCGGCCGGGGCGTTCAGCTCGACGTGTCCGTTCTCGTCCGGGACCTCGATCAGGGCGATCCCCTTCGCGGCCGGTGGCAGCGCATCGATCGCCGCTGCCGCGGCGGGGATCGCCGAGTCGTCGGCGATGATGACGTGCGTCACGTCGTCGCCCTGGTCCGGGTGGTACCGGGCGCCCGGGCCTGAGAACACCACCTTGTCGCCCGGCCGGGCGCGCAGCGCCCATGGGCCGGCGAGGCCCTCGTCGCCGTGCACGACGAAGTCGACGGCGATGGTCTTGGCGTCGAAGTCGATCGAGCGGATCGTATAGGTGCGACGCACCGGCAGGTCGCCCGGGGCGAGCTGCGCCCGGAGCGCCTCCAGGTCGTACGGGGGCTCGAGACCCAGCTCGGGCCGCGCGAACAGGAACTTGACGTACTTGTCGGTCAGCGCGAGCTTCTCCCGGCCGGCGTTCTCGACGAAGGCGTCGAAGTCGTCCCCGGTCAGGTGCAGACGGACCAGCTGGGGTGCGATGCGTTCGCTGCGCACCACCTCGAACAGGCGCTGGATGCCGCGCTGCGGGCGTCCGCCGCCACCACCCCGTCCTCCTCCGAAACCGCCGCGTCCACCGAGATCCTGAGCATCTGACATCCCTCCATGCTAGGGGACATGCATCGAGCCGACGCGACGGAACGGTTCAGCTAGGCATTCGCGCCGCCGCTCGCGCGGCTACTGGAGCTGCGTCACCCACTCGTGCACGAGGCGTCCGAGGGCCGCCGCGTCGGCGTCCGTCAACGACGCGGTGTAGGTGAGCACGAGCCGGTTCCGATCGGCCCTGCGCGCGCAAGACGGCAGATCATCGATCGCGATCCGCGGATGCCGCGGCTTCGACCTCGCGCCGGTGTGCAGCACGAGCCGCACGACGTTGTCGCGGTGCAGCTGCAGGGTCGCGAAATCGTCGGCGACGGCGAAGTTCGGCGAGTTCCACTTGACGTTCTCGGTCACGCCGGGCTCGGCGAGCAGGACCGCCCGGATCTGCTCGATCGCGGCGGCGAGTGGATGCTGCCGCGCCGCGATCAGCGCGCTCACCTCCGTCGTCGCCATCCTCGGTGCCCCTGTCGTCGCCCCTCGGATTCTAGGGAGGACCGCGCCGCCGCGCCCCCGCGAACAACGCGTAGAGCAGCGGCAGCGCCGACACGGCCATCAGCACCACGCCGAACACGGGATGCGTCGTCTGCAGCAGGACGCCGGCGACGAGCAGCGCGGCGAACAGGAGGGCCCCGAGGATGCGCGCGGCGAAGCGCTCCAGGTGCGCGAGCCGGCGCTCCATGGCAGACAGGTCGACCTTCATCCGGCCGTCCTCGATCCGCGTGATCACCGACTCGATCCGCTGCGGCAGCCGCCACGTCGCGCCGGCCACCGCCGCGGCCTGCGACACGGCGTCGCGGACCGCATGCCGCCCCTCGTCGCGCAGCAGCTGGGCGGCGAACGGCTCCACGGCGCTCCACACGTTGAACTGCGGA
The DNA here is from genome assembly GCF_047606385.1 of Microbacterium sp. GTDB lineage: Bacteria > Actinomycetota > Actinomycetes > Actinomycetales > Microbacteriaceae > Microbacterium. The sequence goes on from NZ_JASGEL010000070.1 coordinate 20,033, forward strand.
TCCAGCGCGCTGCACAGCCCGGACGTGAGCGAGATCGCCCGCACGATGAGCAGGAAGTTCTCGGGCAGCTGGAACGGCAGCTCCCGCATCACGTCTCCGAACTCGTCGGCGAAGTCCCGGAACTCCCGCGGGTCCACCTCCCGCAGCTGGGCGAACCCCATCCCGCCGAACCGGGCGAACAGCTTCGTCATCGCCCGTTCGAGATCCGCGGTGTCCGCCGAGGGCAGCAGCACGCCGATCTCCTGGATGCCGGCGACGAGGCCGACGCCGTCGCGTGCCGCCACCGCTATGAGCACCTTCCGCAGGCCCGCGCGCAGCCGGTCGGGCACCTCGCCCATCATCCCGAAGTCGACGAACGTGACGCGCCATCCCTCGGCGCCGGGGGTGACGAAGACGTTCCCCGGATGCGGGTCGGCGTGGAAGAAGCCGTGCGTGAACAGCTGCTCGAACATGATCCGCGCGAACGTCGACGCGACCTCGGCGGGGTCGATTCCCGCCTGCCGCAACGCGTCGACGTCGTTCGCCTTGATCGCCGTCACGTCCGACAGCGTGAGCACCCGCCGGGTCGTGCGCTCCCACTCGACCAGCGGCGTCGTCACGCGCGGATCCCCCGCGAACTGCGCCGCGAACCGCTCGGCGTTCGCCGCCTCATGCAGGTAGTCGATCTCCTCCCGACAGGTGACGGCGAACTCCTCCACGAGCGCCGGCGCATCCACCCGTGAGGCCACGACCCGGATGCGGCTGAGCCACCGGCCGACGCGCCGCAGCGCCGCGAGATCTGCGGCGACGACGTCCTCGATGCCCGGCCGCTGCACCTTCACCACGACGTCGGCGAACCCGGCGTCATCGGCCAGCGACCCCGGAAGCCGCGCACGATGCGCCTGGCCGAGAGAGGCCGCCGCGACCGGCGCCTCGTCGAACCATGCGTAGGCGCGGGCCAGCGGCATCCCGAGCTCGGCCTCGGCGAGCAGCCGCACCCGGTCGAAGGATGCCGCCGGCACCTCGTCCTGCAGTCCTGCGAGCTCCGCCGTGATCTCGGGCGGCAGCACGTCGAGCCGCGACGACATGAACTGCCCGACCTTGATCATCAGGCCGCCGAGGTCGGTGGCGAGCCGGTGGAAGCGCCGAGCGATCTTCCGCACCCGTGCCTCCCGACCCCGCTCGGACAGCCGTGCGAAGCCGAGACGGGGCAACGCGAGGTCGAACCACCACGTCGAGACCAGCACGCGTGCCGCGAACCGGAGGATGCGGCGCGTGCGAGCCCGGGTGTCGACGGCGGGCGCCGCCGGTCCCGGCGGGCTCGCAGCGGCTGTCGCCGCGGCCACGCGGATCAGTCCTGCGCGAGGATCGCGTACAGGCGACGGCGCGCCTCGTCGAGCACGGTGACGGCCTCCTGCACCTGCTCGGCGTTGCCGGAGCGGGCCACCTGCGCGGCAGCCTGCGCCAGTTCGACGCCGGCCTTCGGCAGCGCGCTCGCCCGGCCGCTGCCGCCCCACCCGGTCGCCTCCCACGGTGCCGACCCATCGGCGTCCGCGGCGGCCTCGGCCCGGCCGGCCTCGGTCAGCGAGTACGTCTTGCGGCCGCCCGCTTCGGCCGCCTCGATGAGGCCTTCGTCGGCCAGCAGCTGCAGCGTGGGATACACCGACCCGGCGCTCGGCTTCCACGCGCCGCCGCTGCGCTCGGCGATCTCATGGATGATCTGGTAGCCGTGCATCGGCTGCTCGGCCAGCAGCGCCAGCACCGCGCTGCGGACGTCGCCCCGGCCCATCCGCGAGCCGACGCGCTGCTCGAAGGCGGAGCGCAGATGCTCCATCGCCTCCCACATGCCCGCGCCCGCGCGACCGGCGCTCTGGCCGAACCCCCGGAACGCGCCTCCGAATCCGTCCTCGAACGCACCGCTCATGATGTCCTCCTCGAAGTCTGTCGAACGATACTCAACGATATATCGTTCAGTATCGTTCGGGAAGACTGCTCGACGACCTCTCAGGAACTCGGACGGTCGCCGTATCATCGCGGTGGAGCGGATCATGCCACATCCGAGACGGCCGTGCGGCATGGGAGCCGAAATCTGGTGCGCCGACGCGCGCGGGTCATAGACTCCGCTTAACCGGCACCTGGGTCGGCTTCAGGGAACCGCTGTAGGAGGCGCTGCACCATCCGTCGGCACCGAGCCGGCGGGCGGCGTCCACGGGGAGAGGAGCCGGCACGGCGTCGGTTCCTGAAAGGAGTCCCCCGTGTCCGATCCCACGTCATCCGATCCGACGAAGCCCGAGGAGGTGCCGACCTCGCCGGCGTCCGCCGACGAGTCCGTCCCGGCGAACACGACGCTCGAGCCGGCCAGCGCGCCTGCGGCCTACACCCCGCCGGCCGCAGCGCCGGAACCACCCGCTGCGGAGCCGCCCGCCTACACGGCACCCGAGCCCGCTGCGGCTCAGCCGGAGTACTCCGCACCGGAACCCGCATATGCGCCGCCGGCGGCCGCTCCTCAGCCGGCATACGCGCCCACCGCACCCACCGCGCCGACCCAGCCGCAATACGCTCCGGCCCCGCCGGTGTATGCGCCGCCGCCCGCTGCGGCTCCCCCGGGATACGGCGTCCCGCCGACCTACCCCGGTCCCGCGGGTCCGCCCGCGGGCAGCCGGCCGATGATCTTCGCGATCATCGCGATCGCCGCCGCGGCGCTGGGCATCATCCTCGCCATCCTGCAGATCGTTCTCTGGCCGACCGGGTTCCTCCCCGTGCTCGCGCTGTTCATCGTGGCGGGACTGCTGCTGCTGGTGGGCTTCGTGTTCGGCCTGATCGCGCTGATCAGCAAGCGTCAGGGCGGGAAGCCCCTCGCGATCGCCGCGGTCGTCGTAGCGGTGCTCGGCTGGATCGTCTCGGCCGTCCTGTTCGTCGCATCGCTCGGGCTCATGGCTCAGAACGCGGTGAACGATGCGATCGACGACGGCCTGGGTGGCGGCAGCCAGTCCGACTCCGGCGGCGACGTCGCGAGCGACGCGGAGGATCTCGTCATCGATGAGGCGGTGTTCGGCCAGGACGCGTCGGACGGCACCTGGTGGTACGTCATCATCCTGGACAACCCCAACGACGACTACGTCTACTCGTATGCCGAGATCGACGTCGAGGCCCTGGACGCCAGCGGCGCCACGCTCGACAGCGACTCGAACTACCTGACGATCCTGTCGGGTCAGACCGCCATCAGCGGCTGGTTCCTCGACGTCGGCGACGCCGTCGTCGACGACCTGTACGTCAGCGGCCCGACCGCAGACGAGGCCGAGGTCGCGCCGCTGGAGGACACCGGGACGCTCACCTTCGACAATCTGGAAGCCACCGACGACGGCTACAGCGCCACGGTCACCGGCACGCTCAGCGGCGACTTCGATCAGGACCAGTCCCTGCCCCTGATCACGGTCGTGGCGCGTGACGCCAGCGGCAACATCATCGGCGGCGCGTGGACGTACGCCGACACGCTGCCCGCGGGGGGAAGCGTCGACTTCGAAGTCGACTTCTACCAGTCGTTCCCCTCGGACACCACGTTCGAGGCCTACGGCGCGCTATAGCCCGGCCCGTTCCCGATCGCGCCCCGCCCGTGTCCGCACGGGCGGGGCGCGACGCACGTTCCGCCGGCTCACGGAAGGGTCGCCCGGCCGATCAGGACCGGACCAGCCGCCGCACCGCGTCGGCGGCCTCCTTGACCTTCGCCTCCGCGCCGTCGCCGCCTTCGGCGATCGCGCCGGCGACGCAATGAGCGAGATGATCCTCCAGCAGGGTCAGCGCCACGGACTCGAGCGCCTTCGTCACCGCCGAGACCTGGGTGAGGATGTCGATGCAGTAGCGGTCGTCGTCGATCATCTTCGCGATGCCTCGCACCTGCCCCTCGACCCGGCTCATCCGCCGCGCGAGCGCCACCTTGTCCGCGCCGTATCCGTGACCCTCCATCCCCCCATGGTACCCCGGAGGGGTATGGGCTCGGCGTCAGCCGGCGGCGTCCGACTTCTCGACGCCGGCCTCGAGCCGGTCGCCGGCGGGCAGCTCCTGGTGGCCGCCGAACTGCAATCGCATGGCCGAGAGCAGCTGGTTGGCGTAGTGGTCCTCGCCGCGTGAGGCGAAGCGCTCGAACAGGGATGCCGCCAGCACCGGTGCGGGCACCCCGACGTCGACCGCGGCCTTGACGGTCCAGCGTCCTTCACCGGAGTCGGAGACACGTCCGGCGAGACCGTCGAGCGTCGGGTTCTGCTCGAGCGCCGCAGCGGTCAGGTCCAGCAGCCACGACGAGATGACCGAGCCCCGCCGCCACACCTCGGCCACCTTGGGCACGTCGATGTCGAACTGGTAGAACTCGGGGTCCTCCAGCGGCGCGACCTCGGCCGAGTGCGAGGCCTCGCGCACTCCGGCATCCGCGTGCTCGAGGATGTTCAGCCCTTCGGCGAGCGCCGCCATCACGCCGTACTCGATGCCGTTGTGCACCATCTTCACGAAGTGCCCGGCCCCGCTCGGGCCGCAGTGCAGGTAGCCCAGCTCCTCCGGCGCGAGCTCCCCGGTGCGACCCGGCGTGCGCGGGGCCTCGCCCGCGCCGGGGGCGATCGTGCGCAGGATCGGGTCGATGAGCGCGACCGCCTCGTCCGGGCCGCCGACCATGAGGCAGTATCCCCGCTCGAGGCCGAACACTCCGCCGCTCGTGCCGATGTCGACGTAGTGGATGCCGCCAGGGCGCAGCGCCGCCGCCCGCCGCACGTCGTCCCGGTAGTTGGAGTTGCCGCCGTCGATGATCACATCGCCCGGCTCCAGCACCGCGGCGACCTGCTCGACGACCTGTCCGGTCAGGCCGGCCGGGATCATGAGCCACACCACGCGAGGCGCGCTGAGCCGGCGCGCGAGGTCGGCGTAGGAATCCGCGCCCGTCGCGCCCTCGGCGGCCAGAGCCGCCACGGCATCCGCGTTCACGTCGTATACGACGCAGTCGTGGCCGGACTTCTGCAGCCGGCGCACGATGTTCGCGCCCATCCGCCCGAGACCCACCATCGCCAGTTGCATGCCTGCTCCCTCCAGCCTCGTGACCATGTCCCAGTTCGGCGCGCATGATGTCCCAGTTTGGCGCGGTATCGGCTCGCGATACCGCGCCAAACTGGGACATGCTCGGTGCGCGACGCCCTAGACGGGGCATGCCAGGCGCGCAATGCGGCGCCCGGCGGCAGTCTAGGCCCGGTCAGACCTGCGGATCGTCGATGCTCGTCGACCGCTGCTCGGTCACGCGCTGCTGCCCGGCCGGATCGACCGACGTCCGCGTCACCGACGTGCTCGTGCGCTTGCGCGCGAGCAGGACGACGCCGACGATCGCGACCACCACCCCCGCACCGATCAGGATGTACCCGATCAGGTCGAGGTCGACCCACTGCACGTCGACGTTCACGGCGAACGCCAGGATCGCCCCGATCACGATCAGCGCGATGCCCGCTCCGATGCTCATCTCGATCTCCTCCCCGGTGCGCACGATGCGCCGGCCATGCGCGATGCTGCCAGGTGGACCCGATTGCTCGTCCGGGGGTTGACAGCGAGGCGATCACCCGAGCAGCGCGCCCCACGCGAGCAGATACAGCGGCACGTACACGAGCGCGATCAGCACGGCGTGGGTGAGCACGAATCCGCCGGCCTCGAGCGCCCTGCCCCGCTGCCGCAGGTGCGTGGCGAGCTTGCGGAGCATCCCGACCGGGTGCTTCACGTCCCAGCTGTTGAACCGCAGGTATCGGCCGAGGTAGACGCCGATCGCGCCGAGCACGATGACGGCGGCGGCGAACGCCCAACTGCCGGCCGGCGGTGCGCCGGTGTGGTTCGCATCGGCGATGATCAGCACCTCTCCCGTCTGCACGACGGCGAGGCTCAGCACGGCGTTCGCGATACCCGACAGGCTCAGGGTCAGCGTCTGGACGATGTCGAACCACAGCGGCACCGGATCGCCGTCCTTGCGGTGGCTGAAGTTCAGCTCGGTGATGAGGTAGATCGAGTTCGGGAAGAACAGGAGCCACAGCAGCGTCCCGACGACGAGGTAGGTCCAGAGGATCCCGGCCGACAGGCCGGTCGAGAGGGACGCCGCCACCGTGACCACTGGACTGAGCACGATCAGCCCGGCGACCGCCAGCACGGCGGCGAACACGGGCACCGCCGACAAGCCGATGTTCGACAGCATCGGGCGGTACAGGCGCACGCCGTAGACGGACGATCGCAGCCACACGAGCGTCGCGGCGTAGACGTTCAACAGCACGACCGCGACGACGGCGACCACGAGCGCCATGACTACGCCCGCACCAGCAGGGCGCCCGCCTCGATCGTCGCGGTGAACGCCCGCACCTCGCCGGCCTCCTCGCCGTCGATCTCGAAAGCGCGCGGCTCCGGCAGCTCGACACGCACCTCACGGGCCTGGGCGTGCTCGACGGTGTCGGTGCTCGTCGCCTTCTTGTCGCGGGCGAACAGGCGCAGGATGCCGTTCTCCCACACCATCGAGCGCAGCGTGTCGGCCCACTGCACGACGCCCTCCGAGCTGATCGCGAGCACGTCGAGCACGCCGTCGTCGGGGGCGGCGTCCGGCAGCAGCGTCACCCCGCCCTGCAGCGCCCCGCAGTTCCCGACCAGCACGGTGTGGGCCTTCACGTCCTGCGCCTGCCCGCCGTCGATCCCGATCGTCAGGTCGATCACCTCGGATGCGGCGAGCGCGCGCCCCAGGGCCTCGACGTACGCGAGCCAGCCGGCCTTCGATTTCAGGTCGTCGTCGGTCTCGGCGAGCATGTGGGCGTCCAGCCCGATCCCCACCATGACCACGAAGGCCTGCCGCTCCGCGCCGTCGGCCTCGATCCAGCCGACGTCGATCGGACGCGGCTCGGCCTCGGCGATGCGCTTCAGCGCCGCCTTCGGGCCGGTCAGCGGCACTCCGAGGTTGCGCGCCAGCAGATTGCCGGTGCCCCGCGGCACGATGCCGAGCGCCACACCCGTGCCGGCGAGCACCTCGGCGACCGCGCGCACGGTGCCGTCGCCGCCGGCGACGATCACCAGGTCGCACCCCGCCGCCAACGCGTCCCGGGCCGGCCCCTGCCCCGGGTCGTCGGGGGTCGTCTCGAACCAGGTCGCCGGGGCCTGGTCGTCGGCGTCCGCCCACGCCGTCTCCAACGCCGACCGCTCGATCTTGCTGGGGTTGAACACGATGCCGACCTGCGTGTGCGTCATGCCGTCCATCCTGCCTGGCTCTTCGCCGTACGGGCGCCGATAATGGATCCGTGTCCCGGCCCACGTACAGTGCGATCTCGAGCTACTCGCGCGTGCGCCTGCTGCACCTGTTGCAGGAGCGGCCGCAGCGCACGGTCGCGGAGCTGTGCGACGCGACGTCGCTGCACGCGAACACGGTGCGCGAGCACCTGCAGCGGCTGATCGACGGCGGGTACGTGGTCGCGGAGACCGAGCACCGCACGACGCGGGGACGCCCGCGGGTGCTGTACTCCGCGGCGTCCGCCGGGGTGAGCCCGGTCGCGGTGCGCAAGGCCCGCGAGGCGGCGGCGCGCGGCGACCTGATGCGTCGGATCATGCCCTGGACCGATGCGGCGGACACGGCCCTGTCGACGGATGCGGTGCACCAGCTCGACGCCCTGACGGACGACCTCGGCGATGCCGGCTTCGACCCGCTCGTGGACGAGGGAGCGCTGACCGTCGACCTCACACCGTGCCCGCATGCGGAGTCCGATCCCGCGGCGCGGGAGCTGCTGTGCCAGGTGCACCTGGGCCTCATGGCCGGCGTGCTCGCCCAGGCGGGCGGTCCGCTGCGCGTCGAGGGCATGGCGCCCTCGTGCGATCCGGCGCACTGCGTCGTGCGCCTCGCGCGCTGACCCCGCGCGCCGCCCGCCCGCGCGGGCGGGGCTCCCACAGGGCGCGGGAGGATCGCGGATCAGAACTCAGGACGGATGCCGCTGCGACGTGCCCATCACGGCGTGTCACGGCGCAAGAGCCCGGACGTCCTGTCTTTTGCGCCCGGGACACGGGCTGTTGCGCGTACCACACGGGCCTCCCCGCGCGACCGAGCGTCGGCAGCCGGACGGCGGGCTCAGACGGGCCCGCGCGTCGCGGCCGGGACCAGCACGCGCTCGAAGCCCGCGTAGACGTTCATCGACGACCCTCGCAGGAAGCCCACGAGGGTGAGACCGGATGCCGCGGCCAGCTCGACCGCGAGCGACGACGGCGCGGACACCGCCGCCAGCACCGGGATGCCGGCCATGACCGCCTTCTGCACCAGCTCGAAGCTCGCCCGTCCCGACACCTGCAGCACGGTGCGCCGCAGCGGCAGCCGCTGGTGCAGCGCCGCCCAGCCGACGACCTTGTCCACCGCGTTGTGACGGCCGACGTCCTCCCGCAGCACGAGCATCTCACCGGTGTCGGCGTCGAACAGGGCGGCGGCGTGCAGGCCGCCGGTCGCCTCGAACACCGCCTGCTCGGCGCGCAGTCGATCGGGGAAGACGGCGAGGGATGCGGCGTCCACCGTCACGTCGTCGGCGGACACGTCGTACGCCGACACCGTCTCGACCGCCTCGATGGACGCCTTGCCGCACAGCCCGCACGAGCTCGTCGTGTAGAAGTTGCGGGTCAGGTCGGGGCCCGGCAGCGCGACGCCGGGCGCGAGCGTGACGTCGAGGACGTTGTAGGTGTTCTCGACGCCGCCGGTGCCGGGCCCGCCGCAGTGGATCGCACCGAGGAACTCGCCGCCGTGCGAGATGACGCCCTCCGAGACGAGGAACCCGGCCGCCAGCTCCACGTCGTTCCCGGGCGTGCGCATCGTCACCGCCAGCGGCGTGCCGGCCACGCGGATCTCCAGCGGCTCCTCGACGGCGAGCGTGTCGGGTCGCCGGTGCGTCTCCTCGCCCAGCCGGATCCGCATGACCGGGCGCCGGGCGGTGATGCGTCCCACCGTCAGCCTCCGATCGCGTTCATGCCGCGCGCCGGCTGCAGGAAGCCGGGGTCGTCGATCGCGTGGCCGGGGAGCTTGCCCGCGATGCACGCGCGCAGCACACGGTCGACGTCGGCGGCATCCCCGCCGCCGCGGAGGACGGGCACGAGGTCGAACTCGCTCGTCGAGAACAGGCAGTTGCGCAGCTGCCCGTCCGCGGTCAGCCGGACACGGTCGCAGTCGCCGCAGAAGGGGGCGGTGACCGAGGCGATCACCCCGACGGTGTGCGGTCCGCCGTCCAGCCGCCACCGCTCGGCCGGCGCGCCGCCGCGACCGGGCACCGGCTTGAGCGCCCAGCGGGAGGACAGCGCGTCGAGGATCTCCTCCCGCGTGACCATGCGCGCGCGGTCCCAGGTGTGACCGGCATCCAGCGGCATCTGCTCGATGAAGCGCATCTGCGCGCCATGAGCCACCGCGAACTCGACGAGGTCCACCAGCTCGTCGTCGTTGACGCCGCGCATCGCGACGGCGTTGAGCTTGAGCGGGGTGAGCCCGGATGCGGTGGCCGCCGCGATGCCGTCGAGCACCTCGGACAGCCGGTCGCGCCGGGTCAGCTCGGCGAACCGGGCCGGCCGCAGCGTGTCGATGGAGATGTTGAGGCGGGTCAGGCCCGCCGCCACGAGACCCGGCAGCACCTCGGGCAGCCGGATGCCGTTGGTCGTCATGGCGATCTGCACCGGCCCGTCCGGCCCCTCGATCGCCGCCAGCCGGCGCACGATCTCGACGATGTCGCGTCGCAGCAGCGGCTCGCCGCCGGTGAGCCGGAACGTCGTGACGCCGTCCGCGGCCGCGACGCGCGCGACCCGTTCGATCTCGTCGAGCGTGAGGATGCTCTCGCGCGCGAGCCACTCGTTGCCCTGCTCCGGCATGCAATACGTGCAGCGCAGCGAGCAGCGGTCGGTCAGGGAGATGCGCAGGTCGCGATGGACGCGGCCGAAGCGGTCGACGAGCGGATCGCCGGGAGCACCGGTCGGGGAGGCTGCACGCGCGGCGCGGCCGCGCGGCATCCCCACCATCACCGTCGTCACTCTTCGAGCGTACGCCGGACCTACACCCTGCAGCTCCGAATATTCACGGCCGCCGGCTCACGCCTTTCTTGCAGGACTTTGAGACAATCTGAAGGAACCGTGTCGGGTTTCCCGGCTGAGGGTCGGTGCATCGTGGCCGACGCGGAGAAGGGCACGGCCATGGACCTCCTCGACCCGGAGCTGCTCGCCAGGTGGCAGTTCGGTCTGACGACCCTGTACCACTACCTGTTCGTGCCGCTCACGATCGGCATGGGCCTCGTCGTCGCGATCTTCCAGACCACCTGGGTGCGCACCGGGAACGCCAAGTGGCTGCAGCTGACCCGGCTGTTCGGGAAGATCTTCCTCATCAACTTCGCGATGGGCGTGGTCACCGGCATCGTGCAGGAGTTCCAGTTCGGCATGAACTGGTCCGCCTACTCCAGGTTCGTCGGCGACATCTTCGGCGCCCCGCTCGCCTTCGAGGGACTGCTCGCGTTCTTCTTCGAGGCGACGTTCCTCGGGCTGTGGATCTTCGGCTGGGACCGCCTCAGCAAGCGCGTGCACCTCGCGACCATCTGGATGGCCTGGATCGGCGCGACCCTGTCGGCGTACTTCATCCTCGCCGCGAACGCGTTCATGCAGAACCCGGTCGGCTACACGATGAGCGAGGACGGCAGCCGCGCCGAGCTCACCGACTTCTGGGCGGTGCTGACCAACAAGGTGGTGCTCGCCACCTTCCCGCACACGATCTTCGCCGCGCTCATGTTCGCGGCGGCCGTCGTCATCGCCGTCGCCGCCTGGCACCTGGTGCGCACGCAGCACGTCGACGTGATGCGGCCCGCGCTGCGGTTCGGCATGTGGACGATGATCATCACGTTCGCCGGGGTCGCGGTCGCAGGCGACCAGCTGGGCCTGGTGATGGAGCAGACCCAGCCCATGAAGATGGCCGCCGCCGAGGCCATGTACGACGAGGAGTGCGGGGCGGACGCCTCGTTCTCGCTCTTCTCGATCGGCACGCCCGACGGCTCGAGCGAGATCTGGTCGCTGCGGGTGCCGTACCTGCTCTCGTTCCTGTCGACGCACACGCTGGACGGCTGCGTCGAGGGCATCAACGACCTGAACGCGCAGTACAGCGAGCGGTGGCCGGACCTGGCGGCGCAGCTCTCCGAGCAGGGCGGCGACTTCGCGCCCACGATCTGGGTGACGTACTGGTCGTTCCGCTGGATGATCGGCTTCGGCGGGATCGCCACGGCGATCTCGGTGGTCGGGCTGTGGCTGACCCGCAGGAAGGCGACGCGCGCCGTGCCACGGTGGTTCTGGCGGGTGCTGATCTGGTCGGCCCCGCTGCCGCTGCTCGGCAACCTCGTCGGCTGGGTCTTCACCGAGATGGGCCGGCAGCCGTGGATCGTGTTCGGCCTGATGCTGACGCAGGACGGCGTCTCCCCCAACGTTCCCGGCTGGAACGTGCTGATCTCGCTGTTCGCGTTCACGGCGATCTACGCCGCGCTCGCCGTGGTCGAGTTCGGACTGATCCGCAAGGCGGCGAAGAAGGGCCCCGAGCCCATACCCGATCCGGATGCGGCATCCGACGATGCCGGGCAGAACGTCCTGACGACGGTGTACTAGGAGCGCATCATGGATCTCGCACACCTCTGGTTCTTCATCGTCGGCATCCTGTTCGTCGGATACTTCGTGCTCGACGGGTTCGACTTCGGGGTGGGGATGTCCCTCCCCTTCCTCGGCAAGGACGACATCGCGCGCCGGCAGCTGATCAACACGATCGGTCCGGTCTGGGACCTCAACGAGACCTGGCTGATCGTCGCCGGGGCGTGTCTGTTCGCGTCGTTCCCGAACTGGTACGCCACGCTGTTCAGCGGCTTCTACCTGGCGCTGCTCGTGATCCTGCTCGCACTGATCCTGCGGGGCGTCTCCTTCGAGTATCGCCACCAGCGCGACTCGCTGCGCTGGAAGAAGGGGTTCGACACGATGATCGTCGTCGGATCCGTGCTGCCGGCGCTCCTGTGGGGCGTCGCCGTCGGCAACATCGTGCAGGGCGTGCCGATCGACGCCGACATGAACTTCACGGGGTCGCTGCTGACGCTGCTCAACCCGTACGGGCTGTGGGTGGGCGCCACCACGCTGCTGCTGTTCTTCCTGCACGGCGTGTACTTCATCGCCATCAAGACCGACGGGCAGATGCAGTCCTCGGCGCAGCGGCTCGCCCGCATCCTGGCCCTGCCGACCGTGGTCTTCGCCGCGGGCACCGTGGTGTGGACCGTCGCGATCGCGGCCGGCCGCGACGCGCCCCTGCTGTGGCTGACGATCGCGTGCGGCACGGTCGCCACGGTCGCGCTGCTGGCGTCGGTCGTGGCGAACTGGCTGCGCCGTGACGGCTGGGCGTTCGCCGCGGGCGCCGTCACGATCGTGTTCGCCGTGCTCGCGCTGTGGACGGCGCTGTTCCCCTACGTGATGCCGTCCACGACCGATCCGGCTTACAGCCTCACGATCGAGAACGCGTCCAGCACCGGCTACACGCTGACGATCATGAGCTGGGCGGCGCTGGTGTTCCTGCCGCTCGTGCTGCTGTACCAGGGCTGGACGTACTGGGTCTTCCGCCGGCGCGTGTCCCGCTCGCACATCGAGAAGGCGGCCGCGAACGCGCACTGAGCTCGCCCGCGAGGGCACCTGGCAAGATCGAGGGGTGACATCGGATGCCGTGACCGCGCCCGCGCGCCGTCGCAGCGGTCCGATCGATCTGCGGCTGCTGCGGCACGCGTCGGCGTCCCGCGGCTATCTCGTCATCACCGCCGGCATCGTGCTGGCGCAGACGGCCGTCACGGTCGGCTTCGCGTGGACCCTCACGCGCGCGCTGGTGGGAGCGATCGGCGGTGACCCGGTCGCCTCGCTCGTGTCCTGGATCGCCGTCGGCGTCGGGCTCGCGCTGCTGCGCGGCGGGCTGATCGCCCTCGGCGAGCGCACGAGCGCCGCGGGAGCGGCCCGCTCGTCGCTGCAGCTGCGCGACGGGCTGCTGCGCGCGGTCGAACGGCTCGGGCCGGCGTGGCTGTCCACGCGCAACAGCGCTGCGCTGGCGGTCACCGCCGGGCACGGGCTCGAGGCCCTGGACGCCTACTTCGGCCGGTACCTGCCCCAGCTCGTGGCGACGGCGATCACGATGCCGGCGCTGGTGGTGGTCATCCTCGTGGCCGACCCGTTGTCGGGGCTCATCGTCATCCTGACGCTGCCGTTGATCCCCGTGTTCATGGTGCTGATAGGTCTCGCGACCCAGGCGGTGCAGCGCAGGCAGTTCCAGGCGCTGCACACTCTGGCCGCGCGTTTCTCGGACACCGTGGCGGGCCTGTCGACGCTGAAGGTCTTCGGCCGGCAGCATCGCGCCGCAGACACCATGGAGCGTGTCACCCGCGACTACAAGCGCGAGACGATGGCGGTGCTGCGCGTGTCGTTCCTGTCCGGGTTCGCGCTGGAGTTCCTCGCCTCGATCTCGGTCGCGATCGTGGCGGTCACGATCGGGTTCCGGCTGCTCGACGGCGAGATGGCGCTGCTGGCGGGGCTGTTCGTGCTGCTGCTCGCGCCTGAGGCGTATCTGCCGCTGCGGCAGGTGGGCGTGCAGTTCCACGCCGCCGCGGAGGGCGTCGCGGCGACCGACGAGATCTTCCAGACGCTGGATGCCGCGGCCGCGCTGCCCGCGTCCGTCCCCTCCGTTCCGCTCCGTGAGACTGCACGTCCGAGCGCACCCGGCGTGCACGACGACGGAGACGAACCGGTCGTGCGGGTGCGCGGGCTGCGCGTCCCCCGCGGTGAGCGCACGATCGGGCCGGTGGACCTGGAGGTGCGGGCGGGCGAGGTCGTGCTGCTGGAGGGCCCGAGCGGTGCCGGGAAGTCGAGCGTGATCGCGGCACTGCTGGGGTTCGCGGATGCCGAGGGCGACATCACGGTCGCGGGCGCGCCGGCATCCGACGCCCGCCGCGTGCTCGCCTGGGCCGGGCAGCGGCCGGGGCTCATGAGCGGGACGGTCGCGGACAACGTCGCTCTGGGCGACGCGGCGCACGATGCGCAGCTCGTCGAGGAGTGCCTGGCCGATGCGCTGGTCGACGTCCCCGCGGACCTCGAGCTCGGTGGCCTCGGCGCGGGCGTCTCCGGCGGGCAGGCGCAGCGGGTCGCGGTCGCGCGGGCGCTGTATCGGCTGCGGCGCGGGCGCGCCCGCGTCCTGGCCCTGGACGAGCCCTCGAGCGCGCTCGACGCGGGGACCGAGGCGGGGCTGTGGCGGATGCTGCGCGCCGAGGCCGACGCGGGCGCCGGCGTGCTGCTGGTCTCGCATCGCACGACCGCCCGCGCCATCGCCGACCGCATCGTGACGCTGCCCCTGAGCCTGCCCCTGGGATCGCCCTCATGACCATGTCCCACTTTGGCGCGCATGATGTCCCACTTCGGCGCGGTATGGCGCACTCATACCGCGCCGAAGTGGGACATGCCAGGCGGGGTCGGCGCGGATGGCGGGGCTCGCGCGGATGGCGGGGCCGGCGCGGAGCGGGAACCGCTGCACGGGAGGCGCTCGGATGAGGACAGCAGAGGTCCTGCGCCAGGCGCAGCCGCCGCTGCGGCGGTTCTGGCCCGCGATCGGCTCGGGCCTGGGCACGGCCGTCAGCGCCATCGCGCTGCTCGCCGCCAGCGGCTGGCTCATCACCCGCGCCGCGGAGCAGCCGGACGAGATGTACATCGCGGCGGTCGTCGTCGCGGTGCGCGCCTTCGCGCTGGGGCGCGGCACGTTCCGCTACCTGGAGCGGCTCACGAGCCACGACGCCGCTCTCGGCCAGCTCGCGACGGTGCGCGCCGGGATGGTGCGCCGGATCGTGCCGCTCGCACCCGACGGCCTCGGCACCGCACGCCGCGGTGCCCTGCTCTCACGCCTGGTCGACGACGTGGACGAGCTGCAGAACCTGCCGCTGCGGGTCGTGATGCCGCTGGCGATCGCGGGACTCGCTGCGCTTTCGAGCGTCGTGTTCGCCGCCTTCCTGCAGCCGCTCGCCGCGCTCGCCCTGCTCGTGTGCCTGATCATCGCGTTCGCGCTGTCGGTGTGGCTGGGCTGGGTCGCCGGCGCCCGCGCGGAGCGGCAGCTCGCGCCGCTCCGGTCGCGACTCGCCGACGCCCTGCTGGACGAGTTCGTCTCGCTCGACGTGCTGACCGCGTTCGAGGCGACGGATGCCGCGCACGCCCGCGTGCGCGCGGCCGACGAGGCGCTGCGCCGGGCGACGGTGCGCCGCGCCCTCGCGCAGGCGCTCACGAGCGGCGCGGTGTCGCTGCTGGCCGGCGTCGCCTCGTTCGCGGCGCTCGTGGTCGCGATCCCCGGGCTCGGACAGGGCGGGTTCACCGGTCCGGCGCTCGCCGTGGTGGTGCTGCTGCCGATGGCGGTGTTCGAGGTGTTCGGCCCGGTGCCGCTGGCGCTCGCGTCGTGGCGGCAGGTGCGGTCGGCGGCGGAGCGGGTCGCGGCGACGGTGCCGGACGGCGTCCCGGACGGGCTGCCGC
>NZ_JASGEL010000071.1:0-7862 GCF_047606385.1 Microbacterium sp.
CCGCCAGCGCCGACCGCGGCGCCGCCTCGGCCACGGGGCGGGCGGCGAGGCGCGCGGCATCCGCACCGCGACGGTCGTCGGGGACGAACCGGATGTCGGTGACGCCCGCGTACCGCTCGAGCATCCGCCGGATCTGTCCCCGGGTGTCGACGCCGATCGCCCCGGTGCGCAGCCGGTTGACGACGACGGTGACCGGCGTCGGACCGATGACGGCGCGCAGATCGGCGTGCGCGCGCAGGAAGCGCGCGACCCCGACAGGGTCGGCCGCGAGCACGGCGACGACACGGTCGGCCGCGCCGAGGGTCGCGAGGGTCGCCGCGTTCCGACGCGGGCCGTGCTCCAGATCGGAGACGATCTCCTCGTCGCGCTCGAGCGACGCCGCGACGTCGACGACCGTGACCTCGGCCCACTCGCGGCACGCCCGCAGCGTCGAGGTCACACGGGGCCCGGACAGCTCCGGCCATCGCGACGGCCGGTTGATCCCGGCGAGCACGTCGACGTCGCGGCCCGGCATCCCCAGCGGCACGCTGACGCGCGTCAGCTCCGCTGCGCTGAGCCCGCCGAGCTCCGCCTGCCGGCACGCCGCGGGCAGCCCGGGACCCTCGTCCGGCAGCCCCAGAGACAGGGCGATCGAGGGCGCGTGCGTATCGGCGTCCACGAGCGCGACATGCCGGCCGCCGCGCGCGAGCCCGACCGCCAGCTCGATCGCCAGCGTCGTGCGACCGGGCGCCCCGTGCGGGCCCCACACCGCGAGCAGGGACGGCGCCGGTCGGATCGGCGCCGGCGACACGGGGACGACCGAGAGGATGCCGTCGACCAGGCGCCGCAGCGGCTGCTCCGGGCTCAGCGGCTCGCCGAGACCGAACGCCGCGGCCAGGCGCCCGGCGGCGGCGTCCCCGCCGACGGGGACGAGGCGGACGGCCGCCGCATCGGCTGCTGCCACCAGATCGGCCGTCAACGTGCCGTGCGCGGCGTGCAGCACGAGCAGGTCCGCGCCGGCCTGACCGAGTGCCTGCGGCGGCACCCCCTCCACCGCGATCCGCACCGACACGCCCCGGCTGTCGAGCTCGGCCGCGACCGCCGCGCACAACGGCTGCGGCAGCAGCAGCAGCGCGACGGTCATCCGGCGCCGCCGGTCGCCGGCACCACCGAGATCAGCCCCTCGTCGGCGAGCGCCTCCAGCAGCGCGGCCACGTCGGATCTGGGGACCACCACCTCCAGCGACACGCCGCCGGTCGCCACGAGCGAGTCGTCGGCGACGACGGCGGCGACCGTCGCATCGGCGATCAGGATGCGGGGCGTCTCGTAGCCGTCCTGCCCCGCGCGCGGCGCGACCCAGAGCTCGACACGCGTGCCCGGGCCGACCGAGGCCGGCACCGCGGTGCTGGAGGGCACGACGACGGTCGTGGTGCGCACCGCCTCCGCCGTGTCCAGGGCGTCGGCGGGGACGAGCTCCCCGGCCGGCACCGTGCGCACGGCGACGGCGCCGGCCTCCAGCGCAGCGGCGTACGTGTCGTCGAGCTGCCCGAGCGCCACCTCGACGACGCGGACGTCCCCGGATGCCACCGCGTCGCCCGCCACGAGCGTGCGCGCCGCGACCAGCACCGGCGTCGTCTGCCGCGCCGCGGCGACCACGAGCCACACCCCGGCGATCGACGCCACGACCAGGACGAGACCGACGAGGAACCGTGGGTCGAGCCACACCGATCGGGCGCGCGGACGGGGCGTTCTCACGTTCATGGGCCCATGGTCACCGCTCCGACCGGCGCGCGTCGGATCTTATCCACAAGTCGCTGCGCGCCCGCATCCGCTGGCGCCGGGCGGGTCCGATAATGAACGCATGCCCGAGTCGATCCCGTTCGAGGGACGCCATGTCGCGCCCGCCGAGGTGGCCGATGCGCTCGCCATCCCCGTCGACGAGGTCATCGCGCTCGTGCTGGACGGGCGCCTGCGCGGCGCGCGCCTCGGCTCCCCCGCACGGTGGCGCATCGACGAGGCCAGCGTCGTGGCGTACCTCGACGACCAGGCCGAGGAGGCACGCCGGATCGCGCTGTGGCGGCAGTCGAACGCCGCGAGCTTCCCGGAGCTGTGGGGCCGGGGTCCGGTGCGCAATCCGGACTGATCCCGTCAGGGCCCGGCGTCCATCCGCACCCACGTGACCGCCGTGAACGGGATCACCCGGAAGCCGGTGACCTCGCCGGCGCGCCGGGGCGAGCCGGCGTCGTGCACGGCGAGGTCGAGGTGGTCGGCTGCGGCGCGGTCGATCGTGCCGCTCAGCGCCCCGCCGCCGATGCCGTGCACGACGACGCCGACGCGCCGACGCGCGAGGTCGCGCAGCACGAAGCCGAATCCCATGCGCTCGGCGAGGGTCGCCGGTCTCGCCGGCTCGGCACGCGCCGAACGCAGCAGGTCGGCGTGCTCCAGCGTCACGGCCCGCACGGCGTCCAGGCGGAGGATGCCGACGGCATCCCCCGCCAGCCCGGCCCAGTCCTCGCCCACGGCGGTGAGACGCCCGCGCACCACGTCCTCGCCGACCTCCACCGCGATCTCGGGCCCGGCCGGGTGCGCGAGCGCGGCCAGTCGTGCCCGCAGCGGAAGGCGCGTCAGCCGCAGCCGCTCGGCCTCGGTGTCCAGCGCGGCGCGCTCGGCCTCCCACTCGGAGGCGAACTGGTCCTGCAGATCCTCGAAGAGGCGGTCCCATCGCACGCGCCGAGATTAGGGCAGCCCCTCGCGCTGGATGAGAAGTTTTCCACAATCCGGTTCGGGGTGCGTGCCGCGTGCTCTACTGAACGCACTCACGATCCCCCCAGCGAGTGAGGCACAGATGGCACCACAGCTCTCCGGCGCCGCCGCGGCGCCCCGCACCTGGCGGCGCATGCTCGCCGCCGACTATTTCGCCCCGCAGCCGACGTCGGCGTCGGAGCTGCCCGACCCGGTCCCGCTGCTGCGCAACCTCACGACCGGGGTGCTCGAGGCGGTCGCGGGCGTCCGCGACCTCGACCAGCTCGCACGCTGGCTCACCGAGGACGCCTACCGCAGCCTGCTGACCCGCGTGAACCTCGCCACCCGGGCGCGCAGCGCGCGCGGCATCCCCGCCGCCCGGCCCGTGCATGCGATCCTCAGCGTGCACCACGACGCACCGGCCGACGGCGTGATCGAAGCCGTCGTCGTGGTCGCCGGCCCCGCCCGCACCCGAGCGGTCGCGATCCGGCTGGAGGGACTGGACCGACGCTGGCGCGCGACCTCGCTCGCGCTGCTGTGAGACCTACTGGCGGTACGACGCCAGGAAGTTCCCGATCCGCTCGATGGCCTCGCCGAGCACCCGCGTCTCCGGGAGGGTGAGGATGCGGAAGTGGTCCGGCGTCGCCCAGTTGAAACCGGTGCCCTGCACCAGCAGCACATGCTCGGAGACCAGCAGATCGTAGACGAACCTCTCGTCGTCGTGGATCTCGTGCACCTCCGGGTCGAGCCTGGGGAACGCGTACAGCGCGCCCTGCGGCTTGACGCAGCTGACGCCGGGGATCGCTTCGAGCGCTTCCCATGCGGCGTCCCGCTGCTCGTGCAGCCGCCCCGTCGGCGCGATCAGCGCGTCGATCGACTGGATGCCGCTGAGCGCGGCCTGCACGGCGTGCTGGGCGGGGACGTTCGGGCACAGGCGCGTCGAGGCGAGCAGGGTGATGCCCTCGAGGAATCCGGCGGCGTGGTCGGTCGGACCGGTGATCACGAGCCATCCGGACCGGTAGCCGGCCACCCGGTAGGTCTTGGACAGCCCGTTGAAGGTCAGGCACAGCAGGTCGGGCGCCAGCGTCGCCAGCGAGATGTGCCGGGCGTCGTCGTAGAGGATGCGGTCGTAGATCTCGTCCGCCAGCAGCAGCAGCGAGTGCTCCCGGGCGACCTCGACGATCTGCTCCAGCACCTCGCGCGTGTACACCGCGCCGGTCGGGTTGTTCGGGTTGATGACCACGATGGCCTTGGTGCGTTCGGTGACCTTGGCGCGCAGGTCTTCGATGTCGGGCTGCCAGCCGTCGGCCTCGTCGCACAGGTAGTGCACCGGGGTGCCGCCGCCGAGGCTCGTCATCGCCGTCCACAGCGGGTAGTCGGGCGCCGGGATGAGCACCTCGTCGCCCTCGTCGAGCAGGGCCTGCATCGTCATCGTGATCAGCTCCGACACGCCGTTGCCGAGGAACACGTCGTCGGGCGTGAACGGGGGGAACCCGGCCACCTGCTCGTACCGGTAGACCACGGCACGGCGCGCGGACATGATGCCCTTGCTCTCGCTGTAGCCGTGCGCGGTGGGGATGGCCTCGATCATGTCGCGCACGATCTGGAACGGCGCCTCGAACCCGAAGACCGCGGGGTTCCCGGTGTTCAGCTTGAGGATCGTGTGCCCCTCGGCCTCCAGCCGGTCGGCCTCTGCCAGTGCCTCGCCGCGGATCTCGTAGAGGACGTTCTGCAGCTTGCGCGACTGGTCGAGGGATCGGAGACTCATCCCCTCAGACTATCCCGGCGGCCTGAGGGGACCGCGGCGTCACCGCCGCGGGGCTACTTCTTCTTGGTGGAGGCGCGGCGCTGGGCACGGTTCTGCGGCGCGGGGGCAGGACGACCGGACGCCGCGGGCGCGGTCTTCTGACCGAACGCGCCGCGCTGCGGCTCCGCGGCGGGCGGCTGCGGGGCGATCGGGCCCGCGGCGGCAGCGGCGGCCTGCCGCGCCTTGCCGGTCGCGGCCTTCTGCACCTGGCCGCGGTTGTTGCGCACCTCGACCTCGCCGTCCTCGGTCGGGGCGGAGTACTCGAGCCGCTGCGCCTCGACCGCGGGCGCGGCCAAGCCCTTCGCCTCGACCTCGGTGTGCTCGGCATCCGGATGCCGCACCTCGACCTCGAGGTTGAACAGGAACCCGACCGACTCCTCCTTGATCTGCCCCATCATCGCCTGGAACATCTCGTAGCCCTCGCGCTGATATTCGATCAGCGGATCGCGCTGGGCCATCGCGCGCAGGCCGATGCCGTCCTTGAGGTAGTCCATCTCGTACAGGTGATCGCGCCAGCGGCGGTCCAGCACCTGCAGCACCACGCGACGCTCGAGCTCGCGCATCGCCTCCGCGCCCAGCTTCTCCTCCCGCTTGGCGTAGGCGATCTTCGCATCGCTCTGCAGCTCGCGCTTCAGGCCGGCCGTCGTGACGCGGCCCTTCTCGCCGGCTTCGGCGATGACCTCGTCGATCGTGACGCCCACCGGGTACACGGTCTTCAGCTCGGTCCACAGGGCGTCGAAGTCCCAGCTCTCGGTGTGGCCGCTGCCGGTCTTGTCGTCGACGATGTTGTCGATGGCGTCCTCGATGAAGTGGGTCACGCGGTCGGCGATCTCGTCGCCCTGCAGCATGTGACGACGGTCGGCGTAGATGGCCTCGCGCTGACGGTTGAGCACGTCGTCGTACTTGAGCACGTTCTTGCGCATCTCGGCGTTGCGCGCCTCGACCTGCGACTGCGCGCTCTTGATGGCGCGGCTGACCATGCCGGACTCGATCGCGACGTCGTCGGGGAAGTTCGTGCGGGCCAGGATCGCCTCGGCGGCGCCGGACTGGAACAGGCGCATCAGGTCGTCGGTCAGCGACAGGTAGAAGCGGCTCTCCCCCGGGTCGCCCTGACGGCCGGAGCGACCGCGCAGCTGGTTGTCGATGCGGCGCGACTCGTGGCGCTCGGTGCCGAGCACGTACAGACCGCCGGTGGCGACGACCTTCGCCGCCTGCTCGGCGACCTCGTCGCGGACCCGCTCGTAGACGGCGTCCCACTCGGCCTCGTACTCCTCGGGGGTCTCGACCGGGTCGAGCCCCTTCGCCTTCATCTCCTGCACGGCGATGAACTCGGCGTTGCCGCCCAGCATGATGTCGGTGCCGCGACCGGCCATGTTCGTCGCGACCGTGACCGCGCCGAGGGTGCCGGCACGCGCGATGATCTCCGCCTCACGGGCGTGGTTCTTCGCGTTGAGCACCTCGTGGCGGATGCCCTTCTTCGCCAGCAGCCGCGACAGGTACTCGCTCTTCTCCACGCTGACGGTGCCGACCAGCACCGGCTGGCCCGACTCGTGCCGGCTGGCGATGTCCTCGACCACCTGGGCGAACTTGGCCTGCTCGTTCTTGTAGACGAGGTCGGACTGGTCCTTGCGGATCATCGGCTTGTTCGTCGGGATCGGCACGACGCCGAGCTGGTAGGTCGACATGAACTCGGCGGCCTCGGTCTCGGCCGTGCCGGTCATGCCGGCGAGCTTGTCGTACAGGCGGAAGTAGTTCTGCAGCGTGACGGTGGCCAGCGTCTGGTTCTCGGCCTTGACCGGCACGCCCTCCTTGGCCTCGATGGCCTGGTGGATGCCCTCGTTGTACCGGCGGCCGACCAGGATGCGGCCGGTGTGCTCGTCGACGATCATGACCTCGTCGTTCATCACGACGTAGTCGGTGTCGCGCTTGAACAGCGCGAGGGCCTTGATCGAGTTGTTCAGGAACGAGATCAGCGGCGTGTTCGCGGACTCGTACAGGTTGTCGATGCCGAGGTAGTCCTCGACCTTCTCGATGCCGGGCTCGAGCACGCCGATCGTGCGCTTCTTCTCGTCGACCTCGTAGTCCACGTCGGGCTCGAGGGTGCGGGCGAGCTTGGCGAACTCGCTGAACCAGCGGTTGGCCTCCCCCGAGCTGGGACCCGAGATGATCAGCGGCGTGCGGGCCTCGTCGATCAGGATCGAGTCGACCTCGTCGACGATGGCGAAGAAGTGGCCGCGCTGGACGAGGTCCTCCTTGCGCCAGGCCATGTTGTCGCGCAGGTAGTCGAAGCCGAACTCGTTGTTCGTGCCGTAGGTGATGTCGGCCTCGTACTGCTGCCGGCGCACGGGCGGCGCCTGGCCGGAGACGATCGTGCCGGTCGTCATGCCCAGGGCCCGGTACACGCGGCCCATGAGCTCGGACTGGTAGGAGGCGAGGAAGTCGTTGACGGTGACCACGTGCACACCCTCGCCCGCGATGGCGCCCAGATAGGCGGCGAAGGTCGCGGTCAGGGTCTTGCCCTCGCCGGTCTTCATCTCGGCGATGTTGCCCAGGTGCAGGGCCGCGCCGCCCATGACCTGCACGTCGTAGGGACGCTGGCCGAGCGTGCGCTTGGCGGCCTCGCGGACGGCCGCGAACGCCTCCGGCAGCAGCTGGTCGAGCGTCTCGCCGGCGTCGTAGCGGGCGCGCAGCCCGGCGGTCTCGCCGCGCAGCTCCTCGTCGGTGAGGGCGGCGAACTCCTCTTCGAGGGCGCCCACGGCCTTGACGATCTGTCCCAGGCGCCGCAGCACGCGTCCTTCGCCGGCACGCAGCAGTTTCTCGAGCGGGTTGGCCACCGGGGCTCCTCCATCCATCGGTCGACGCGGGTACGCCGGTGCGCCCGCGGGCACACCGTCCCATGTTATCCACCCGTGACCTACGAAGGGACTGGATGCCGATGCGAGACCCCTATGCCGGGTATGTATATGCTCGGCATGGTTCCCGTCGCGAAGGAGGCACATGTCCGTCCGGCAGAGCGTGCTCGCGATCCTGACGCTCGGCCCCTGCTACGGCTATCAGCTGCGCACCGAGTACGGGCGCCGGACCGGCGGCGCCCGCGACCTCAACGTCGGGCAGATCTACAACACGCTCGACCGGCTCGAACGCGACGGCCTGGCCGTCAAGGCCGACACAGACGCTCAGGGTCACGTGTACTTCGCGATCACCCCCGCCGGTCGTGCCGCCGCCGAGGGCTGGTTCGCCGCGCCCGGCGACGATCTGGACGGGCTCGCGGTCAAGCTCGCCCTGGCGGCGAGCCTGCCCGGGGTGGACGCCGTCGCGCTCGCGGTCCGCGAGC
>NZ_JASGEL010000072.1:0-6836 GCF_047606385.1 Microbacterium sp.
GGCGGCCGCCGCGCGGGCCGCCGCCGGCAGCGCGGCGACGATGCGCTCGACCGCCGCGTCGTCGTGCGCCGCGGTGAGGAACCAGGCCTCGAACACGCTCGGCGGCAGCGAGACCCCGGCGTCCAGCATCGCATGGAAGAACGCCGGGTAGCGCCACGACTCCTGCGTGAGCGCGGCCTGATAGTCGTGCGGCGCCGCGGACAGGAAGGCGAGGCCGAAGAGGCTGCCCGCGCGCGGCACGGCGTGTCCGACCCCCTCCGCACCCAGCGCGGCCGACAGCGCTGCGGCGACCGCGTCGGCGGCGGCGTCCACGCGGGCGTACACCTCGCGGGTCGCCAGCCGCAGCGTCGCCAGGCCCGCGGCGACGGACAGCGGGTTCCCGCTGAGCGTGCCCGCCTGGTACACCGGGCCGACGGGCGCGAGGCGGTCCATGACCTCGGCGCGGCCGCCGAGGGCGGCCAGCGGCATCCCGCCGCCGACGACCTTGCCGAACGTGAACAGGTCGGGCGTGTAGCGCTCGCCCGTCTCCTGCTGCAGGCCCCAGAACCCCGCCGGGTGCACGCGGAACCCGGTGAGCACCTCGTCCAGGATGAGCAGCGCCCCGTGACGGTGCGCGAGGTCGGCGATGTCCGCGTTGAAGCCGGGCAGCGGCGCGACCACGCCCATGTTCGCGCCCGCCGCCTCGACGATGATCGCGGCGATGTCCGCGCCGTGCACCGCGAAGACCTCCTCGAGCGCGGCCAGGTCGTTGTAGGGCACGACGAGGGTCTGCGCGGCGATCGGCGCGGGGACGCCGGCGGAGCCGGGCAGGGCGAGGGTGGCGACCCCGGAGCCGGCGGCGGCCAGCAGCCCGTCGGAGTGCCCGTGGTAGTGGCCGGCGAACTTCACCAGCAGATCGCGCCCGGTGTGGCCGCGGGCGAGCCGGATCGCGGTCATCGTGGCCTCGGTGCCGGTGGACACGAGCCGCACCCGCTCGACCGGGCGCTGCTCGCCGGCGGCCACCCGGGCGGCGATGACCTCGGCCAGCTCGACCTCGCCCTCGGTGGGCGCGCCGAACGAGAGCCCGCGGGCGGCGGCCTCCTGCACGGCCGCCACGACCTCCGGGTGCGCGTGGCCGAGCAGCGCCGGGCCCCAGCTGGCGACGAGGTCGACGTACTCGCGGCCGGCGGCGTCCGTCACGAACGCCCCCCGTGCGCTCGCGAGGAACCGGGGCGCCCCGCCGACCGACCCGTACGCGCGGACGGGCGAGTTCACCCCGCCCGGGATGGCGGCCCGCCCGCGCGCGAACAGCTCGTCGTTGCGGTCGGTCCCGTGTGTCATAACTCCTCCTCGATGCGCAGGCGCCGTCGCGCATGCGCGGAAATCCGCGGGCCCGGCGCCCGGCTCCGCGACTCGGGCGGAGTTATGGCACGCGGGCTGGCGCTCACAGCTCCTGGCGCAGCCAGGTCGCGGCCTCGAGGGCCCAGTAGGTGAGCACCGCGTCGGCGCCGGCGCGACGGATGCCGAGCAGCGCCTCGCCGATCGCGCCACGGCGGTCGATCCAGCCGTGGGCCGCGGCGGCCTCGATCATCGCGTACTCGCCGGAGACCTGGTACGCCCACACCGGGACGTCGACGGCATCGCGCACGGCGGCGAGCACGTCGAGGTACGGCAGCGCGGGCTTGACCATGACGACGTCGGCGCCCTCGGCCACGTCGGTGACGGCCTCACGCACGCCCTCCCGGGCGTTCGCGGGGTCGAGCTGGTAGGTGCGACGGTCGCCGGTCAGCTGCGAGTCGACGGCCTCACGGAACGGGCCGTAGAAGGCCCCCGCGTACTTCGCCGCGTACGCCAGGACGATCGTGTCGGTGAAGCCCTCGGCCTCCAGCGCCCGGCGCACGGCGGCGACCTGGCCGTCCATCATCCCGGACAGCCCCAGCAGCTGCGAGCCGGCACGCGCCTGCGCGAGCGCCATCGCCGCGTACCGTTCCAGCGTCGCGTCGTTGTCGACCCGGCCGGCGGCGTCCAGCACGCCGCAGTGCCCGTGGTCGGTGAACTCGTCCAGGCACAGGTCGGTCTGCACGACCAGCTCGTCGCCCACCTCCTGTGCCACGGCGCGGGTCGCGACGTTCAGGATGCCGTCCTCCGCGTCGGCGCCCGAGCCCACGGCGTCCCGCACCGCCGGCACGCCGAAGAGCATGATGCCGCCGACGCCGGCCTCCGCGGCATCCGTCGCCGCCCGCCGCAGCGAGTCGAGCGAGTGCTGCACGACGCCGGGCATCGAGGAGATCGGCACCGGCTCGTCGAGGCCCTCCCGCACGAACGCGGGCAGCACGAGCTGGCGCGGCACGAGATGCGTCTCGCGCACGAGCCGGCGGACCGCGGTCGACCGGCGCAGCCGACGCGGACGGTGGTCGGGGAAGCTCACGGCTGGAACTCGTCCGCCGCATGCGGCAGCGCGAAGTGCGAGACCGACTCGATGAGCGCGTCGACGGTCTGCTGGTCGGCGACCACGTCGACGTCGAGACCCGCCTGGCGGGCGTCCTTCGCCGTGCGGGGGCCGATCGCGGCGATCACCGTGTCGGGCGGGATGTTCGGGAACTGCAGCGAGACCTGCTCGGCGACGGAGCCGCTGGTCACGAGGATCGCGTTGATGCGACCCGACTCGACGTCGTGCGCGATGCGCTCGGTGACCGGCACCCCGACGGTGCGATACGCGACGACGCTGCGCACCCGGTGCCCGGCCTCGATGAGACGCTTGGTGAGCACGGGCTTGGCGATCTCGCTGCGCAGGGTCAGGATGTCGCGGGGCGCAGGCTCCAGCTCGATCATCTGGTCCGCCATGCCCGCCGCCGAGTTGTCGCGGTCGGGCACGAGGTCGACGCGGTAGCCGGCGGCCTGCAGGGCCGCGGCGGTCGTCTCGCCGACGGCGGCGACCTTCGTGCCGGCGGGGATCTTCGCCTGGTAGGCGAAGAGCACGTCGACGGTGGTGGCGCTGGTGACCGTCAGCCAGTCGAACGCGCCGGCGGCCAGGTCGGCCAGCGCCGACTCGAGGGCGAGGATGTCGTTGGCCGGGGCGAAGTTGATGAGCGGCGCGACGACCGGCACCGCGCCCTGGGCTCGCAGGGTCGCCGCCACGCCGTCGCCCCACGGACCGCCGCGGGGCACGAGCACGCGCCAGCCGGCCAGCGGCTTCTCCGGATCGTTCCGGTGAGGATCTGCGTGCATCGGGTCGGCTTTCATTGGGAGATCTCGGCTGCCCCACGAGCGAGCAGCTCACGAGCGATGCCGGCTCCGGTGCGCTGAGCACGCGTCCGGATATCCGCGTCGCCGACAGCGTTCGCACCATCGCCACTGCCTGGATTCTCAGCATACCCGCCGATCAGAGCGGAAGTCCGATCGGTCCCGACGCGAGCGGAGCCGTCGAGCGCGTAGGCGATCGCGCGCACGCGCAGCAGCTCGCCCTCGAGCTGGGCGTGGATGCCGACCGGGGCGTGGCATCCGGCCTCGAGCCCGGCGAGCACCGCCCGCTCGGCGGTGACGGCCAGCCGTGTGGGCTCGTCGTCGAGGGCGGCGACCGCGGCGCGCAGCGCCGGGGCGGCGTCCTCGCGGATCTCGATCGCCAGCGCTCCCTGGCCTGCCGCGCTGGGCCATTCCGCCAGACCCAGCGCCTCGCCGGCGAGGTCCGCCGGCAGGCCGCCCAGGCGCGCGAGGCCGGCCGCGGCGAGGATGACGGCATCCAGCTCGCCGCTGCGCACCCGGGCGAGACGCGAGTCGACGTTGCCCCGGATGTCCTGCCACCGCACGCGCGGATTGCGGATGCGCAGCTGGGCGATCCGCCGCGGCGACCCGGTGCCCACGACCGCGCCGGCGGGCAGCTCGTGCAGCCCGGTGCCGTCGCGGGTGACCGCCACGTCGCGCGCGTCCTCGCGGGCGGGGATCGCGCCGACGACCAGGCCGGGCGCGGGGGCGGTCGGCAGGTCCTTCAACGAGTGGACGAGCACGTCGCACTCGCCGGCCTGCAGCGCCTCGCGCAGGCGCGTCGCGAACACGCCCTGGCCGCCGAAGTCGGCGAGGGAGGCGCGCGAGACGTCGCCCTCGCTCGTGATGGTGATCAGCTCGACCTGCTCGCCGGCGGCGTGCGCCAGCGCGTCGGCGACCTGCTGCGACTGCGCGAGCGCGAGCGCGCTGCCGCGGGTGCCCAGCCGGATCACGACAGCACCTCGGGGATGTCCGAGGTGCGGATGCGGCGTCCGGTGTAGAAGGGCACCTCCTCCCGCACGTGACGGCGGGCGTCGGTGTAACGCAGCTCCCGCATCATGTCGACGAGGTCGGTGAGCTCGTCGGCCTCCATCGGCAGCACCCACTCGTAGTCGCCGAGGGCGAAGCTGGCGACCGTGTTGGCGGTGACCCCGGTGAACGCGGCGCCCTTGCGGCCGTGGTCGGCCAGCATCCGCCGCCGCTCCGCCTCGGGCAGCAGGTACCACTCGTAGCTGCGGACGAACGGGTAGACGACGAGCCACTCCTTGGGCGGGATGCCGCGCAGGAACCCCGGCACGTGCGCGCGGTTGAACTCGGCGTCGCGGTGCACGGCCATCGCGTTCCAGGTGGGCAGCAGATTCGTCAGCAGCTCGGTGCGGCGCAGGCGCCGGAGGTCTCGCTGCAGCGCCTCGGGCTCGGGGCCGTGCAGCCACACCATGAGGTCGGCGTCCGCGCGCAGGCCGCTCACGTCGTAGAAGCCGCGGACGGTGACCCCGCCCTCCTCGATGAGCTGCACGATGCCGGCGAGCTCCGTGTCGTCGCCCTCGGTCACCGGGCGCTGCGGATCGCGGCGGAACACCGCCCAGAGCGTGAACTGCGTCGTGGACTCGTGGGGCTCGGGCATGCCCCCAGTCTCCCGCCGGGGAGCGGATGCGGCAAATGCGGCGCCGGGCGCCCGACGGTCAGCGGGTGTAGAGGCGCACCGCTCCCCAGACGGCGGTGCCCACCGCGAGGGCCGCGCCGACCGCGACGGCGACCGCCCCGGCGGGGTTGCGCTGCGCGAACCGGCGGAACTGCGCCGTGCGCCGCTCGAGGGCGGCGCCCGCGCGCTTGGGCACGTTCGCCTTCTCCTCGATCGCCGCGAGGGTCGCCTTGAGCTCGGCCCGCGCCCGTTCGACCGGGTCGGCGATCCCGAGGGGAACGGCGGTGCGGGGCACCGGGACCTCAGAACTCATCGGTGACCTCCTTGACGGCGCGCACGTCCTCGGCGATCGAGGCGGCGGGGTTGCCCTTGCCGATCCGCTTGAACCGCAGGAAGCCGAGCAGCGCCAGCACCGCGGTGAGCACGAGCATGGCGCCGAACACGACCAGCGCGGACAGCCACACCGGCCACCAGGACGACAGGCCGGCGATGACGAAGGCGCCGAGCGCCGGGATCGACCAGAACAGCACGAACAGCGCGCCGACGACCCAGCCGGCGCCGATCCCGGCGTTCTTGCCCGCGAACGCCGCCCACTTCTTGGCGGCGTCGATCTCGGCGACGACGAGGTTGCGGACCAGCTCCGGCAGCTCGCCGACGAGGGTCAGCAGGCCCTGGTCCGATTTGTCGCGGAAGCCACGCGGCGTGGTCATGTCACTTCTCGCCCGTGTGCTCGGTCGTGGCCTTCTTCGCCGCGGCGGCCGCCTTCTGGGCCGTCTCCTCGGCCGCAGCGGCGGAGGTCTGGGCTGCCTCCGCGACGTCGTCGGCGGCGTCCTTCGTCGCATCCAGCGCGGCGTCGAGGCGCTCGCCGGGCGTGCCCTTGGTGGTGGCGGCCTTCGTGATGCCCACCGCGCCGTTCCACACCGCTCGCGGCAACGCGAGCAGCGCCGACTTGCCGAGGTCCTCGAGCTTGTGCACCTGCTTCTGCACCGGGTCGAGGTTCCAGACCTTCTCCGCGCCCGCCTTGATCTGCTCGTATCGTTCGCGTCCGGCACGTGTGCCGAGGACGTAGCCCACGGCCAGTCCGATGACGAGTCCTGCCTTGCCCCTCATGGGGTCTCCTCACGCTCGGTGGATGGAGCCGATCTGTGGTCTCAGTGGTCCCAGGGTAACGCCATATGCCGTTACCGGCATCCGCTTGACAAGACGGGGCGGGATGGGGGAGACAGCCGGGTCAGCGGCCGTCGTCCGCACCGCCGAACAGGGCACGGCGACGCACCGAGTCGGCCTCGGCGACCGCGTCCGGCACGACCTGTGCGAGCCCGGTGCCGCTCAGCCACGCTCCGACGGCTCCCAGGCCGGGGACCGACCGGACGGCCGCACGCGCGACGGCGACCCGGGCGGCACGACCGGCGACCGCCGCCGGCTGCGACTGCACGAACCGTTCGCGGTGCGCGCCGCGGACGCGGGCGGGGTCCAGCTCGACGCCCAGCAGCGCGGACGCCTCGCGGACGGCGAGGGCGGTGGCCGCGTCGTCGTCGAGGTCGGCGGTCGCGGGGCGCTCGTCCTGGGCGCCGAACGACACGCGCACCGCGTGCACGCCGTCCGGCAGCGCCACGGCGACCCACGGCCACTTCGCCGAGGAGTGGGTGAGGGCCTTCGCGACGAAGGCGTGCGGGACGGTCAGCACCCCGGTGCCGCGGGGGGCGGCGTCCAGCGCGGGCGCCTCGACGACGAGGGTGACGATCTCGACCTCGGGAGCCTCGGGCGGCGCGGTCCCGAGCCCCGGCACGACCGGCGCGAGCAGCGCGCGGGCCGCCCCCTCGGCGGTCGCGACGACGACGACGTCGGCCTCGAGCTCGTCCTCCGCCTCCCCGCGGGGCGGGGCGGGGCTCACGTGCACCGCCCAGCCGGCGGGGGTGCGCGCGAGCACGGTCGCGCGCGTGCCGACGCGGAC
>NZ_JASGEL010000073.1:0-6667 GCF_047606385.1 Microbacterium sp.
CCCCGCCGCGCCCCCGCCGGCGGAGCCCGCGCCGCTGCCGCGCGCGGCCGAGCCGGCGCAGGTGGCTCCGGCTCCGCCTCCCGACGCGAGCGTCGATCTCGGCGTCTCGCCGCTGACCCGGCGGCAGGCTCGGGAGCAGGAGCGCATCCGCACCGCCTCCGTGCCGGTGATCTCCGCCGACGTCGCCGCTGCGCACGGCTACGCGCCGCCCCCGGAGACCGTGCCCGCGGCGGCGGCGCCGGTGGAGGACGCGGCGCGTGCGCTGGGGCTGTCCACGGCGCCGGAAGAGGACGCGACGCCGGCGACGGTGTCCGATCAGCTCGGCTCCGACCTGCTCGCGGGCGAGGCCCCGGCGGCCACCCTGCCGCCGTCGTTCGACCAGCTGCTGTCGCGCGAGACCGCGACCAACGGCGCGACGACCGCCGCCAGTGCGCTGATCCTGTCGCAGACCCCGTCGGCGCCGCCTCTGGTGGGCCCGGTCACGGCGACCGGCGAGGTCATCCTGACCGGCACCTTCGATCTGCCGGAAGGGCTCGGATCGCGCGGTCACGCGGCCGGCACGACGGACGGCATCGACGCTGACGCAGTCCTCATCGACGGTGAGCTGCCGCCGGCGTCCTCGCCGACCCCGATCGCAGCCAGCGCCGCGATCAGCACGGTCAAGTCCGCGGACGAGATCATCCGGCCGCCGGCCCCCGAGAAGGGCAGCAGGCTCATGCTGGTGCTCGCGATCACCGCGGGCGCGCTCGCCCTCGCGCTGATCGGCGTGCTGGTGCTCGCCGTGGCGACGGGCGTGTTCTCGTGACGGCGACCGCTGCCGGCATCGAGGCCCTGCAGGTCGCTGCGCGCGCCGCGGACGCGAAGGGCGGGGAGGACCTCGTCGCGCTCGACGTGTCGGAGCCGCTGCCGCTCGTCGACGTCTTCCTGCTGGTCACCGGCCGCAACGAGCGCAACGTCGCGGCCATCGCGGACGAGGTCGAGGAGAAGCTGCTCGAGGCGGGTGTCAAGCGCATCCGCCGTGAGGGGCGTCAGGAGTCGCGCTGGGTGCTGCTCGACTTCGGAGACCTCGTGGTGCACGTGTTCCACGAGGAGGAGCGCACCTTCTACGGCCTGGAGCGGCTCTGGAAGGACTGCCCGGTCGTCCCGCTCGACCTGCCGGTGCACTCGGTCGAGTGACGGCGTGCCCGATTCGGTGCGTCCCGGGCGGATGTAGTAGTCTTTCAGGGTTGCCCCGCGAGGGGTGAATGAGGGCCTGTGGCGCAGCTGGTAGCGCACCTGCATGGCATGCAGGGGGTCAGGGGTTCGAGTCCCCTCAGGTCCACCAAGAGCGAGGCCGTCCGGCCTGACGGCCTCGGTAGCGGCATCCCGCGACGATCGAGGAAGAACGCGAGCGCCGGCGGCGTTCGGCTTGTCGTGACCGTCCTCGACAGCATCGTGATCGGCGCGGGGCAGGCCGGCCTGTCGGCGTCCTACCACCTGCAGCGTCTCGGCATCCGCCACGTGGTCCTCGATGCCGACACCGAGCCGGGCGGTGCATGGCGGCACCGCTGGGACGCGCTGACGATGCGCGACGTCCACGGCGTCGCCGAGCTGCCGGGCGATGTCCCGCCGCCGCGCGACGGCCGCCGCGCGAACGTCGTCGTGCCCGCGTCCTTCGCCGCATACGAGCGTGCGCACGGTCTGCCGGTCGTCCGGCCGGTGCGGGTCGACCACGTCGTCGACGACGGCGGCATCCTCCTCACACGGTCAGGGCTGCGGGAGTGGCGCAGCCGCACCGTGGTGAACGCGACGGGCACGTGGACGCATCCGTTCATCCCGCACTACCCGGGCATGGAGACCTTCCTCGGCGAGCAGCTGCACACGGTCGACTACCCCGGCCCGGAGCACTTCATCGGCAAGCGGGTGCTCGTCGTCGGCGGCGGAGCGTCGGCCGTGCAATTCCTCGGCGCGCTGGCCCCGATCACCGACACGCTGTGGGTCACCCGTAGGGAGCCGGTGTGGCGGACGGACGAGTTCACGCCGGAAGCCGGAGCCGCCGCCGTCGCGCTCGTCGAGGAGCGGGTGTCAAAGGGTCTGCCGCCGCAGAGCGTGGTGAGCGTCACCGGGCTCATGCTGCGCCCGCAGGAGCGCGAGGCCGAACGGCTCGGCGCCTACGCGGCCCGGCGGCCGATGTTCCAGCGGATCGAGCCCGACAGGGTGCGCTGGGCAGACGGCGCCTTCGAGCGCATCGACGTCATCCTCTGGGCGACCGGTTTCCGGCCGGCGATCGGCCATCTCGCGCCTCTGCACCTGCGGTCAGCAGCCGGCGGGATCCGGCTCGACCGCAACGGGCGGGGGACCACCGCGGTCGTGGACCCCCGCGTGCAGCTGGTCGGCTACGGCCCGTCGGCGAGCACGATCGGCGCGAACCGGGCCGGACGGTCTGCGGCCAAGGGCGTGCAGCGGATGCTGTCCGCCCACCTCGTCGAGCGGGCGATCATCGCCGAACGCTGAGACCTCCGCGAGAGCGGGTCAGAACGGAGGCGGATCGCCGTCCGGGACGAAATGCACCGTCGGCGCGGGTGGGTCGTCGATGTAGACCTCGCCCAGGGGCGATGTCCATTCCAGGACGCCGTCACCCAGCTGCCGGACTCGCCAGGCGGTGAACTGCTTCATGGAGTGATGTCGCCTGCAGAGCCCCGCCAGGTTCGAGAGGCGCGTCGGGCCGCCGGCGGCATGGTCGACAGTGTGATCGATCTCGCAGCGGACGGCAGGGACGCGGCACCCGGGGAATCGGCAGTGGCTGTCGCGGGCGCGCAGATGCCGGCGCAAGGGTCCTTCCGCGAACCGGGTGTCGGTCGCGAGCACGGCGCCGGCGACGGGGTGGGTGAGGATCCGCGCCCACGCGGTGGGGACCGCTCCGGCGAGGCGCCTGGCGGTGTCGGCGTCGATGGGGGCGTGGCCGACGAGGTCGGCGGGGTGGTCGTCGACGCCCAGCAGCGTGAGTGCGGGAACCACGACCTGGACCGTCGCGCGGATGGCGCCCAGCGTGCCGGGACCGTCGTCGGTGCGGGTGGGATCGGCGCCGGGCTGAGCCGTGAGGACCATGTCGGTCAGGATGTCGGCGCGCAGCTGGTCCATCGTGCGGGGGTCGGATGCGAGGATCTCGTCGTGATCCGTTGCCGTGCGGACACGGAGGCGCTCCTTCGCTCGTGCGCGAGCCTCGACGCTGGCGACGGCCTGCCGGGTGAGCCGGTCGTACATGGCGTGGACCGTGATGGCCGGGCCGATCAGCGTGAGCGCGGCCATGGCATCCGGCAGGTCGCAGTCTCGTACGCATCGGCCCTCTCGTGCGGCTCGATGACGCTCGCCGAGCGTTCGCGGATGGAGCCGCTCGGCCAGGATCGCCAGTCCGGCGCGCACCCGTCCGGGAACCTCCTGTTCGCAGCGCGCCACCGCCGTCTGCTCGAACCGGGGGAGCGCCTCGTCCGGCAGCGGCAGGCCGAGATCTGTGATCACATAGACATGCCCGCGAGTGATGCGACCTGCCTCCCACGCGGCCAGCGTCGCCGGGAATCTGGTCACCAGCGTCTCGGCCCGATCGATCTGACGCTGTGCCGACCGGTCGGAGACCCGCAGCGTGCCGCCGAGCTCGGCGGCGACCGAGCGCAACGCCATCTCCCGCTCCTTCACGTCGGCGGACGCCCCGTCGGTCTGCCGATGGGCGATCGCCCCGGCGCGCGCCAGCGCGCGGGTCAGTCGCGCCTGCGCCGCCTCCGCTTCGCGTTGCGCCGCGAGCGCCTCATGCACGACGTCCGCCAGCTCCGCGGCATCCGCGTCGCTGAAGCCGAATCGGAGGTTCGAATACATGTACTAATGATATGGCCGGCCTCCGACACGCGACCGTGCGGTCATGAACCTGTGGACAACCGCGCTCGAGCCTCGTACCCGGGGTCGAGGCGTGCTCGTCAGCGTTGGATCGACTTGTACAGCACGATCCCGTTGCCCTGGTTGTCGTAGACGACCGCCCGACGCTCGTGCGCGTCGTCGTACGCCGCACGGGCGATCCCGCCGCCCGCCTCCTCGATCGCGGCGGCCGCGGCATCCACGTCGTCGGTCTTGATGCCCACGACGATCTGGCCGGGGATCGGGTGGTCGAGCGGAGTCGCGAGCGCGAGCGTCACGGTCCCGCCGTCCAGCGCGGCGTAGTGGTCGCCATCACGGAACTTCAACGGGAAGCCGAGCCCCTCGTAGAACGCGATCGACGCGTCGAGGTCGTCGGTCGCCAGGACGATCTGGCGGATCTGCTGCTCGGTCATGATGTCTCCTGTTCGTGGTCCGGGTGGGGAACGGTGCCACGGTAACGGCACCGCGCCGCGCAGCGGAACGGCGACGACATCGGCGTTCACGGTCGTCGCGACGCCGGAGTCAGGCGCGTCGCGTGAGCGAGCTGCCGGCGTCGCGCGACATGCGCGCGGCCTCGACGAGCGGGACGAGCGTGAGCGCGGCGATGACGAGGAACGCGAAGCGATAGGGCACGGCGCCCGGGCCCCAGACCTGTCCCACGGCGAGGCTCAGCCCGCCGACCGCGACGCCCACACCGGACGAGAGCTGCTGCAGGGTCGAGTTGAGGGTGTTCGCCGAGGTCATCTCGCCGGCCGAGATGTCGGCGAAGGTGATCGTGGTGTACACCGTGAACCCGACCGACCGCGCCGCGCCGCTGATCACGAGCAGCACCACGATGAGCGCGATCGGCACCGCCGCCGTCAGGAACGCCATCGCGACCATGCAGGCGATGCCGACGACGATCGAGACGACGAGCACGCTCCGGAAGCCGAAGCCGTGCAGCATCCGTGTCGTCGCCGGCTTGATCGCCGCATTCCCGATGAACAGGGTCAGCACGATCGCGCCGGAGGCCACCGCCGACCAGCCGAACGCGTCCTGGAACAGCAACGGCAGCAGGAACGGCACGGCGCTGATCGTGGCGCGATAGAGCGAGCCGCTCGCGTTGGCGACGCGGAACGACTCGTGACGGAAGGCGCGCAGGTCCACGAGCGGGAACGGCGTACGCAGCAGATGACGGATCGCCAGGGCCGTCGCGACCACACCGATCGCCGTCACCACGATCAGGACCGGCACGTCCGCGCCGGACTCGGTGACGGTGCCGGCGGCCCACAGCAGCGCGCCCAGGCCCACCACGGTGGCGACCAGCCCGTACCAGTCGAAACGGGATGCCGCCGGCAGCTCCACGTCGGTCACCAGGAACAGGGCGAACCCGAACGCGACGAGCCCGAACGGCACGTTGACCAGGAAGATCCAGTGCCACGACGCGTACGTCGTCAGCACCCCGCCGAGGAACGGCGCGATCACCGGCGCCACCAGCCCCGGCCACACGAGGATCGCGATCGCCCGGATGATCTCCGACTTCGGCGTCACCCGCAGCACCGCGAGTCGTCCGACCGGCACCATGAGCGCACCGCCCACGCCCTGCAGCACCCGCATCGCCACGAGCATCGGCAGGCTGAGGCTCACCGCGCACAGCACGCTCGCGATCGTGAACAGCGCGATCGCGGCGAGGAACACCCGTCGCACGCCGAGCCGGTCGGTCAGCCAGCCAGATGCGGGGATGACGACGGCGACCGCGAGCAGGAACGCGGTCACCGTGATGGCGATCGCGGCCGCGTTCACCCCCAGGTCGGCGGCGATCGCGGGGGCGGCGGTCGTGACGATCGTGCCGTCCAGGTTCTCCATGAAGAAGCACGCCGCCACGAGCAGGGCGACGGCGGTCCGGCGCGACGGGGTCATCGGGACCGGGCCCGGCGGAGGAGATGCAGCATCACTCAGAAGTCTCGCACCGGCGAACGCCGGTGCCAGACCTGGCCGCCCGCGATCTGCAGCAGCGCCGCGCGCAGCGGACGGGCGCGCTCGGCGAACCCGCGCTGGCGCGCGATGTACTCGCGCTTGCCGGCGTCCGTCTCCACCTCGATCGGCGCGTAGCCCCACTCGCGCAGGTCGTACGGCGAGGCCCGCATGTCGACGACGCGGATGTCGCGGGCCAGCTCGAACGCGTCGAGCAGCAGATCGCCCGGCACGAGCGGCCCGAGCTTGACGGCCCACTTGTACAGGTCCATGTTGGCGTGCAGGCAGCCGGGCTGCTCCGCGGCCGCCTGGCCCGCCCGCGACAGCACGGTCGCGTTGCGGGGCGCCGCCGACGGCGTGAAGAACCGGAACGCGTCCAGGTGCGTGCAGTGCAGCTCGTGCGCCTCGACCACCGCGTCCGTGCCCGTCGCGCCCAGCCGCAGGGGCACCGCGTGCCGGGTCTCGGGTTCGCGGTAGACCATCGCCCACTCGTGCAGCCCGAAGCAGCCCAGCCGGGGATTGCGCGACAGGGCGCCGTGCAGGATGCCGCCGATCGCCCGCAGCAGCACGGCCCGCTCGGCGCGGAACGCCGCGGCGTCCACGCTCACGCCGTCGCCGTCGGCGCGGTACCACCGCCACCCGGCGCGTTCCGGCGCGTCGGCCAGCACGACCCCGGCACCCGGATGCCACCGGCGCAGCAGGGACGGCTTGTACGAGTAGTACGTGTAGAGGAAGTCGTCGATCGGATGCGTGAGGCCCCGGGCGGCGCGGAACCGGCGCCCGGCCGTGAGCGCGTCGGCGCGACGGGCGTGGGCGGCCGCCGTGGTGC
>NZ_JASGEL010000074.1:0-4274 GCF_047606385.1 Microbacterium sp.
CCAGCGGCGACGACTCGCTGCTCGGCGGCACCCAGCTGATCGCCCCAGTCACCGCACCCGTCACCATCGCCGGCAACGCCATCTCGATCATCGGCGACAGCACCACCAGCGGCGCGACGACCACCGTGGTCGTGCCCACGACGCCGGCGCTCCCGACCGAGCCCGTCACGCCCAGCGACCCCGGTGACGGGTCCAGCGGCGGCGACGCGGGCACCACGACGATCGCCGCCGCGACCACGGCGGCCGTCGCCGCGGTCGCGGCGACGGTGCTCGCCCTCACCGGCGGTGCGAACGGGCTCGCGATCGGGCTGCTGGCCGCGCTGCTGCTGGCGGCCGGGGCGCTCGCGCTTCGCGTCGGCGGCCGTCGGGACGGAGCCGTCCTGCGAGTGTGACACCACACCGCATCCGGTGCCGGAAGACGGATGGCGCGGAGCCTTGTCGGCTCCGCGCCATCCGCGAAAGCGCGCCCGGGTAGGGCACGGGTCTTACTTGGCGGCGACCACCTGCAGGGTGATCACAGCGGTCAGGTCGTCGCGCAGGCGGACGGTGGCCTCGTGCTCGCCGACGGCCTTGATGGGAGAGGTGATCTGGATCTTGCGCTTGTCCAGCTCGCCCAGGCCCGCGGCCTTGACCGCGTCGGCCACGTCGCCGGTCTTGACCGCGCCGAACAGGCGCCCCTCGGCGCCGGCCTTCACGGACAGCTTGACCTTGTTCGACTCGAGCGAGTCCTTCAGCGCCACGGCCTCTTCATGGTCGTGGATCGCCCGGGCCTCGCGCGCGGCGCGGATCGACGCGACCTGCTTCTCGCCGCCACGGGTCCAGGCCACTGCGAAGCCCTGGGGGATGAGGTAGTTGCGGGCGTACCCGTTCTTGACCTCGACAACGTCGCCGGCGCTACCGAGCCCGGTGACCTCGTTCGTGAGAATCAGCTTTGCCATGTGGGTGCTCCTTACCGGCCCGCACCCGCGTACGGCAGGAGCGCCATCTCGCGTGCGTTCTTGATCGCGGTGGCGATCAGACGCTGCTCCTGCACCGAGACGCCGGTGATGCGACGGGCACGGATCTTCCCGCGCTCCGAGATGAACTTGCGCAGCGTGGCGACGTCCTTGTAGTCAATGACGCCCACGCGGATCGCCTTCGCGGGAGCGGCGTTCTTCGCGCCCTTCCGCGGCTTGCGGCGGTCGCCGCTCGACTTTCCAGCCATGTTGGTTCCTTAAGAGTTGTGAGACGGACGCCGCGGGCACGCGGCGTCCGGAATCGTTGAGATCAGAACGGCGTGTCGTCGCCGTAGGCGCCCGGGGCACCCCACGCATCGGCCGTGTTGGCGGACCCGGGGGTCGCCCACGGCTCGTCGGCGGGAGCGACCTGGCCGCGCGGGGCGCCGCCACCGCCGCCGGCGGCGCGGGTGACCTGCGCCGTGGCGTACCGCAGGCTCGGGCCGATCTCGTCGACCTCCAGCTCGATCGCGGTGCGGTTGTTGCCCTCGCGGTCCTGGTAGGAGCGCTGCTTGAGACGCCCGGTCGCGATGACCCGGCTGCCCTTGGTCAGCGAACCCGCCACGTGCTCGGCGAACTCACGCCACACGGACGCGCGGAGGAACAGCGCTTCGCCGTCCTTCCACTCGTTCGTCTGACGGTCGAAGTTGCGCGGCGTCGATGCGATCGTGAAGTTCGCGACGGGGAGCCCGTTCTGCGTGTAGCGCAGTTCGGGGTCTGCCGTGAGGTTTCCCACGACGGTGATGATCGTCTCGCCGGCCATGGCCCTTACGCCTTCGCAGCCTTCGCCGGAGCAGCAGCCTTGCGGGCTGCCTTCTCCTCGGCGCGCTTGGCCTCGGCCGCCACCTGAGCGATGGCCTCCTCGGCACGCAGGACCTTGGTGCGCATGACGATCTCGGCCAGCTTCAGCTGACGGTCGAGCTCCTGCGTGGCCTCGCTGGTCGCAGTGAAGTTCACGACGGCGTAGATGCCCTCGTTCTTCTTCTGGATCTCGTACGCGAGCCGGCGCTTGCCCCACACGTCGACATTGTCGATCGAGCCACCATCAGCGGTGATGACCTTCAGGAACCTGTCGAGGTTCGGGGCCACCTGGCGCTCGTCGATCGCGGGATCGATGATGACCATGAGCTCGTACTGGTGCGTGTGCGTCACTAACCCACCTCCTTCGGACTAGAACGGCTGTCGGGCGTTTCCCGGCAGCAGGAGGGTGTAATGCACGTCGTCTCGGTCTCATGCGCACTCGGCGCTGCCGGACAACCGCCTCAGTCTACCCGATGCCGCGGTCCGCTCGCATCCGCCGCCATGACGGATGTCATGGGGAGGACGTGACGGGCGTGTGGGGAGCGGGCGGCAACGGGCAGGCACCATGAAAGATATGGACACCGCATCCCGCACCGCCGCCGCCTCCTCACCGCCGTCCACCGCCGTCGACGCCGTCCGCGCCGTCGGGCTGCGCAAGGCGTTCGGGAAGGTCCACGCCGTCGACGGCGTCGGCCTCACCGTGCGCCAGGGCGAGATCGTCGCCTTCCTCGGCCCGAACGGTGCCGGGAAGACCACCACGATCGACATGCTGCTCGGTCTGAGCCACCCCGACGGCGGAGAGGTGCAGGTCTTCGGCGAGTCGCCGCGCGCGGCGATCGCGCACGGGCTCGTCTCCGCGGTGCTGCAGACCGGCGGCCTGCTGGGGGACATCACCGTGCGCGAGACGCTGCAGCTGACGGCGAGCCTGTTCGTCGACACCCGGCCGGTCGACGAGGTCATGCGGCGCGCCGGCATCGTCGAGATCGCCGACCGTCGCGTCCGCGTCTGCTCCGGCGGCCAGCAGCAGCGGCTGCGGTTCGCGATGGCGCTGCTGAGCGATCCGGGGCTGCTCATCCTCGACGAGCCGACCACCGGGATGGACGTCGAGGGCCGGCGCTCGTTCTGGAGCTCCATCCGAGCGGATGCCGCGCGGGGGCGCACGGTGCTGTTCGCGACCCACTACCTCGACGAGGCCGACGAGTACGCCGACCGCATCGTGCTCATGAGCCGCGGACGCATCGTCGCCGACGGGAGCACGACCGAGATCAAGAACCTCGTGGCCGGACGCATCGTGCGGGCGACGCTGCCGGGTGCCGACCAGGTCGCGCTCGCCGCGCTGCCGTCGGTCGACGGGGTGGAGATCGCGGGCGACCGCGTATCCCTTCACACCCGCGACTCGGATGCCGTGGCCCGTCACCTGCTCACCGCGACCTCCGCCCGCGACCTCGAGATCGAGGCGCAGAGCCTCGAGAGCGTCTTCCTCGCCCTCACCGCAGACCCCACCGAAGGACACCGGTCATGACCATCGCCACCGATCGCGTACGACTCGATCGCCGTGTGCCGCCGCTGGGCGGCTTCACCCTCACCTATCTCGGCATCGAGCTCAAGCGCAAGCTGCGCAACCGGCGCACGCTGCTGTTCACGGTCGCCTTCCCGGTGGTGATGTACATCCTCATCGGCCTGCCGCAGCGCGACGTCCCCCTCACCGACACGCCGCTGTCCGCGGGCGGCCCGTCGGTGGCGGCCTACATCATGGTGTCGATGGCGATGTACGGCGCCATGATGTCCGCGACCCAGACCGGCGCGTCCGTGGCCGTGGAACGCGCTCAGGGCTGGAGTCGGCAGCTGCGGCTGACGCCGCTGAACCCCCTCGTCAACGTCATCACGAAGATGATCGCGGGGATGCTGCTGGGCCTGCTCGCCGTGGCCGCCACCTATCTCGCCGGCGCCGTGACCGGTGTGCAGCTGGACGCGGTGCAGTGGATCGCCACCGGTCTCGCCGGATGGCTGCTCGCCGGGGCCGTCTTCACGACGCTCGGACTGATGGTCGGCTACATCGTGCCGGGCGAGAACGCCGCGCAGATCACGAGCCTCGTGATCGTGTTCCTCGCCTTTCTGGGAGGCCTGTTCTATCCGCTGAGCAGCATGCCCGACTTCATGCAGACCATCGCGCATTTCACCCCCGTCTACGGGATCAGCCAGATCGCTCGCGCACCGCTGACCGGAGACCCGTTCGACATCTGGGCGCTCGTGAACGCCATCGTGTGGCTGGGGCTGTTCCTGGCCGGCACGGCGTACTTCTTCCGCCGCGACACCAAGCGGGTCTGACGATGCGCCGCCGACCCCACGCGGCGGCCGGCGGGATCGGCGGCGTCCTATGGTGATGCACATGGACCAGGATGCGGCGCAGCACCGGCCCGCCCACGCCGGGCCGGACTGGCCCGTGGGTCGCGCGGCGGCCGCGGTCCCGCCGGAGGC
>NZ_JASGEL010000075.1:0-12636 GCF_047606385.1 Microbacterium sp.
CGCCGTCTGCCCGCCGCCTCCGCTCGACGCCGGGCCGTGGGGGTGGCCGCCCGCGGAGCCGATCCTGACGCTGCGCCCGGGCCCGCGGGCCGGGTGGTTCAGCGCGGCCGCGCACCGGATGCTGACGGACGCGATCTGGACCGTCACCGCGGACGCCGACCGGGTCGGCATCCGCCTCGACGGTCCGGTCCTCACGCGCACGGACCACGGCGAGCTGCCCAGCGAGGGCATGGTGCCGGGTGCGCTCCAGGTGCCGCCGGCCGGGCGTCCGGTCATCCTCCTCGCCGACGGGCCGGTCACCGGCGGCTACCCCGTCATCGCCGTCGTCGACGACGCGTCGTTGGACGCGCTCGCCCAGGCCGCGCCGGGCACCCGCATCCGCTTCCGCACCGGCTGAGGGCGGCACGCGCGGGTTATACCGCAGCATCCGAAAGTCGTCAAGAATCCGACTGGACATTGGTCATCGGATGCCGTACTGTTGGTAGTTGCGCTCTGAATCCCCCTGTCTTCATATGGTGGTCGGCTGTGCGTGCGTGCCCCCGCAGATCGCGGCGTGCGGCATTCACGCTCCGGGGAGGATCGAGCACTCCACCCTGACGACAAGGAACGAGCCCCGCCCGGGCCCATGGAGGTTATCCCCTTGGCTGCTGCGCCGAACGCATCCACTCCCGCCACCCCCAAGAACGGACGCGGAGCATCGCGTCTCTCGTTCGCCAAGATCACCGACACCCTCACGGTCCCCGATCTGCTCGCGCTGCAGACCGAGTCCTTCGACTGGCTCGTCGCCAACGACGCGTGGAAGGCGCGGGTCGAGCAGGCCAAGGCCGAGGGCCGCACCGACGTGCCGGAGATCAGCGGGCTGGAAGAGATCTTCGAGGAGATCTCGCCCATCGAAGACCTCAGCGAGACGATGCAGCTGAGCTTCACCAACCCCTACCTCGAGCCCGAGAAGTACACGATCGAGGAGTGCAAGGACCGCGGCAAGACCTACTCCGCCCCGCTGTACGTCGAGGCCGAGTTCATGAACCACCAGACGGGTGAGATCAAGACCCAGACGGTGTTCATGGGCGACTTCCCGCTGCAGACCGACAAGGGCACGTTCATCATCAACGGCACCGAGCGTGTCGTGGTCTCGCAGCTGGTCCGCAGCCCGGGCGTGTACTTCGACCGCGTGGCCGACAAGACCAGCGACAAGGACATCGTCTCGGCGCGCATCATCCCCAGCCGCGGCGCCTGGCTCGAGTTCGAGATCGACAAGCGCGACCAGGTGGGCGTGCGCATCGACCGCAAGCGCAAGCAGTCGGTCACCGTGTTCCTGAAGGCGCTGGGGCTCTCCTCCGAGGACATCCTGAACGAGTTCGCCGGCTTCGCCTCGATCGAGGAGACCCTGGAGAAGGACACGATCCTCACCAAGGAGGACGCGCTCCGCGACATCTACCGCAAGCTCCGCCCGGGCGAGCAGGTGGCCGCCGAGGCCGCCCGTGCGCTGCTGGACAACTTCTACTTCTCGCCCAAGCGCTACGACCTCGCCAAGGTCGGCCGCTACAAGATCAACCA
This sequence comes from Microbacterium sp., assembly GCF_047606385.1. Classification (GTDB taxonomy): domain Bacteria; phylum Actinomycetota; class Actinomycetes; order Actinomycetales; family Microbacteriaceae; genus Microbacterium. The sequence goes on from NZ_JASGEL010000075.1 coordinate 1,558, forward strand.
GAAGCTGGGCCTGGACGGCTCGCTCACCGAGTCGGTGCTGACCACCTCCGACATCGTCGCCACCATCAAGTACCTGGTGCGCCTGCACCGCGGCGACGCGACCTTCTCCGGGCTCCGGGGCGGCCAGCCCGCCGAGATCCGCATCGACGTCGACGACATCGACAACTTCGGCAACCGCCGCATCCGCGCGGTCGGCGAGCTCATCCAGAACCAGGTGCGCACCGGTCTGTCCCGCATGGAGCGCGTGGTCCGCGAGCGCATGACCACGCAGGACATCGAGGCGATCACCCCGCAGACCCTGATCAACGTGCGCCCCGTCGTGGCCGCGATCAAGGAGTTCTTCGGCACCTCGCAGCTGTCGCAGTTCATGGACCAGAACAACCCGCTCGCGGGTCTGACCCACAAGCGCCGCCTGTCGGCGCTGGGCCCCGGCGGTCTGTCGCGTGAGCGCGCCGGCGTCGAGGTCCGCGACGTCCACCCCTCGCACTACGGCCGCATGTGCCCGATCGAGACGCCGGAAGGCCCGAACATCGGCCTGATCGGCTCGCTCGCGACCTTCGCGCGCATCAACGCGTTCGGCTTCATCGAGACGCCGTACCGCAAGGTCGTCGACGGCCGGGTCACCGACCAGATCGACTACCTGACCGCCGGCGAGGAGAACGACTTCATCGTCGCGCAGGCCGGCGCCGAGCTGGATGCGAGCGGCAAGTTCGTGAACGACCGCGTGCTGGCCCGTCGCGGCCAGGGCGGCGAGGTCGACCTCTTCCACTCGGAGGAGATCGGCTACATGGACGTCTCCCCGCGCCAGATGGTGTCGGTGGCGACCTCCCTCATCCCGTTCCTCGAGCACGACGACGCCAATCGCGCCCTCATGGGCGCGAACATGCAGCGTCAGGCGGTGCCGCTGGTGCGGGCCGAGTCGCCGCTGGTCGGCACCGGCATGGAGGGCTACGCCGCGGTCGACGCGGGCGAGGTCACCGTCGCCGCCCGGTCGGGCGTCGTCAGCGAGGTCTCGGCGGACGCCGTGACCGTCATGACCGACGACGGCGACTACGACCACTACTTCCTGGGCAAGTTCGAGCGCTCCAACCAGGGCAACTCGTACAACCAGCGCGTGGTCGTCTCGCAGGGCGAGCGCATCGAGGCCGGCGAGGTCATCGCCGACGGCCCGGCGACGGAGAACGGCGAGCTCGCGCTCGGCAAGAACCTCCTCGTCGCGTTCATGACGTGGGAAGGCCACAACTTCGAGGACGCCATCATCCTCAGCCAGGATCTCGTCAAGGACGACACCCTCTCCTCGATCCACATCGAGGAGTACGAGGTGGATGCCCGCGACACCAAGCTCGGCAAGGAGGAGATCACCCGTGACCTCCCCAACGTCAGCCCCGACCTGCTGAAGGACCTCGACGAGCGCGGCATCGTGCGCATCGGCGCCGAGGTGCGTCCCGGCGACATCCTCGTCGGCAAGGTCACGCCCAAGGGCGAGACCGAGCTGAGCGCCGAGGAGCGGCTGCTGCGCGCGATCTTCAACGAGAAGAGCCGCGAGGTCCGCGACACCTCGCTGAAGGTGCCGCACGGCGAGCGCGGCACGGTCATCGCGGTCAAGGAGTTCAACGCCGAGGACGGCGACGACGAGCTCGGCAGCGGCGTCAACCGCCGCGTCGTGGTCTTCATCGCCCAGAAGCGCAAGATCACCGAGGGCGACAAGCTCGCCGGCCGCCACGGCAACAAGGGCGTCATCGCCAAGATCCTCCCGATCGAGGACATGCCCTTCCTCGCCGATGGCACGCCGGTGGACGTCATCCTGAACCCGCTCGGCATCCCGGGCCGGATGAACTTCGGCCAGGTGCTCGAGACCCACCTCGGATGGATCGCCAAGCAGGGCTGGAAGGTCGAGGGGACGCCGGAGTGGGCCGCGCAGCTGCCCGCCGGCGCCCGCGAGGCCGCCCCCGGCACGAAGGTCGCGACCCCCGTGTTCGACGGCGCCTTCGAGGAGGAGATCGTGGGCCTGCTGGACTCCACGACCCCGAACCGCGACGGCGAGCGCCTGATCGGCGGCAGCGGCAAGACGACGCTGTTCGACGGCCGCACCGGCGAGCCGTTCCCGGCTCCGATCTCGGTCGGCTACATGTACATCCTGAAGCTGCACCACCTGGTCGACGACAAGATCCACGCCCGCTCGACCGGCCCCTACTCGATGATCACGCAGCAGCCCCTGGGCGGTAAGGCCCAGTTCGGCGGCCAGCGGTTCGGCGAGATGGAGGTGTGGGCGCTGGAGGCTTACGGCGCCGCGTACGCGCTGCAGGAGCTCCTCACGATCAAGTCGGACGACATCCTCGGCCGCGTCAAGGTGTACGAGGCGATCGTCAAGGGCGAGAACATCCAGGAGCCCGGCATCCCGGAGTCGTTCAAGGTGCTCATGAAGGAGATGCAGTCGCTCTGCCTGAACGTCGAGGTGCTCTCCGCCGACGGCACCGCGGTCAACCTCCGCGACACGGATGACGACGCCTTCCGCGCGGCGGAGGAGCTTGGCATCAACATCTCCAGCCGCTTCGAGTCCTCGTCCATCGACGAGATCTGACCCGGCCGATATTCGCGACTACGCAAGACACAGGAGAACCAGTGCTCGACGCAACCACGTTCGATGAGCTTCGTATCGGTCTGGCCACCGCCGACGACATCCGTCGTTGGTCCTTCGGCGAGGTCAAGAAGCCCGAGACCATCAACTACCGCACGCTGAAGCCGGAGAAGGACGGCCTGTTCGGCGAGCAGATCTTCGGCCCCTCCCGCGACTGGGAGTGCGCCTGCGGCAAGTACAAGCGCGTCCGCTTCAAGGGCATCGTCTGCGAGCGCTGCGGCGTGGAGGTCACCAAGAGCTCCGTCCGCCGCGAGCGCATGGGCCACATCGAGCTCGCCGCGCCCGTCACCCACATCTGGTACTTCAAGGGCGTGCCCTCGCGCCTCGGGTACCTGCTCGACATGGCGCCGAAGGACCTCGAGAAGGTCATCTACTTCGCCGCCTACATGGTGATCTCGGTCGACGAGGAGGCCCGCCACCGCGACCTCCCCACGCACGAGCAGAACCTGCGCCTGGAGATCAAGAACCTCGGCGACCGCCGCGACGCCCGTGTGGCCACGCGTCTGGCCGCGCTGGAGGAGGAGCTCGCCGGGCTCGAGGCGGAGGGCGCCAAGGCCGACGCGAAGAAGAAGGTCAAGGACGCCGCCGAGAAGGAGATGGCGCAGATCCGCAAGAACGCGGACGAGCAGATCGGCCGTCTCGAGCGCGTGTGGGAGGACTTCCGCACCCTCGAGGTGGGCCAGCTCAAGGCGGAGGACGAGGTCTTCAACGAGCTCGTCGACCGCTTCGGACAGTACTTCGAGGCCCACATGGGCGCCGAGTCCATCAAGCGCCGCCTGGAGGCGTTCGACCTGCAGGCCGAGGCGGACTCGCTGCACCTGCAGATCTCGGAGGGCAAGGGCCAGCGCAAGATCCGTGCGATCAAGCGCCTCAAGGTCGTCAACTCGTTCCTCACGACCGGCATGAGCCCGGCCTCGATGGTGCTCGACGTGGTCCCGGTGATCCCGCCGGAGCTGCGCCCGATGGTCCAGCTCGACGGCGGCCGTTTCGCCACCAGCGACCTGAACGACCTGTACCGCCGCGTGATCAACCGCAACAACCGTCTGCGCCGCCTGATCGACCTCGGCGCCCCCGAGATCATCGTCAACAACGAGAAGCGGATGCTGCAGGAGGCCGTCGACGCGCTGTTCGACAACGGCCGCCGCGGCCGCCCGGTCACGGGCACCGGCAACCGGGCGCTGAAGTCGCTGAGCGACATGCTCAAGGGCAAGCAGGGCCGGTTCCGCCAGAACCTGCTCGGCAAGCGCGTGGACTACTCGGGTCGTTCGGTGATCATCGTGGGCCCGCAGCTCAAGCTCCACCAGTGCGGTCTGCCCAAGGAGATGGCGCTCGAGCTGTTCAAGCCGTTCGTGATCAAGCGCCTGATCGACCTCGGCCACTCGCAGAACATCAAGGCGGCCAAGCGCGCCGTGGAGCGCACCCGTCCCGAGGTGTGGGACGTGCTCGAGGAGATCATCCGCGAGCGTCCGGTGCTGCTCAACCGTGCGCCCACGCTGCACCGCCTGGGCATCCAGGCGTTCGAGCCGCAGCTGGTCGAGGGCAAGGCCATCCAGCTCCACCCGCTCGTGTGCGCGGCGTTCAACGCCGACTTCGACGGCGACCAGATGGCCGTGCACCTGCCGCTGTCGGTCGAGGCGCAGGCCGAGGCCCGCATCCTGATGCTCGCCTCGAACAACATCCTGAAGCCGTCCGACGGCCGCCCGGTGACCCTGCCCTCGCAGGACATGATCATCGGTCTGCACCACCTGACGACCCTCAAGGACGGCGCGCTCGGCGAGGGTCGCGTCTTCGGCTCGGTCGGCGAGGCGATCCTGGCCAAGGACGAGGGGACCCTCGACCTGCAGGCCAAGGTCCGCATCCGCGTTCCCGGTCTCACCTTCCTCGAGGGCGAGGCGCCGGAGGGCTACGAGCGTCACGGCCTCGTGGACGCGTCGCTGGGTCAGGCGATCTTCAACGACACGCTGCCCAAGGGCTACCCGTTCGTGCGTGAGCAGGCGGACAAGGGCAAGCTGTCGCAGATCGTGAACAAGCTGGCCGAGGAGTACCCGAAGGTGGAGGTCGCGGCCTCTCTCGACCGGATCAAGGACGCCGGCTTCTACTGGGCCACCCGTTCGGGTGTCACGGTGGCGCTCAGCGACATCCTGACCCCGCCGAGCAAGCCTGAGATCATCGCCGGCTACGAGAAGCAGGCCGCGAAGGTCCAGGCGCAGTACGAGAAGGGTCTGACCACGGATGCGGAGCGCCGCACCGAGCTGATCAAGATCTGGACCGAGGCCACCGACGAGGTGCAGGCCGCCATGCGCGCCAACTTCCCGGAGGACAACACCATCAACCGCATGGTGAGCTCGGGCGCCCGAGGCAACTGGCTGCAGATCCGGAACATCGCCGGTATGCGCGGCCTGGTGAACAACCCGAAGGGTGAGATCATCGCCCGTCCGATCATCTCCTCGTACCGCGAGGGGCTGAGCGTGGCGGAGTACTTCATCGCGACGCACGGTGCCCGCAAGGGTCTGGCCGACACGGCGCTGCGCACCGCCGACTCGGGCTACCTGACCCGGCGCCTGGTCGACGTCTCGCAGGACGTCATCATCCGCGAGGAGGACTGCGGCACGAGCAAGGGCCTCGAGCTGCCGATCGCGGCGCTGGACGCCGCGGGCGTGCTGGTCAAGGACCCGAACGTCGAGAACTCGGTGTTCGCGCGCACCCTGGCCGCCGATGTGGTCGACGCGTCCGGTGCGGTGCTGGCCGCCGCGGGCGACGACGTGGGCGACGTGCTCATCAACAAGCTCGTCGAGGGCGGCATCGAGACCATCAAGGTCCGTTCGGTGCTCACCTGCGACTCGGCCGTCGGCGTCTGCGCGCAGTGCTACGGACGGTCGCTCGCGACCGGCAAGACCGTCGACATCGGCGAGGCCGTGGGCATCATCGCGGCCCAGTCGATCGGCGAGCCCGGCACGCAGCTGACGATGCGCACGTTCCACACCGGTGGCTCGGCGTCCGCCGAGGACATCACCCAGGGTCTGCCGCGTGTGCAGGAGCTGTTCGAGGCGCGCACCCCGAAGGGGTCCTCGCCGATCGCGGACGCGACCGGCCGGATCACGATCGAGGAGACCGAGAAGCAGAAGAAGGTCATCCTCACGCCCGACAACGGCGACGAGCCGCACGTCTACCCGGTGCTCAAGCGCGCCACCCTCCTCGTCGAGGACGGCCAGCACGTCGAGGTCGGCCAGCCGCTGCAGGTCGGCACGCTGGACCCGAAGGAGATCATGCGCGTGCAGGGCGCGCGCGAGGTGCAGAAGTACCTCGTGGGCGGCGTGCAGGGCGTGTACCGCTCGCAGGGCGTGCCGATCCACGACAAGCACATCGAGGTCATCGTGCGCCAGATGCTGCGCAAGGTCACCGTCGTCGACCACGGCGAGACCGAGCTGCTGCCCGGCGAGATGGTCGACTCGCGTCGGTTCATCGACATCAACCGTGCCGCCGTGGCAGAGGGCAAGCGCCCCGCGTCCGGTCGCCCGGAGCTGATGGGCATCACGAAGGCGTCGCTCGCGACCGAGTCGTGGCTGTCGGCGGCGTCGTTCCAGGAGACGACGCGCGTGCTGACGCAGGCCGCGATGGAGGGCAAGCGCGACCCGCTCGTGGGCCTGAAGGAGAACGTGATCATCGGAAAGCTGATCCCCGCCGGCACCGGTCTCGCGAAGTACCGCAACGTCACGGTGGAGGCCACCGAGGAGGCCAAGAGCGAGCGGTACCCCAACCGCATCTTCGCCTCGGACGGTGCGTACAGCGATGCCGACCTGAGCTACGTCGACTTCGACAGCTTCTCGACGGACGACTTCACGCCCGGCACCTACAACTGACCCGGATACCCGCCGAAGCCCCGACCGCGCCATGCGGCCGGGGCTTCGGCGTCCCTAGCGTGTCCCACTTCGGCGCGGTTCATGTCCCACTTCGGCGCGGTATGGTGCTCTCATTCCGCGCCGAAGTGGGACATGGTCGGTCTGCGGCGGGCGAGGCACCCTCGCACAGACGGATGACGAGGTGCACAGGGCGCCCGCTCAGGTCGGCGACCTACGGTGGAGCGCATGCGGTTGGCGGTGGACGAGTCCGGGGCCGGTGAACGGTGCGCCGTGCTCGTGCACGGGATCATGTCGGACTCGCGGGCCTGGCACCGTGTGCGGGCCGATCTCGAGGAGCAGGGCTATCGCGTGATCGCCGTCGACCTCGCCGGCCACGGCCGCAGCCCCCGCGCCCGCCGGTACTCGCCGACCGCGTGGGCCGACGACGTCGCCGAGACCGTCGCGCCGCTGCTCGATCGTGAGCCGGACGTCATCGTCGGCCATTCCCTCGGCGCACTGGTCGCGAGCATCGTCGCCGAGCGTCTCGCCGCCCGGGCCACGATCTACGTCGACCCGGCCTTCGCCTTCCCCCGCGGCGCCCGGGGCCTCGTCTACAAGCTCGCGTTCGGCCTCATGCCCCGGCCGGGGCGCCGGATGCTGGCACGCATGAACCCGAAGTGGGCCGCGGAGGACGTCGAGCTCGAGACCGCCTCGGTGCGCGCCTGGGACCGGCGCACCGTTCTCGGCCTCGCCGACACGCGCGTGCTCGCCCCGCCGCGCGTGGTGCGCGTCCCGAGCCTGGTGATCCTCGCGGAGAAGAGCCTGCTGATCACCCAGGAGGTGCGCACGCGGCTGCAGTACCACGGCATGACCGTGACGATGCTGCCCGGCTCCGGGCACACCGTGTTCCGCGACGACCACGCCGGCTTCATGCGGCTGGTCACCGGGTGGCTGGCCCAGGCGCTGCCCGCGCGCATCTGAGCGCGGCTGCGAGGATGGAGGGATGAGCCTGCCCGACCTCGATCCGAGTCCCGATATCCGCCTCGTCGCCGTCGACATGGACGGCACCCTGCTGGACGCCGACGGCCGCGTCCCCGACGGGCTCTGGCCGCTGCTGACCGTCTTCGCGCAGCGCGGCATCCTGTTCGCCCCCGCCAGCGGACGTCAGTACGCGACGCTGCGGCGCGAGTTCGGCGACCACGGCGACGACATGGTCTTCATCGCCGAGAACGGCACCTTCGTCGTCCGGCACGACGAAGAGCTCAGCTCGGACGTCATCGACCCCGCCGTCGTCGCCGACGTCGTCGCGACCGTGCGCGGACTGCGGCACGACGTCGGCGTGGTGCTGTGCGGCAAGCGCTCGGCCTACATCGAGCGCACCGACGAGGCGTTCCGCGCCGAGGCCGACCGGTACTACGTCCAGCTGCGCCAGGTCGCCGGCCTCGACCTGGTCGACGACGAGATCCTGAAGGTCGCCGTGTTCGACTTCGGCAGCGCGGAGCGGGACACGGCTCCCGCCCTCGCCGGGATCGCCGCCACGCACCAGGTGGTCGTCTCCGGCGAGCACTGGGTCGACGTCATGAACCCCGGCGTCAACAAGGGCGAGGCGCTGCGCCGGCTGCAGCGCCTGCTCGGCATCGCGCCGGCGCAGACCGTCGTGTTCGGCGACTACCTGAACGATCTCGAGCTGATGGATGCCGCCGACCACTCCTTCGCGATGGCCAACGCCCACCCGCTCGTCGCGGCGCGGGCACGGCACCGCGCGCCGTCGAACGCGGAGCACGGCGTCGTCCGGGTGCTCGAGCGGCTGCTGGGCTGACCGTGCGGGTGCAGGATGGGGACATGGTCACGATTCCCACGGTCACCCTCAACGACGGCACCGCGTTCCCCCAGCTCGGCCTCGGCACCTACCAGCTCGACGGCGCCGACGGTGCGGACGCGGTGCTCGCCGCGATCGGGAACGGCTACCGGCTGCTGGACACGGCGGTCAACTACGGCAACGAGGACGCCGTGGGCGCCGCCGTGCGCCGCAGCGACATCGACCGCGACGAGATCATCGTCGCGACGAAGGTGCCCGGCCGCGACCACGGCTACCACGAGACGATCCGCAGCGCGCAGGGGTCGCTCGCCCGGCTCGGGCTGGACCGCATCGACCTGTACCTCATCCACTGGCCCAACCCCCGGGTGGACAAGTACGTCGACACGTGGCGTGCCATGATCGCGCTGCAGGAGGAGGGCACGGTCACCTCGATCGGCGTCTCGAACTTCACCGAGGGGATGCTGACGCGCCTCATCGACGAGACCGGCGTCGTCCCGGCCGTCAACCAGGTCGAGATGCACCCGTACTTCCCGCAGACCGCGTTGCGGGCCTTCCACGAGCGCAACGACATCCGTACCGAGAGCTGGAGCCCGCTCGCTCGCCGCAGCGAGCTGCTGGCCGAGCAGGCCGTCGCCGACGCCGCCGCGCGCCACGAGGTCTCGCCCACCCAGGCGGTGCTGCGCTGGCACGTACAGCTCGGCTCGACGCCCATCCCGAAGTCCGCCGATCCGTCGCGTCAGCGGGAGAACGCGGAGGTCTTCGGCTTCTCGCTGTCGGACGCGGAGGTCGCGGAGATCTCCCGCCTCGAGCGGGGGCGGCTGTGGGACGGCGATCCCGAGGTCCATGAGGAGTTCTGAGCCGGGGGCGATCATGCCGACCGAGATCGAGCACTCCCGGGACGCGCCGGACGGCGCACGGCTCCGCGGCGCGGAGCGGCTGATCTGGCGCTCTCCGGCGGTCGATCACCTCGACCTGCGCGACGCCCGGTTGCGGAGCGTGACCGTCGACGGGATCCGCGGCCCGCTGACCCTCCGTCTGCCTCCCACCGTCGAGCACCTCTCCCTCACGGGACAGCTGGAGTCGACCCGGCTGGACGTCTCGCCCGACGCCGCTCTCCTGGTCCAGCTCTGGGGCGACGTCGGCGAGGGGATGCCGGCCGGGCTGACCCCGGCGACGAGCCTCGAGATCAGCGACAGCTCCCGCGTCGATCTCTCCCCGCTGCGGACGATGAGCGCACTGCGCGAGCTGACGGTGCGCAATGTTCCCGGTCCCGTCACCGGATGCGCCGCCATCGCCGCCGCGTCCGCGCTGGAACGCATCGCGTTCATGCGGTGCTACGACATCGACGCCGCGGCGTTCCCGCCGTACACGGCGCTGCCCCGTCTCACCTGGATCTCCTTCGACGACGTCAGCTCCGCCGACGCGAAGCTCCTCCGTCTGCGCATCGACGGCTTCTGGAACGGGCACGTGCGCCATCCCCGTTCGCCGCGATGGCTGCGGGCCAACGACGACAACCCCTTCCGCACCTGGGAGGACGACGATCCGGCCCTGGGGCACGCGGCCACGGCGCTCTGGCGGCGCGCGCGAGCCCGGCTCCGGCATCCGGCGGCGACCGCCGACGACGAGCTCGTCGTCCGGCAGCTCGCCGATGCCCTCGACCGGCTGTCCGAGGAGCGTCCGTTCGACACTCTGCGTCGTGAGCAGGCGAGCGGTGCCGTCCAGGACCTCGCCAGAGAGTCCCTCGGGCCCGACGACCCGCTCATGCGCTGGGAGACCGCGTGACGGTGCGCTACAGCTGCGCGCCGTCGTCGTCGCGATCGTAGATGCCGACGTTGCGGCCGCGCCACGACTCGTAGGCGATGGCCCAGCCGATCGAGACGATGAAGGCGAGGAGCAGGCCGAGCCAGATGTTGCCCAGGAGCGCGCCGACGAGGATGCCGATGCCGAAGAGCACCACCGTGCCGAGGATCCAGGTGGTGCGGCCGTGCGGCCAGCCGGTGCGCGTTTCTGACATGGCTCCAGCGTAGGGGGCTCACCGGTCGCGATGGTCCTCCGGATGCAGGCGCGCGCCGCGGCGGGGCTCCTGAGCCCCGCTCGCCGCGATGAGCCGGATCACGCGCTGCCGATGCCCCGGCCACGCGGCCAGCAACGCCAGCATCCCCTCGTCGTCGGTGCGGCTGCCGGCGAGGGCATGACCCACGTGATGGGCGAGGTGGTAGTCGCCGACGCTGACGGCGTCGGGGTCGCCGTAGGCGCGGATGCGGGTCTCCGCCGAGGTCCACGGCCCCACGCCCGGCAGCGACCGCAGCACGGCGTCGCGGTCGGAGGGGCGCTCGTCGAGGGCGCGCACGAGGGACTCGCCGCGGGTCGCCGCCTGCACGGCGGTGCGGGACTGCGGCGGCTCGAGACCGGCGCGATGCCACGCCCACGACGGGATGCGACGCCAGCCCGCCGTGCTCGGCGGCGCGAACATGGGCCGCGGCGTCGGGCCCGGGGCGCGGTCGCCGTGCCACGTCAGGATGCGGCGCCATGCACCGAAGGCCTGCAGCCCGGTGACCTTCTGCTCGAACACGGCGCCGACGAGGGCGTCGAAGACGAGGTCGGTGCGGCTCAGGCGCAGTCCCGGATGGCGGTGGTGCGACGCGGCGACGAGCGGATGCGGCGAGGCGTCGAACCCGTCGAGGTCATCCGCCGCGCCGCACAGCGCCGGCAGCTGGTCGAGGGCCCACTCGGCCCCGGGCCCCCACGCGGCGGCACGGACGCCGTCGCGGCTCGCGCGCAGC
>NZ_JASGEL010000076.1:0-30801 GCF_047606385.1 Microbacterium sp.
CGGCGGCGCGCCGGCGGCGCAGCGGCAGCCGTCCCTCGTGCAGCAGCCCGGCGACCGCGTCTCGCACCCGGGCCGACCGGCGCGGGTCGGCACCGGCATCGGAGACGACGCCCACGATCACGTCGTCGGCACGGGTCTCCGCGGCCAGGCGCGCGGAGCCGTGCGTCGCCGTGGACGTGTTCACGCAGAAGACGTGCGCCGCATCGCACCACGCCGCCACGGCGCCGTCCACGGCGGGGTCGCCGGTGGCGGTGTGCACGAGCCAGGCCTCTTCGAGGTCGGACCGACGCACGGCACGCGGCGTCCAGGCCAGGCCGTGCCGGGCGATCAGCTCGCGCACCGGCGCGGACACCTCGGGGGCGACGATGCGGCAGGCGGCGCCGTCCGCGAGGAACCGGCGCAGGCGCCGGGCGGTGACCGAGCCCCCGCCGACGAGGAGCACGTCGCGTCCCGCGAGCGAGACGCCCAGCATCGTGGTCATGCGCGACCTCCGGTCTTCACGTAGACACCACCATCCTGCACGGCCACCGCCCACGTGCGCAGCTGTTCCGGGGCGCCGCCCTGCGTGTCCAGGCAGATCCCCGTGCGCAGGTCGAACACCTGCTTGTACATCGGGGACGCCACCGTCGGGACCTCGCCCCGGCTGCCGACGATGCCGCGCGAGATCACGTGCGCACCGCTGTACGGATCGCGGTTGGACACGGCGTGGACGCGGCCGCCGTGGATGACGAACAGCGCCAGCTGCTCGTCACCCACGAGGGCGGCACGGCCGCGTTCGACCTCCAGGTCGGCGAGGTCGCAGACGCGCACCCACACCTCGGGTCGTGGGGACGGGGATGCCGGCGGTGGGGGCGTCATCGACGCACCTCCAGGGTGGTGCCGGCGATCAGGACGGACTCCGACGCCCGCTCGGCCGCCGTGGCGGGGCGCGGCTGGCCGCGCTCGGCCGTGTAGGCCAGCGACGGGTCGGGCGTCGCCGGCGCGTTGACGAAAGAGGCGAACCGCCGCAGCTTCTCGGGGTCGGCGAGGGTAGCCGCCCACTCGTCCTCGTACGAGTCGATGTGACGGGCCATCGCGGCGTCCAGGTCGGCGCAGATGCCGAGGCCGTCCTCGAAGATCACCCGCCGCAGCTGGTCGATCCCGCCCTCCAGCTCCTCGAGCCACGGCGCGGTGCGCTGCAGCCGGTCGGCGGTGAAAATGTAGTACATCATGAAGCGGTCGACGGCCTGCAGCAGCGCGCCGTCGTCGAGCCCCTCGGCCAGCAGCACCGCGTGCCGCGGCGTGAACCCGCCGTTGCCGCCGACGTAGAGGTTCCAGCCGGCCTCGGTCGCGATCACGCCGATGTCCTTGCCGCGCGCCTCGGCGCACTCGCGCGCGCAGCCCGAGACGCCGAGCTTGAGCTTGTGGGGCGAGCGCAGCCCGCGGTAGCGCAGCTCGAGCCGGACGGCCATGCCGACCGCGTCCTGCACCCCGTACCGGCACCAGGTGGATCCCACGCACGACTTCACGGTCCGCAACGACTTGCCGTACGCCTGACCGGATTCGAAGCCGGCGTCGACCAGGCGCCGCCAGATCGCGGGGAGCTGCTCCAGACGGGCGCCGAACATGTCGATGCGCTGTCCGCCGGTGATCTTGGTGTACAGCCCGAAGTCCTTCGCGACCTGGCCGATCGCGAGCAGCCCCTCGGGGGTGACCTCGCCGCCCGGGATGCGGGGGACCACCGAGTAGCTCCCGTCCTTCTGCAGGTTTGCCATGACGTGGTCGTTCGTGTCCTGCAGCGTCGCGTTCTCGCCGGCCAGCACGTGCTCGCCGACGAGGGTCGACAGGATGCTGGCGAGCACCGGCTTGCAGATGTCGCAGCCGCGACCGCGGCCGAAACGCTCGATCACGGCGCTGAAGCCGCGCAGCCCGGAGACCCGTACCGCGTCGAACAGCTCGCGCCGCGACAGGTCGAAGTGCTCGCAGAGCGCGTTGCTGACGGACTGGCCGGCACGGGCCAGCTCGGTCGTGACGATCTTCTTCACGCTCGTCAGGCACGAGCCGCACGCGGACCCGGCTCGGGTGCACGCCTTCACCGCCGCGACGTCGGCGCAGCCCTCGTCGTGCACCGCGGCGCGGATCGTTCCCGCGGTGACGCTGTTGCAGGAGCACACCAGGGCGGCGTCCGGCAGCTCCCCGCTCGGCGCCTCGGTCCCACCCTCCGGCAGCAGGTAGGCGGCAGGGTCCGCGCCCAGCGCACCGCCGAGCAGCGGACGCAGGGCGCCGTACGCGGACGCGTCGCCGACGAGGATGCCGCCGAGGAGCGTCGTCGCGTCGTCGGAGAGCACGAGCTTCTTGTAGACGCCGGCCACCGGGTCGGCGTACACGACGTCCAGCGCGCCGGGCGTCGCGGCGAAGGCGTCCCCGAAGCTGGCGACGTCCACGCCGGACAGCTTGAGCTTGGTGGACAGGTCGTAGCCCGGGAAGGATCCCTCGCCGCCGAGCAGCCGGCTCGCGGCGACCTCGGCCATCGCATAACCGGGCGCGACCAGGCCCACGCAGGCCCCCTCGAAGCTCGCGACCTCGCCCACCGCGAGGATGTGCGGGTCGGACGTGCGGCAGTGCTCGTCGATCACGACGCCGCCGCGGGGGTGGCATTCGAGCTCGGCGCGCCGGGCCAGCTCGTCGCGGGGGCGCACGCCCACCGTGAACACGATGACATCGGCGGCGGCCCAGCTGCCGTCTGCGAACTCCAGACCGCGCACCGCGCCCGAGCGGTCCGCGTCGACCCGTGTGGTGATGGACTCGGTCCGCACCGCGATCCCGCGCGCCTCGATCAGGCGGCGCAGCGCCGCGCCGCCGGGGGGATCCAGCTGCGCCGACATCAGGCGGTCGCCGGACTGCACGACGGTGCAGTCCACGTCCATGCCCTGCAGCGCTCCGGCGGCCTCCAGCCCGAGCAGGCCGCCGCCCACGACCACACCGGACAGTCGCCGGCCGAGCGCCGCGGAGCGCGAGCGGACGAACGTGCGCAGTCCCGCGACGTCCACCAGCGTGCGGTAGACGAAGCAGCCGGTGTGGTCGAAGCCCTCCAGCGCGAGCCGCGCCGCGTACGAGCCGGTCGCCAGCACGAGGTCGTCGTAGCCGATCCGATCGCCGGCCGCCGTCCGGATCTCACGACGGGTGCGGTCGATGCGGCTGACCGTCTCGCCGCGCAGGAAGCGCACGCGCGGATCGGCGAGCACGGCGGCGTCCAGCGCCAGGTCCTCGTCGGTCGCGCCGGCGAAGAACGAGGTCAGCGCGACGCGGTCGTAGGGCGCGTGCGGCTCCTCGCCGACCACCGTGACCCGCCACGCGTCGTCGGCGCGGCTGAGCAGGCTCTCCACGAACCGGTGCGCGACCATGCCGGCGCCGGCGACCACGATGTGTCGCGGGGCGGGGCGGAGCATGCCGTCACGGTATTCCGGCGACGTTGCGCCGCGGTCAGCGGGACGTTTCCGGGAGTTCACGGCAGGCTGGGTCACGACGTCTCCTGATCGGCGGGGCTCGATACCCGACACGCTAGGAGCGCGGTGTTTCGCCGTTCCGCGACGCAGGGTTACCCGCAGCGAACGTTTCTCTCACACCGCCGTCCGCGCCGATGTGAGACGCGGCGTCTCAGTCGACGCCGAGGAAGGAGCGGTCGGTGAGCACGATCGGGCCCTCGGCGGTGATCGCGATGGTGTGCTCGGAATGGGAGCCGCGCGAGCCGTCCACGCTGCGGAGCGTCCAGCCGTCGGGGTCGGTGACCAGCTCGTCGGTCGTGGCCAGCAGCCACGGCTCGATCGCGATCACGAGGCCGGGACGCAGCGGGTAGCCGCGTCCCGGCTTGCCGTCGTTCGGGATGTGGGGGTCGCCGTGCATGACGTGCCCGACCCCGTGCCCGCCGAAGTCGGTGTTGATGGCGTAGCCGCCGGCGTGGGAGACGCCGGCGATCGCCGCGGAGATATCGCCGATGCGGTGATCGGTGGTGGCCGCCGCGATCGCGGCCGCCAGCGCGCGCTGCGTCGTGTCGATCAGACGAAGGTCCTCGTCGCGGGGCGTTCCCACCACGAACGAGACGGCGGAGTCGGCGACCCAGCCGTCGATCGAGACCGCGAAGTCGAGCGAGACGAGGTCGCCGTCGCGCAGCACGTAGTCGTGCGGCAGCCCGTGCAGCACGGCGTCGTTCACCGAGGTGCAGATGACCTTGCCGAACGGGCTCGCGCCGAACGACGGGTGATAGTCGATGTAGCAGGACTGGGCGCCGGCGGCGCGGATCATCTCGTGCGCGTGCCGGTCGATGTCCAGCAGGTTCGTGCCCACCTTCGTCTGGTCGCGCAGGGTCGTGAGCACCTCGGCGACGAACCGGCCTGCCGGCCGCATCTGCTCGATCTCGGCCGGGGTGCGCAGTTCGATCATGGTGCTCCTTCTCTCAGGTCCATTCTCGCGGATCCGACGGGGTCGGCGTCACCCGTGCGATTCGGCGTCACCTGTGCGGATCCGGTGAGAAGCGCAGGGAACGGCCGCCGCGGGCCGCCCGCCGCGTACGATCGGCCCCATGTGGATCCGACGGGCGTTCTTCGCGTGGCTGTTCCCGGCCGCCGTGGTCCTGCCGCTCTGGCTGTACCTGGCGTGGATCTTCTCCGGGGCCGGCGGCTGGGCCTTCCTCTGGGTGATGTTCGCAGCCCCCGCGGTCTTCGTGCTCCAGCTGCTGCTGGCCCTCGTCGTGCGGGTGCGGCAGGACGTTCGCGAGCAGCGTGCGCTCGCCTGGGCGGACGTCGCCGGCTTCGGGCTCTGGCACGTGCTGACGATCGGCCTCGGCTTCTATGCGCAGCCGTGGTGGGCGGCGGTGTGGGCGCTGGCGGTCGTCGTGGGCGTGGGGCTGTGCTGGTTCGAGGGACGCCGGGCGTGGCGCCGGATCCGCGGGGGAGACGTCGTGCAGCGCACGGACGAGGGCGTGGCCTACATCCCCGCGCCGCATCCGCGCACCCCGCCGGACGCCGCGCACCCCGTCATCGTCGTCGAGGAGAGCCGCTGACCGGTTTGGTCCGCCGGTCCGCCCGTGGCAGAATGGTTGTTTGTGCCCCGGCCAGGTTCTGCCACAGGGGAATCCGTCGGACGCGTCGCGTGACCGGCGCCGGGCGCTCCCATCCGTGAAACACACCGTCCCGCCGCCGACCTGTGGCGGTTGCAGAGAGATACGACCATGCAGATCCTCGACGCCCTCGATGCGGCCTCGCTCCGCTCCGACATCCCGGTCTTCGGCCCCGGCGACACCGTCAAGGTGCACGTCAACATCACGGAGGGCAACCGCTCCCGCATCCAGGTCTTCCAGGGCGTCGTGCTCGGCCGCTCCGGCGACGGCGTGCGCGAGACCTTCACCGTCCGCAAGATCAGCTTCCAGGTGGGCGTGGAGCGCACCTTCCCGGTGCACTCGCCGGTGATCGACCACATCGAGGTCGTCACCCGCGGCGACGTGCGTCGCGCGAAGCTGTACTACCTGCGCAGCCTCCGCGGCAAGAAGGCGAAGATCAAGGAGAAGCGCGACAGCTGACGCTTCCGAGAAGGGGCCCCAGGCGCGAGCCGGGGTCCCTTTTTCTGTGCGCGGCGCATGGCGCGGACCGTGTCGTGTGCGACGCTAGAGGGCGCGGCTCACCGCCGCCGTACGAAGGAAACCGCATGAGCATCGACGACGCGCCGGCCACCCCTGAGACGTCCCAGGAGCAGGCACCGGCCCGCCGCCGGCGAGGCACCCTGAGGTTCCTGCGGGACGTCCTGATCATCGTCGTCATCGCGATCGTCGTGTCGTTCGCGGTGAAGACGTTCCTGGTGCGCTCGTTCTACATCCCCTCCGCGTCCATGGAGGACACGCTGATGGTCCAGGACCGGATCCTGGTGGACGAGCTCACCCCGCGGTTCAGCGGGTACGAGCGCGGCGACGTCGTGGTGTTCACCGACCCCGGCGGGTGGCTCGACGAGACCACGACGACCACGACGCCGAACGCGCTGCAGGCGGCCGGCGACTGGATGCTCTCGCTGGTCGGGCTGTCCACCTCCGACAGCGACGACCACCTGATCAAACGGATCATCGGCCTGCCCGGCGATCATGTCGCCTGCTGCAACACGCTCGGTCAGATCACCGTGAACGGCGTCGCGATCGACGAGACCTCGTATCTGCTGCTGCCGGAGTCCGGGGCCGCCGCATCCGCGATCGCCTTCGACGTGACCGTCCCCGACGGGGAGCTGTGGGTGCTCGGCGACAACCGCTACAGCTCCAAGGACTCGCGCTACAACCAGGATCAGCCCGGCGGCGGCTTCGTCCCGATCTCGAACGTGGTGGGGCGCGCGTTCCTGATCACCTGGCCGTTCGACCGGTTCGGCCTCATCGACTTCCATCACGACGTCTTCGCGTCCGTCCCCGACCCGGAGGACGACTCGGGATGACGGTGACGCTGCCGACCCTGCGCTGGGAGCGCCAGCTCCTGCGCGCGCATCCTCTCGTGATCGCCTGCGACGAGGTCGGACGCGGCGCCCTGGCGGGGCCGGTCGCGGTGGGCGCGGCCGTGGTGTCGGCCGCGCATGCCCGTCGGCGGATCCCGGAGGGCCTGCGCGACTCGAAGCTCGTGCCGGAACGTCGGCGCGGCGACGTCGCGACCCGCGCGGCGGCATGGGCGGATGCGTCCGCGGTGGGCTGGGCCAGCGCCGCGGAGGTGGACGCCGAGGGCATCATCCGTGCGCTGGGGCTGGCGGCGCACCGTGCGCTGGCGTCGCTGCGCGCGCAGGGCGTCGACCTGGCGGCGGGCGTGGTCGTCCTCGACGGCAACCACGACTACATCTCCCCGGTCGCGGCGGTGGGCGCCCCGGTGATGCCCCGGATCAAGGCGGACCGCGACTGCGCGAGCGCGGCCGCGGCGTCCGTCGTGGCCAAGGTGGCCCGCGACGCGTACATGGTCGCCCTGCACGACGAGTGCCCGCCGTACGCCTGGGAGCGCAACAAGGGGTACGCGAGCGAGACGCACCGCACCGCGATCGCGGCCCACGGGCTCAGCGTCCACCACCGCGCCTCGTGGGCGATCGCGGGCGCCCCGACCCTGTTCTAGTCTGGAGAGACCATGGATGACGACGTCTTCGAGGACTACGACCGCGAGCTCGAGCTGGCCCTGTACAAGGAGTACCGCGACGTCGTGTCGCAGTTCCAGTACGTCATCGAGACCGAACGGCGCTTCTACCTGGCCAACGAGGTCAACGTCGTGCGCCGGGACACCGAGCACGACTTCTACTTCGAGATCTCGATGACCGACGTCTGGGTGTGGGACATCTACCGCGCCGACCGCTTCGTGAAGTCGGTGCGTGTGCTCACGTTCAAGGACGTCAACGTGGAGGAGCTCTCGCGCCGCGACTTCCAGCTGCCCGAGGAGCTCTCGCTCGACGGCTGACCGGCTCGTCCGTTCCTCCCCAGCCCCCTGCGGCGCCGGCCGTGTCCACCGATCCGTGAGAGGCGCCGCGCGCCGGGGCGGCGGCGATGGACGCTGTCGGCATGGCGGACAAGGACGAGCTGGGCCGGCGCGGTGAGGAGTTCGCGAGCGCGCACCTGCGACGGCACGGGTGGACGATCCTCGCCCGCAACTGGCGGGGCACGCACGGCGAGCTCGACATCGTCGCGCGCGAGGGCGCCGAGATCGTCGTCGTCGAGGTCAAGACGCGCGCCAGCGAGCTGTTCGGGCACCCGCTGGAGGCCATCGACGCCCGGAAGCTCTCGCGGCTGTGGCGGCTGGGCGCGCAGTGGTGCCGCGAGCACCCGGACGAGTCGTGCGGCGCGCGGCTGCGGGTGGACGCGGTCGCGCTGATCGGCCGCGGCGCGTTCACGCTCGAGCATCTGCGGGACCTCCGATGAGCGTGGCGCGCACCTGGGCGGTGGCGCTGGCGGGCATCGACGGGGCCATGGTCGAGGTCGAGGCGGACCTCAGCGCGCAGCAGCCCGAGTTCCGGATCATCGGGCTGGGCGATCGCGCCCTGAGCGAGGCGGTGCAGCGCGTGGGGAACGCCTGCGCGAACGTGGGGATGCCGCTGCCGCGCCGCCGCCTGACGATCAACCTGTCCCCGGCGAACCTGCCGAAGCACGGCACCGCGTTCGATCTCGCCGTCGCCGTCGCGGCGATCGCCACCGCGGGGGAGCTGAGCCTCGCCTCGCTGGCCCGCACCGTGCACCTCGGCGAGCTCGGCCTCGACGGCCGGCTGCGCCCGGTCCCGGGGATCCTGCCCTCGGTGCTCGCGGCCGCGCGCGCCGGCGCGGAACGGGTGATCGTGCCGCACGCCAACCTGCCGGAGGCGCGGCTCGTGCCGGGAATCGAGGCGATCGGCGCCGTCAGCCTCGCGGAGGTGGCCCGGCTGCACGGCGCCGAGGTCGAGATCCCCGACCTGCCGCCGGTCGAGCACAGCGAGCCGCCCGCGACCGCGCCGCCGCTGCTGGACCTGGCCGACGTCGTGGGACAGGCCGACGCCGTCGACGCCCTGATCACCGCCGCTGCCGGCGGCCACCATCTGCTCATGTCCGGGCCGCCCGGCGCGGGCAAGACCATGCTCGCGCACCGCCTTCCCGGCATCCTGCCCGAGCTGGACGACGCCGCCGCGCTGGCCGTGGCCGGCGTCCGCTCGCTGTCCGGCGCGCGGGTCGTCTCGCTCAGCCGTGTCCCGCCGATCGAGGCGCCGCATCACAGCGCGAGCATGGTCGCGCTCGTCGGCGGCGGGTCACGCGTCCTGCGTCCGGGGGCGATCGCCCGCGCGAGCGAGGGGGTGCTCTTCCTCGACGAGGCGGGGGAGTTCCCGGGATCCGTGCTCGACTCGCTGCGGCAGCCGCTCGAACGCGGCTGGATCGACATCCATCGCGCCGGGGTCAGCGCCCGGTTCCCGGCGCGGTTCCAGCTGGTGCTGGCCACGAACCCGTGCCCGTGCGGCAACTACGGCGTGCGCGGCGCGGAGTGCGCGTGCCCGCCGATGGCGATCCGGCGCTACCTGGGCCGGCTCTCCGGGCCGCTGCGCGACCGGATCGACATCGAGCTGACCCTGCGCCGGGTCGCTCACGCGCCCGGCCGGTCCCGCGGCGACCGGACCTCCTCGGCGACCGCACGCGCGCGCGTGCAGGACGCCCGCGAGCGTGCCGCGCATCGGCTGCGCGGCACCTCCTGGCAGCGCAACGCCGAGGTGCCCGGGGCCTGGCTGCGTGACGGCCCGCTGGCCCCCGCGTCCGAGGTGCGCCGACCGCTGGACCTCGCGCTGGAACGGGGGAGCCTCACGCTGCGCGGCTACGACCGGGTGCTCCGCCTCGCCTGGACGCTGGCCGACCTCGGCGGCCGCGGCCGGCCCGACCTGCACGACGTCGGACGCGCGCTGTTCCTGAAGAAGGGGATCGAGGCATGACACCGCCGCCGCTGGGCGCGCTGTTCGCGCACGCCGGGCTCGCCGTCGCCCCCGATGCCGACGACCCCGCCGCCTGCCGCGCGGCGCGGGTGGTGTGGTCGGGCCTGACCGAGCCGGGCGACGGCATCGCCGGCGCGCTTCTGCAGGGCTGCGACCCGGTCACCGCGTACGAGCTGATCCTGACCTCGGACGCCGTGCGACATGCCGCCGAGGTCGCCGAGTGCCGCGTCGACGACATGCGCAAGGCCCGCGCCCGCTGGATGCCGCGAGCGGACGTGGGCCTGCTCGCCGACGCCCTGGCCGCGGCACGGCGTGCGGGCGCGCGGCTTCTCACCCCGGAGGACCGCGTCTGGCCCCGCCGTGTCGACGATCTCGGGGTGCATGCGCCGCTGTGCCTCTGGGCGCGTGGCGACCCGACGCTGCTCGAGGCGCCCGCGGGAGCGATCGCCCTGGTCGGCGCTCGCGCCGCGACCGCGTACGGCGAGCACGTCGCCGGCGAGCTCGCCGCCGGCGTCGTCGCGGACGGCGGGGTGATCGTCTCCGGCGCCGCGTACGGCGTGGACGCCGCGGCCCACCGCGCGGCGCTCGGCGCGGCCGGCACGACCGTGGCGTTCCTCGCGGGCGGCTGCGACCGGCTGTACCCCGGCGGCAACGCCCGGCTGCTGGAACGGATCATCGCCGCCGGCGTCGTCGTGGCCGAGTCCCCGTGCGGCACCGCGCCCACCCGGTGGCGGTTCCTCGCGCGAAACCGGCTCATCGCCGCGGCCTCGGACGCGACGATCGTCGTCGAGGCGGGCGCCCGCAGCGGTGCCCTGAACACCGCGCATCACGCCGCGACCCTCGGCCGGCCCGTCGGCGCGGTCCCGGGTCCGGTCACCAGCGCGACCTCGATCGGCACGCACCGGCTGCTGCGCGAGGAGGACGCGACGTGCGTGACGAGCTCGGACGAGGTGCTCGAGCTCATCGGGCGGGTCGCCGCGCCCGTGCTCGAGCTCGGAGAGACGACCGGCGACCGGCAGCGGGTGCGTGACGCGATGAGCGTCCGAGCGTTCCGCGACGCCGCGACGATCGCGGCGCGCAGCGGGATGGCGACGGCCGACGTCGAGGCGCACCTCGGCGCGATGCTGCTCGAATCCGCCGTGGAGTCCGATCCGGCGGGCTGGCGGCTGACGCGGTCCGCGCGGCGAGGCTGACGCTCCGCCGCGGATGCACGCGGCATCCTGAACACATGCTGCTCGCGGACGCGGTGGAACGATGGTGCACACACCTGGCACAGGTGCGACGGCTCTCTCCGGCCACCGTTCGCGCCTACCGCTCCGACCTGGCGGATCTCGGCCACGCCGTGGGCGAGGAGACGCCGCTCACGCGCATCGACCTCGAGGAGCTGCGGGAGTGGCTCTGGCGCGCCACCACCCGCGGCGACAGCCGCGCGACCCTGGCCCGCCGCACCGCGTCGGTGCGCGGGTTCTTCGCCTGGGCGCAGGAGGCAGGGATCGTCGCCGTCGACCCCGCCCTGCGCCTCGTCGCCCCGAGACGCGGTCGCACGCTGCCCGCGGTCGGGACGGTCCCCGCGATCGACGGCGTGCTCCGTGCCGCTGCGGAGCGGGCGTCCGGCGGCGATGCGGTCGCCCTGCGCGATCTGGCGATCCTGGAGACCCTGTACGGCGCCGCGGTGCGCGTGTCCGAGCTGTGCGGCCTGCGGCCCGGTGACGTCGACCTCGATCGGCGGACGCTGCGCGTGGTCGGCAAGGGGGACAAGGAGCGGGTCGTCCCGTTCGGGGGCGCCGCGGCACGCGCGCTGCTGGACTACCTCGAACGCGGCCGGCCGGTCCTGCTCGCCCGCGGGGGCCTCGCGGCCGCGCAGGCACCGGTGTTCCTGGGTGCCCGAGGCGGTCGGCTCGGTCCGCGCGCCGTCTACGACCTCGTCGCACGGACCCTCGGGCCCGCGGTGGGGCGGACGGCGGTCGGTCCGCACGCGCTGCGCCATTCCGCGGCGACCCACCTGCTGGACGGGGGAGCGGACCTCCGCGCCGTGCAGGAGCTGCTGGGCCATGCCAGCCTCGGCACGACGCAGATCTACACCCACGTCTCCGGTGAACGGCTCGCCGCAGTGTATCGCCAGGCGCATCCCCGTGCCTGACGGTCGCGTCCGCCGACGCGGCGACGTACGGTGGGCGCTATGAGCATCCGTCGTCCCGGGTCGGTCGCCGCCGCCGTCGCGGCCGGCGCGCTCACCGCCGTCGTCCTGGCCGGATGCGCGGCGGCGTTCACGCCGCGTGCGACGGTGCTGCCCACCGCTTCCGCCTCGTCGTCCTCGTCCGCCTCCGCGTCCGCCTCCGCGTCGGCCTCCTCCGGCGCGACGACGAAGACGTCGCCGACGCCGGCGGCGGCGCAGGACTGCGACGGGCAGGCGACGACGGTCTCCGGGGACGGGACGACCGTGACCGTGACCGGCAGCTGCCCCTCGTTGACGATCTCCGGCACCGACATGACAGTCGACCTCGGCGATGCCGACGTCGAGGTGCTCTCCGTCGGCGGCGATCGCGACACCGTCGTGGCAGCCGGGCTGACGAGCCTCGCGATCGCCGGTCAGGACAACGCGCTGACGGCCGACTCGATCGGCTCGCTCACCCTCAACGGCGACCGGAACGAGGTCTCCGCCGCTGGCGCGATCGGTGCCGTCGCCGTCTCCGGGAACGACAACGACGTCACCGGCGCCACGCTGGGCGCGGTGTCCGACTCCGGCCAGCGGAACTCGGTGACGACCGGCTGAACCGGGTCGCAGCACGGCAGCAGGACCGACAGCGGCACGGCGCCGAGCAGCAGCAGCGGATTCACGTACTCGCCGTCGTGACGAGCCCCGAGGTGCAGCGTGCCGGCGGGGGCGTGCCCGCCCCCGGACACCGTGCCGACCAGCTCGCCCCGCGTGACGGCGTCGCCCGCCGCCAGGCCCGTGGTCACCGGCTCCAGCGTGCTCACCCAGCCGCCGCCGTGGTCGATCGTGAGCACGTCGCGACCGGCGACCGCGCCCGCGAAGGCGACCACGCCGTCATCCGGCGCGCGGACCGTGCCGTCCGGGTCGGCGAGGTCGACGCCGCGGTGGCCGGCGCCGTACGGATGCGCGGGCTGCCGATACGGCTCGACGACCTGTCGCGCGGTGACCGGCCAGCTCCACGACGGGAGGTCGTCGGGCGTCACCGCGGTCGCCGGCGGGGCGGCGACGGGGAGCAGGAGCATCAGCAGGAGCGCGAGTCGGAGCATGCGCCCAGCCTCGGCCGATCCGCGGCCCGGATCGGCCAGGGCGGCCAGGCTGTGGACGGAGGTCCGTGCCGTGCCGCCTGGGGAGGAGCGGACGATGCCGTCCTGCTAGACTTGCGGTGCACCCCGTTCTGCGGGGTGACTACGCGTGCCCAGAGCACGGCAGCATCCCTCGTCGCGAGGGAGCCGTGCGGCATCACACACCCACCGGTCCCGAGCTCGGAGTCCCGAGCCGGGCGGGTGTGCGCCGGGCACCAGGTTCGCCACCCGACCGGGTGCGCGAAGACAACCGCAACAGAACAGGAGAACGGCCATGGCCGTCGTCACCATTCGCCAGCTGCTCGACAGCGGCGTGCACTTCGGACACCAGACCCGCCGGTGGAACCCGAAGGTCAAGCGCTTCATCCTCACCGAGCGCAGCGGCATCCACATCATCGACCTGCAGCAGTCGCTCTCGTACATCGACAAGGCGTACGAGTTCGTCAAGGAGACCGTCGCCCACGGCGGCAGCGTGCTGTTCGTCGGCACCAAGAAGCAGGCGCAGGAGGTCATCGCCGAGCAGGCGACCCGCGTCGGCCAGCCCTACGTCAACCAGCGCTGGCTCGGCGGCCTCCTCACCAACTTCTCCACCGTCAGCAAGCGCCTGGCCCGCATGAAGGAGCTGGAGGAGCTCGACTTCGACAACCCGGCCGAGAGCGGCTTCACGAAGAAGGAGCTGCTGCTGAAGAAGCGGGAGCTCGACAAGCTGCACAAGTCGCTGGGCGGCATCCGCAACCTCACCAAGACGCCGTCGGCGATCTGGGTCGTCGACGCCAAGCGCGAGCACCTCGCGGTCAACGAGGCGACCAAGCTCGGCATCCCGGTGATCGGCATCCTCGACACCAACGCCGACCCCGACGAGTTCCAGTTCCCGATCCCCGGCAACGACGACGCGATCCGTTCGGTGTCGCTGCTCACGCGCATCATCGCCGACGCCGCCGCCGAGGGGCTGATCCAGCGCCACCAGCCCGCGGACGAGGCCGAGGCGGCCGAGCCGCTGGCCGAGTGGGAGCGCGAGCTGCTCGAGCAGGGCGCCCCGGTCGTGACCGAGGAGGCCGAGGTCGCGGTGGCCGCCACCGAGACGGCCGCCGACGCCGCCGGGGCCGCCGCCCACGACGAGGCCATCGCGGATGCCGCCGGCGTCACGACCGAAGAGGTCGCTGACGCCGAGGCCGCCGACAAGTAATCCAGACATAAGGAGCTGCCACACATGGCGAACTTCACCATCGCTGACATCAAGGCGCTGCGCGAGCAGCTCGGCACCGGCATGGTCGACACGAAGAAGGCCCTCGAAGAGGCCGACGGCGACGTCGAGAAGGCGGTCGAGATCCTGCGCCTGAAGGGCGCGAAGGGCAACGCCAAGCGCGCGGACCGTTCCACCAGCGAGGGACTCGTGGTCGCTCGCGAGCGGGGCGGCGCCGTCACGCTGCTCGAGCTGGCGTGCGAGACCGACTTCGTCGCGAAGAACGAGCGCTTCATCGCGCTGGCCGACAAGGTCGCCGACGCCGCTGCCGCGGCGGGCGCCGACTCGGCCGAAGCGGCCCTCGCCGCGCCCGCCGGCGACCAGACCGTCGCGCAGCTGATCTCGGACGAGGCGGCGATCATCGGCGAGAAGGTGGAGCTGCGCCGCGTGCGCACGCTGACCGGCGACGCGTTCGAGGTGTACCTGCACCGCACCAGCAAGGACCTGCCCCCGCAGATCGGCGTGGTCGTGGCCTACACCGGCTCGGACGCCGAGACCGCGCGCTCCATCGCGCAGCACATCTCGTTCGCGAACCCCTCGTACCTCAGCCGCGACGACGTGCCCGAGGCCGACGTCGAGAAGGAGCGCGAGATCGTCACCGAGATCTCCCGCAACGAGGGCAAGCCGGAGGCGGCGCTGCCCAAGATCGTCGAGGGCCGGGTGAACGCCTACTTCAAGCAGGTCGCGCTGCTGGACCAGGACTACGCGAAGGACAACAAGCTCTCCGTCGCCAAGGTCGCCTCGGACGCCGGTATCACGATCACCGACTTCGCGCGGTTCAAGGTCGGCGCCTAGCACCGGACCGGGAGGCCCGCATCGCGTGTCGGTGCGGGCCTTTCGCATGCCGTAGGTTGGGGAGGACGCGAGAGGGAGCCGCACGTGATGGATGAGTCCACGGGACGCCGCAGGGTGCTCTTGAAGCTGTCGGGGGAGGCGTTCGGGGGTGGCGCGCTGGGCGTGAACCCCGACGTGGTCAGCCAGATCGCGCGCGAGATCGCGGCGGCCGTCGACGAGGTCGAGATCTCGGTGGTCGTCGGCGGCGGCAACTTCTTCCGCGGCGCGGAGCTCAGCCAGCGCGGCATGGACCGCGGCCGGGCCGACTACATGGGGATGCTCGGCACCGTCATGAACGCGCTCGCGCTGCAGGACTTCCTCGAGCAGGCGGGCGCCGCCACCCGGGTGCAGTCGGCGATCGAGATGACGCAGGTCGCCGAGCCGTACATCCCGCGGCGGGCGCAGCGCCACATGGAGAAGGGCCGGATCGTGATCTTCGGCGCCGGCGCCGGCCTGCCCTACTTCTCGACGGACACCGTCGCCGCGCAGCGCGCGCTCGAGGTCGGCGCGGACGAGGTCCTCGTCGCCAAGAACGGGGTGGACGGCGTCTACACCGCCGACCCGAAGCACGACGCCACCGCCACCAGGATCGACCGGCTGACATATGCGGACGCGCTCGTGCGCGGCCTGAAGGTCGTCGATGCGACGGCGTTCAGCCTGTGCATGGACAACGGCATCGACATGCGCGTGTTCGGCATGGAGCCGGCCGGCAACGTGACCCGCGCGCTGCGCGGCGAGGCCATCGGCACCCTCGTCACGGTGTGACGCGTCGGCGGCAGGGGCGCGCCGACTAGACTGCATTCGAGCCGCAAGCGAGGAGAGTGACTGTGATCGCCGATGTGCTGAGCGACGCCGCCGGACGCATGGATCGGGCCGTGGAGGCCGCGAAGGACGACTTCGCCACCGTGCGCACCGGCCGCGCCAACCCCCAGCTGTTCCAGAAGATCCACGTGGACTACTACGGGACGCCGACGCCGCTGGCGCAGCTGGCCTCGCTGAACAACCCGGAGGCGCGCACGCTGATCGTCACGCCGTACGACAAGTCGGCGTTGAAGGCGATCGAGGACGCGATCCGCAACACGCCGAACCTGGGCGCCAACCCCACCAACGACGGCAACATCGTGCGGGTGACGCTGCCCGAGCTGACCGAGGAGCGCCGCAAGGAGTTCGTCAAGCTCGTGCGCAGCAAGGGCGAGGACGCGAAGGTCCACGTGCGCGGCATCCGCCGCAAGGCCAAGGACGACCTCGACGCGCTCAAGAGCGACGTCGGCGAGGACGACCTGGTCCGCGGCGAGAAGGAGCTGGATGCGCTGACGCGTGCCCACGTCGACGAGATCGACGAGGCCCTCAAGCGCAAAGAGGCAGAACTGCTCGAGGTCTGAGCAGCTCATGAGCGAGGCCCCATCGGGCTCCGAGCCCGGCGCACCGGATGACGATCCGGCGCTGTCCGCATCGTTCCACGAGCAGATGCGGGCCCGGCGCACGGATTTCGAGAACCAGGTGGCGCACGCGCGGGCGGAGTTCGATCAGGCCAACGAGCGCATCAAGGCCCGGACCGGGCGCGATCTGCTGCTGGCGATCGTGATCGGGTTGGCCATCGGCGCGGTGGTCTTCGTCTCGCTCGTGTTCTTCGCCTGGCCGTTCATGGTCTTCGCGACCGCCGCCGCCCTGCTCGGCCAGTTCGAGCTGATCCGTGCGCTGCAGGCGGCCGGTCGCCGGCTCGACGTCGTCCCGCTGCTCCTGGCCGGCGTCGCGATCATGCTCGCCGCCTGGTTCCTCGGCGCCGCGCTGCACTGGGTCGTGCTGTTCGCGGGGCTCGCCTTCGTGGTCGTGTGGCGTCTGATCGCGCAGATGTCGGCGCGGGACGGGCGACGTTACGGCGCCGTCCTGGACGACGTCCTCGTCTCCGGCTTCGTGCTCGCGTATGTGCCGTTCCTCGCGTCGCTCGCCCTCATCCTGCTGCGTCAGGACCATGGGGCGTGGTGGGTCATGGCGTTCCTCATCATCGCCATCGCGGCGGACACGGGCGCCTACGCGACCGGGCTGCTGCTGGGGCGTCACCCGATGGCCCCCAAGATCAGCCCGAAGAAGACCTGGGAGGGCTTCGCGGGCGCCGCGGTGTTCGCCGTGGTCGCCGGCGTCCTGCTGGCCTGGCTCATGCTCGGGCTGCCCTGGTGGACCGGCGTCATCCTCGGCATCGCGATCCTGGGGTCGGCGACCGCGGGCGACCTCGGGGAGTCGATGCTCAAGCGCGACCTCGGCATCAAGGACATGAGCTCCTGGCTGCCCGGGCACGGCGGCGTCCTCGACCGGCTCGACTCCATCCTCCCGTCGGCGGCGGTCGCGCTCGCCCTCTCGTTCCTTCTGAGCCCCCTGGCGGTGACGGCATGACCACGATCGACGACGACCCGGACGCGCTGGTCGCGGCGACCTCGGACGAGGTCGAGAAGCAGGCGCGGTTCGCCACGGTCGCGCGCGGCCGCGGCTACGACCCCGCCGCGGTCGACGAGTTCCTGGCGCGTGCGCGGGCGTCCTTCGAGGACGAGGACGCCGAGTGGGCGCTCACCGCGCAGGGGATCCGCGACGCCTCGTTCCCGCTGGTGCGCCACGGCTACGCCGTCGCACCGGTCGACGCCGCGCTCGGGCGGATCGAGGACGCCTTCGCCGCCCGGGAACGCGCCGTGGCGCTGGGGGAGATCGGCGCCGGCGCCTGGGTGGCCCAGCAGCGGGACCGGGCGCAGGAGGTCCTCGACCGGCTGACCCGGCCGTCGCGCCACCGCTTCACCCGCGAGGGCGTCCTCCGGTACGGCTACCGGATCGAGGAGGTCGACCTGGTCGCCGACAAGATCGCCGGATACCTCTCGGACGGCGAGAAGGTCACGGTCGAGCAGGTGCGGTCGGTGGCCTTCCGGATGCAGCGCGGCGGATACCGGGAGTCGCAGGTCGACGCGGTGCTGGACGCGGTGACCGAGATCATGCTCGCGGTGGATTGACGCCTTCGGATGACTTCTTCAGCGATCCATCGGTATCATCGGACCTATTGTGACTTCCGCTGACGATCGATCGACCGCCGCAGTGAGCCCACGGACCCGTCGTGAGGCGCGCATGATGCAGCGTCGGAAGCCGGCTGCGCAGCCGCAGCGCTGGTCACGTCGGCGCGGTGTGGCGGGGCTGTTCGCCACCGTCGCCGCGGCGGGTCTCGCGGCCGCCTACATCGGCCCGACGGGTCTCGCGATGGCGCAGACCGGCACCGATGACGCCGTGAGCGTGACGGCGTACTCGGGCATGGTCGCCGACGCCCAGTCGTTCACCGTGGCCGCCGACGCGGAGCAGGTGACCGATCTCGGCCGCGACAGCTATTCCGCCTACGAGACGCCGAAGCCGGTCGAGACGACCTCGTCGAGCAGCAGCAGCAGCAGCAGTAGCAGCAGCAGCAGTTCGTCCACATCGGTGCTGTACTACACCGGCGGCGGGACGGCATCCGAATGGATGGCCGAGGCGGGCATCGCGGAGAGCGACTGGGGTTACGTCGACTACATCATCAGCCGCGAGAGCGGGTGGAACCCGAACGCCACGAACTCGTCGTCGGGGGCGTGCGGCCTCGCGCAGGCCCTGCCGTGCAGCAAGGTCCCCGGCAACGGCTACGACCCGGTCGACAACCTGGTGTGGGCCAGCAGCTACGCGGTCGGCCGATACGGCAGCTGGGCCGGTGCGTACACCTTCTGGGTGAGCAACCACTGGTGGTGAGCGCGCGTCATGGCACGCTCGCGCCGTCGGCGCCCTGACGCGCGCGCCGCGGACGCCGGGTTCGACCGGCTGCTGGCGGGCTGGAAGCGCACCGAGACGCGCCGCGGGGTGAGCTGGACGGTGCAGCCCGTCTCCGCCGGACGCGCGGAGAAGGCCTATGTGTGCCCCGGCTGCGGCGGCACGATCGACCCCGGGACCGCCCATCTGGTGGCCTGGCGGGCCGACGGCGTCCTCGGCGACGCCGCGGACCTCGCCGACCGCCGGCACTGGCACTCCCACTGCTGGAAGGTGGCGTGATGGAGATCCGCGGAGCGACCGTGCTGCCCGGACGGCGCGAGGACGTCGAGCTGCGCACCGCCGACGGCCTGACGCTCGTCGGCGAGCTCGCGCTGCCGGCCGACCGCGACCCGGTCGCGACGCTGGTGACGCTGCATCCGCTGCCGACGCACGGCGGCTTCATGGACTCCCATATCCTCCGCAAGGCGGCGGCACGGCTCCCGGCGCTGGCGGACCTCGCCGTGCTGCGCTTCAACACCCGGGGCACGACGAGCCCGCGGGGCACGAGCGAGGGCCGGTTCGACGGCGGCGCGGGCGAGAAGGACGACGTGGCGGCGGCCATGGCTCTCGTGCACGAGCGCGGTCTGCCCCGGCCGTGGCTGGTCGGCTGGTCGTTCGGCTCCGAGCTCGCGGTGAAGTACGGGCTCGACCATGACATCGTCGGCGCGATCCTGCTGTCCCCGCCGCTGCATCGCGCCACGGCGGACGAGGTGGCCGCCTGGGCCGGCGATCCGCGCCGCCTGATCGTCGTGGTGCCGGAGCTCGACGACTACCTGCGGCCCGCGGAGGCCGCGGAGCGCTTCGCGAGCGTGCCCGAGGCGACGCTGATCCCGGTCGAGGGCGGAAAGCACCTCTGGGTGGGGGAGACGCAGACCCGCCGCGTGCTGGCGGAGATCGTCCGGGCCGTCAACCCCGCCGCGCTGCCGCTGCCGGAGGAATGGGCGGACTGAGCGGCGGTCTGGTCAGCGTTCGTTCTGACGCGGGATGACCACCTGCCGGTAGAGGATCAGGATGCTCGCCGCCACCGGGATCGCCACGAGCGCGCCCAGCAGGCCCAGCAACGACCCGCCCGCGAGAGCCGCGATCACGACCACCGCGCCGGGCACGGACACCGCGCGGTTCATGATGCGCGGCGAGACGACGTACGCCTCGACCTGCATGTAGACGATGTAGTAGATCGCCGCGGTCAGCGCCGTCGCCGGGGACCCCAGTCCCGGGATGAGACAGGTCAGCACGATGATCGTGGAGCCGATGAGGGTGCCCACCAGCGGGATGAGCGAGAAGAAGAACGCGATCACGGCGAGCACGGCCGGGAACGGCGCCTGGATGATGGTCAGGAATATCGCGCTGAGGATGCCGTTGATCAGCCCGAGGCCGACCTGGCCCATGACGTAGTAGCCGACCGAGTCGGTGATCTGCTCGGACAGGTCGATGAAGCGCTCGCGGCGGGACGCGGGCACCAGGCTGTAGACGGCGGACTTGAGCGACGGCGTCGAGACGGTGAAGTAGATCGTGAGCACGAGCACGATGAACACGCCGCTGATGCCGGACAGGAGGGATGCGCTGAAGGCGAGCACGCCTTCGCCGATCGATCCGAAGTCCAGGGACTGCAACCAGTCCTGCACGTAGCCGAAGGCCTCTTCGACGTCCAGGTTCGGGAAGGTCGTCTCCAGCCAGCTCAGCAGATCTGTCTGCCAGGTGCCGTCCTCGACGATGTCGGCGATGGCCGAGACGAGCTGGCTGATCTGGTCGACGATGATGGGCACGACCGTCATCACGATGCCGCCGAACACGGCGAGCACGATGAGGAGGGTCACGAGCACCGCCATCCAGCGCCGCAGGTGCCGCCGCTCGAAGAAGCGCACCACCGGGTCGAGCCCGAGGGAGAGGAACAGCGCGGTGCCGACGTACAGGAGCACCGTCGACAGCGTCGAGATGCTGTTGAGGAGCATGATGCCGAGGCCGACCCCCAGGGTCGCGACGAACGCGACGCGGAACGGATTGTGCAGTTTCATCGGACTCCTCGGCATACGTCGGTCTGGTCAGGATACGTGCGGCCGCGCACGCGACACGGTATCCGCCCCTCTCGGAGCACGCTCAGCCGGTTGTCGCTAGGCTGGAACGTCGGATCGGACCTTCCCGGGGTCCGCAGGGAGGATGGATACGTGCGTTTCGTGTGGGCGGTTGCGGCCTTCTTCCTGGCCGCGATCCTGATCGGGACCGGTATCGCGCAGCGCACCGTGTTCCACGGCGCCGACAGCGACACGGCGGCCGTCGCCACCGGCACCGCACCCTACCTCCTCATCGACGGCACGGTGATGTCGATGATGACCGGCACGCAGACGCTCGACGTGTCCGGCGACGACGGCGTCGTGGTCGCATACGGCCGCACCGGCGACCTCACCGCCTGGCTCTCCGACCAGGAGTACACGAGCGCGACGGTCGACGACGCCGGCGCCATCGCGACCACGACCGTCGAACCCGAGGCCGACGCCGCCCAGGCCGCCGATCCGACCGACACGGACCAGGCGGAGACGGATGCCACGACGGCGCGCTCGCCGCAGGACTCGGATCTGTGGCTCGGCGAGTACGACGACCCGACGAGCGTGCAGACGACGCTGCAGATCCCGGCCGGCATGAGCGTGCTCGTCGCCTCCGACGGCTCCGCGCCCGCACCCGACTCGGTGACGATCAGCTGGCCCCGCGCGAACGCCACGCCGTGGGCCGGTCCGCTGATCGTCCTGGGCGGGCTCTTCCTCGTCGCCGGCATCGCCCTCTACGTGCTCGGCATCCGTCACGCGCGCCGTTCGCGCGGCCCGCGCCGGAAGGCGCCGCCGCCGCTGGAGGCCACACAGCCGATCGACATCGCCGTGGAGTCGGCCGACAAGGGCGTGATCGCGGCCACCCCCGCTCGACGCGGGCTCGGCCGCCGCCGGCTGATCGCGGCGCCGCTCGCGCTCGTCGTGCCGCTCGTGTTCACCGGATGCTCGGCCGACGCGTGGCCGCAGTTCGCGTCGTCGCCGGATGCCACGACCTCGACGTCCGCCGTGGACGCGGGCGATCAGCAGCAGCCGGCGGTGACGCAGGCCCAGGCGCAGCAGATCGTGCAGCGCATCTCGGACACGGTCGCGCAGGCGGATGCGAACCTCGATGCCGACCTGGCGGCGACCCGGCTCGGCGGCGCGGCCCTGGCGGCGCGCCAGACCAACTACACCCTGCGGTCGTCGATCTCCGACTACACGGCGCTGGCCGCCATCCCGGCCGGCGATCTCCAGATCGTGCTGCCGCAGGCCTACGACGACTGGCCCCGGACGGTGCTGGCCGTCGCCGACACCGACACCACGTCGACCATGATGATGCTGACGCAGGACGACCCGTGGTCGAACTACAAGCTCGTGTACGTCGGCGACCTCGGCGGCTCGACCGAGCTTCCGGCGCTGGCGCCGGTCTACATCGGCGCGGCCCAGGTCCCGCCGGACTCGACCTTCCTCGCCATCACGCCGGACTCGCTGGCCGCCGCCTACGCCGACGTGCTCACCAACGGCGCGAACAGCACGTATGCCGCGCTGTTCGACGAGGACACGGACACGTTCAGCGCGCAGGTCGCCGCGGACCGGCAGACCCGGCTGGACGAGTTCAACAGCACCGCCTCCAGCACCGGCAGCATGACCTTCGGCGCCGAGGCCGGCAGCGAGACGCCGCTCGCCCTCGCGACCCTCGCCAGCGGCGCGATCGTCGCCGTCACGGTGAACGAGACCGACACGGTCACGCCGCTCGACTCCGACGTCGTGATCAAGTTCGACGACAACCCGACGGTGAAGGCGCTCACCGGCGCCTCCGAGTCGCAGACGGGCGTCACCACGACCTTCGTCGACCAGCTGTTCTTCTACGTGCCCGCACAGGGCTCCACCGACAAGATCCGCATGCTCGGCTATTCCTCGAGCATCCTGTCCGCGAAGGTGATCTCATGACCGACGCCACTGGCGGTGCCGTCCTGCGCGGCGCCGTCGACCTCTCCGCGCTTCGCAACCGTCCGCAGGCCGCCGCGCCGGCGCAGGCGCCCGGCTCGCTCCCGCTCGTGTTCGACGCCACCGACGAGAGCTTCCCGCAGGTGCTCGAGCTCTCGCGCCGTGTGCCGGTGGTCGTCGACCTGTGGGCCGAGTGGTGCGGCCCCTGCCGGCAGCTGAGCCCGGTGCTCGAGAAGGTCGTGACCGAGCTGGCCGGCCGGCTGGTGCTGGCCAAGGTCGACGTCGATGCGAACCCGCAGCTCCAGCAGGCGTTCCGGGCGCAGTCGATCCCCATGGTGGTGGCGCTCGTGGCGGGGCAACCGGTGCCGCTGTTCACCGGCGCCGTCCCGGAGCAGCAGGTGCGCGAGGTGTTCGCGCAGCTGCTGCAGGTCGCGGCGCAGAACGGCGTGACCGGCACGGTGGGCGAGGCGGATGCCGACGCCGATGCGGAGGCCGAGCCCGAGCTCCCGCCGCTGCACGCGGAGGCGTACGCCGCGATCGAGGCCGGCGATTACGACCGGGCGATCGCCGCGTATCGCAGTGCGCTGGCGGAGAACCCGCGGGACGAGGAGGCGAAGGCCGGTCTCGGCCAGGTCACCCTGCTCGCGCGGGTGGCGGAACTCGACCCGGTCGCGGCGCGCGCCGCGGCGGCGGAGGCGCCGCTCGACCCGCAGGCGCAGTTCGCGGTGGCCGACCTCGACGTGTCCGGCGGCCACGTCGACGACGCGTTCGACCGGCTCCTCGACCTGTTCCAGGCGCTGCCGACGGATGAGCGGGCGCCGGTGCGCGAGCGTCTTCTCGAGCTGTTCGGCCTCGTCGGCGACGCCGATCCACGGGTCGTCCGCGCCCGCGGCCGGCTCGCCTCGCTGCTGTTCTGACCGGCCTCAGCCGGCGCGGTGGCGCAGCCACAGCGCGCCCAGCGGCGGCAGGGTGAGCCGGGCGCGCCCGGCGGCGTCCGTGTGGACGGCGCCCAGGTTGCCGACACCGGACCCGCCGTATGCGAGCGCGTCGGTGTTGAGGATCTCCTCCCAGCGTCCCGCCTCGGGCAGGTCCAGCTCGAAGTCGTCCTGCGGCGCGCCGGCGAAGTTGCAGACCACGACGACCGTGTTGCCGTGGTTGTCGCGACGCACGAACGACGACGTGTCCGGGTTCCATCCCGGCCCGCCGATCCGGCTGAACGCGGCGCCGTCGCGCTCGCGCGACCACAGCGCCGACTGCTCCCGGTAGACGCGGTTCAGCTCGGCGACGAACTGCGCCAGCTGCGCGTGCGTGGGCTGGTCGAGCAGCCACCAGTCCAGCGCGCGGGACTCGGACCACTCGGACATCTGCCCGAACTCCTGGCCCATGAACAGCAGCTGCTTGCCGGGGTGGCCCCACATGTAGGCGTAGAACAGCCGCATGTTGGCGAGCTTCTGCCAGTGGTCTCCCGGCATCCGGGCGAACAGGCTGCCCTTGCCGTGCACGACCTCGTCGTGGCTGATCGGCAGCACGTAGTTCTCGCTGAACGCGTACACGAACGAGAACGACAGCTCGCCCTCGTGGTGGGCGCGGTACATCGGGTCGCGGGAGATGTACACGAGCGAGTCGTTCATCCAGCCCATGTTCCATTTGAAGCCGAAGCCGAGGCCGCCGGCGCTCGTGGGCGCCGTGACGCCCGCGAAGCTCGTGGACTCCTCCGCGATCATGGCGATGCCGGGATAGCGCTTGTAGGCGGTGGCGTTGACCTCCTGCAGGAAGCGGATGGCCTCCAGGTTCTCCCGGCCGCCGTGGATGTTCGGCTCCCACTCGCCCGGCTCGCGCGAGTAGTCGAGGTAGAGCATGGAGGCGACCGCATCCACCCGCAGACCGTCGACGTGGAACTCCTCGAACCAGTACAGCGCGTTGGCGACGAGGAAGTTGCGCACCTCGTTGCGGCCGTAGTCGAAGATCAGCGTGCCCCAGTCCTTGTGCTCGCCGCGACGCGGGTCCGGGTGCTCGTACAGCGGCCGCCCGTCGAAGCGGGCGAGGGCGAACGCGTCCTTCGGGAAGTGGCCGGGCACCCAGTCCATGATCACGCCGATGCCCGCGCCGTGCAGCCGGTCGATGAGATAGCGCAGGTCGTCGGGATGGCCGAACCGGCTCGTCGGCGCGTAGTAGCCCGTAACCTGATAGCCCCAGGAGCCGCCGAAGGGGTGCTCGGCCAGCGGCAGGAACTCGACGTGCGTGAAGCCGTGGCCGCCGACGTAGTCGA
Source organism: Microbacterium sp. (assembly GCF_047606385.1). GTDB lineage: Bacteria > Actinomycetota > Actinomycetes > Actinomycetales > Microbacteriaceae > Microbacterium. Next base: position 24,833 of record NZ_JASGEL010000076.1, read on the forward strand.
TGAGGGCGTCGGCCGCGTCCCGGTAGCCGAGCCCGGGACGCCAGGACCCGAGATGCACCTCGTAGACCGACATCGGCCCGTCCAGCGGGGTGCGCGAGCCGCGCCGGGCGATCCAGGCGTCGTCCTCCCACTCGTAGGTCGACGTGGTCACGACGGACGCCGTCGCCGGCGGCACCTCGGCGTACCGGGCCATCGGATCGGCCTTGAGGATCCATCGGCCGTCGGGGGTGAGGATCTCGAACTTGTACACGGTCCCGGCGCCGAGACCGGGGACGAAGAGCTCCCAGACGCCGCTGGCGCCCATCGAGCGCATCGCATGGCCCTGGCCGTCCCAGTCGTTGAAGTCGCCCGCCACGCGCACCGCCTGCGCATCCGGCGCCCACACCGTGAAGGACGTGCCGGCGGTGCCGCCATGATCGATCACGCGGGCGCCGAGCACACGCCAGAGCTGCTCGTGCCGGCCCTCCCGGATCAGGTGGAGGTCCAGCTCGCCGAGCACCGGGACATGCCGGTAGGGGTCGTCGGCGACGAAGTCGGGGCCGTCGCCGTAGGTCGCGACGATCTCGTAGGGGAGCGGGTCTCCCGCGTACCCGCCCTCCCAGATCCCGTATCTCAGGTGGGCGAGCGGGGCCCGTACGCCGTCCGCGAAGACCGCGGTCACGCTCGTGGCGAGGGGACGCCGTGCGCGCACGAGCCAGCGGCCCGCCGCATCCGGGTCCTCGTGCAACCCGAGCACGTCGTGCGGAGCGTGGGAGGAGCCCGACGAGACCGCGTTCAGGACGTTGTCGTCGATCATCCGGCATCCCTCTTCCGAGCATGTCCCAGTTCGGCGCGCTCTGAGGCAGCGATACCGCGCCGAACTGGGACATCATCCGCGCCGAACTGGGACATGGTCATCCGGGCTCCTTCACGTGCAGGATGTGGACCGGCTCGGCGAAGGCGTCGAGCCGGACGTAGTTGTGCTCTCCCCAGGTCCACCGCGCGCCGGTGAGGAGCTCCTCGACCTCGAACCGGTCTCCCGGCGCGGCGCCCCAGACCCGGGTGTCCAGGTGCACGGTGGTCTCGCGCACCGAGTGCGGGTCGAGGTTCGCCACCACGATGACGGTGTCGGCGCGGCCGTCCGGCGAGAGCGCGGCGGGCACATGCTTGGAGTACACGAGGATCGCGTCGTCGTCGCTCCAGTGCACGCTCAGGTCGCGCAGCTGCCGCAGCGCCGGGTGCGCTCGACGGATCTCGTTCAGACGCCGCAGGAACGGCGCCAGCGAGTCGCCGGCCGCCTCCGCGCCGTCCCAGTCGCGGAGCTTGTACTCGTACTTCTCGTTGTCGATGTTCTCCTCCGAGCCCGGGCGGGCGACGTTCTCGTACAGCTCGTAACCGGCGTAGACGCCGTAGCTGGGCGCCCCGGTGGCCGCGATGGCCGCCCGGATCCGGTACGCGGGGCGGCCGCCGAACTGGAGGTACTCGGTGAGGATGTCGGGGGTGTTCACGAACAGGTTCGGCCGCAGGTAGTCGGCCGTCTCGGTGGCGGCCTCGGTGAGGAACTCCTCCAGCTCGGCCTTCGTGTTCCGCCAGGTGAAGTACGAGTAGCTCTGCGCGAACCCGGCCTTGGCGAGAGCCCGCATCGGCGCCGGGCGGGTGAACGCCTCGGCGAGGAAGACGACGTCCGGGTCGGTCCGGACCACCGTGGCGATCAGCCACTCCCAGAACTGCAGAGGCTTGGTGTGCGGGTTGTCGACCCGGAAGATCCGCACGCCCTGGGCGATCCAGTGCCGCACGATGCGCAGGACCTCCGCGCGGATGCCCTCGGGGTCGTTGTCGAAGTTGATCGGGTAGATGTCCTGGTACTTCTTCGGCGGGTTCTCGGCATACGCGATCGTGCCGTCCGGCAGCGTCGTGAACCACTCCGGGTGCTCTCGCACCCAGGGATGGTCGGGCGAGGCCTGCAGTGCGAGATCGAGGGCGACCTCCAGGCCCTCGGCCCGGGCGGCCCGCACGAAGGCACGGAAGTCGGCGAGCGTGCCGAGATCGGGATGCACGGCGTCGTGGCCGCCCGCCTCGGCCCCGATGGCCCACGGCGACCCGGGGTCGGACTCGGCCGCGACCAGCGTGTTGTTCGGGCCCTTGCGGTTCGTCACGCCGATCGGGTGGATCGGCGGCAGGTAGAGCACGTCGAAGCCCATGCCGGCGACCGCCGGCAGGCGCCCCGCCGCGGTGCGGAACGTGCCGCTCTTGACGCGTCCGTCCTTCAGGCGCCGCGCTCCCTCGGACCGGGGGAAGAACTCGTACCAGGCGCCGACGCCGGCGCGTTCGCGCTCCACCCGCAGCGGGAGGTCCGTGCCGAGCGTCGTCAGCTCCTGGACCGGCCGGGCCGCGAACGCGGCGGCGACGACCGGATCCGCGACGACCTCCAGCGCGGCCGCGTCGCCGACGTCGGGATCGCGCAGGACCGCCGCCCGTGCGCGCAGCAACCGCCGCTCCGCAGCGGGTCGGTCGCTCTCGGCGGCGGCGCGGTCGAACAGCAGCGCGCCGCTCTCGCGCATCAGCGGGGTGTCCACGCCCGCGGCGATCTTCACCTCGGCCGCGTGGTGCCAGGCCGCGAACGTGTCCGCGTACGCCTCGAACCGGAAGGTCCACAGGCCCTGCACGAGCAGCGCGACCTCGGTCGACCAGCTGTCGAGCCCGTCGCCGCGGGGGACGAGCCGGTGCAGGGATTCCGTGCCGCCGGGATCGCGCAGGCGGAGAGTGACGCCGATCAGGTCATGCCCCTCGCGGAATGCGGTGACGCGGAACGGGACGATCTCGCCGGCGAACGCCGTGGGCTGATATGCCTCGCCGGGTATGGCCGGATGCGGGTGGAGCATCGGGATGCGACCGGAGACCGTGTCGTGGAGCGGCTGGGCATCGACGCCGGGACGGAGCGGGATCTCGGTGGCGCTGCGCCAGGTGGGGGATGCGGGAGCGGTCACGTGTTGAACCTACCGCGACCGGGTGGGTACGGACAGGCGGCGGCTCACTCGGCGCGGAACAGCTGCATCGACGTCGGCGCCACCGGGACGATCGTGCCCGGCGCGTGCACGACCTCCGCCTCCTGCGGGCGGTCCTCCGCGCTCGACCAGAGCGCGACGTACCGGCTCACCCCCGCCACCGCGGGCAGGGTCACGTCGATCGGCCGCTCGACGCCGTGGACGATGAGCAGGATGCGGTTGAACTGCTCCGTCTCCGGCGTGGAGGCGGCGACGTACTGCAGCGTGCGGTGGGCGGGATCTGTCCACCGCACGCCCGACATGGTCTCGCCGTTCTCGTCGAACCACTCCATCACGGAAGCCGACGGCGTCACCTCGCCCAGGCGCGCGAACCGGATCGGACGCAGCGCCGGGTTCTGATGGCGCAGGGCGATGAGCCGCTGCGTGTGGGCGAGCAGGTCCCGCTGCCACGGGCCGAGATCCCAGTCGACCCAGGTGAGGGCCGAGTCGTGGCAGTAGGCGTTGTTGTTGCCGCGCTGCGTGCGGCCGAACTCGTCGCCGGCCGTGAGCATCGGGATGCCGGCCGACAGCAGGAGCGTGCCGAGCAGGTTCCGCATCGCCTTGCGCCGCGTCGCCAGCACGCGCTCGTCGGTGGTCGGTCCCTCCGCGCCGTGGTTGAAGGAGCGGTTGGTGTCGGCGCCGTCGCGGTTCTGCTCGCCGTTGCCGAGGTTGTGCTTCACGTCGTAGGAGACCAGGTCGCGCAGGGTGAACCCGTCGTGCGCGGTGACGAAGTTGATGCTCGCGAGCGGGCCGCGCTCCTCGCAGAACGTGTTGGACGAGCCGGCGAGCCGGGTCGCGAACCCGCCGATGCCCACCGGGGCGGTGGAGGCCCGGCGGGCGTAGTCCACGTCGCTGAGCCAGAAGTTGCGCACCCGGTCGCGGTAGCGGTCGTTCCACTCGTGCCAGCCGGCGCCGAAGTTGCCGGTCTGCCAGCCGCCCATGCCGACGTCCCACGGCTCGGCGATCTTCTTGACGTCGGCCAGCGCCGGGTCGTCGACGATCGCGCGCAGCAGCGGGTGCTCGGGGGTGAAGACATGGTTCCCGTCGCGGCCGAGGGTCGCGGCCAGGTCGAGCCGGAACCCGTCGACCTGCACCTCGTTCGCCCAGTAGCGCATCGAGTCCAGCACGAGACGCGCGGTGGCGTCCGTCGCCGTGTTGAGCGAGTTGCCGCATCCGGTGACGTCGATGTAGGCGCCCTCGGCCTGCTGCCGGTAGTAGTGCCGGTTGTCGATGCCGCGCAGGCTGGAACGGGGGCCGCCGATGCCCTCCTCGGCGGTGTGGTTGTACACGACGTCGAGCACGACCTCGAGCCCCGCCTCGTGCAGGAGCTTGACCATGCCCTTGACCTCGCGCAGCACCGCGGCGGGCCCCTCCCGGCGCGCGGCCTCGGTGGCGTAGGCGGCGTGCGGGCTGAAGAAGTTCAGCGTGTTGTAGCCCCAGTAGTTCGCCAGGCCGAGCTGGTGCAGCCGCGGCTCGGAGGCGAACGCGTGGATGGGCAGCAGCTCGATCGTGGTGATCCCGAGCGCACGGAAGTGCTCGATCATCGCCGGGTGGGCGAGGCCGGCGTAGGTGCCGTGCAGCGCCGGGGGGACGTCCGGATGCCGCTTGCTCAGCCCCTTGACGTGTCCCTCGTAGAGCACCGTGCGGTCCAGGGGGACCCGGGGCTTCCCGACCCCGCCCCAGTCGAAGCCCTCGTCGACCACGGCGCTGCGCCAGTCGCCGAATCCGCCGCCGACGATGCCGCGCGAATACGGGTCGAGTAGCAGCGTCTGCGGGTTGAACGTGTTGCCGGCGGCGGGGGAGCCTGCGACGCGCAGGGCATAGCGCGACCCCGGACGCAGCAGACCGGTCGTCGCCTCCCACACCCCGCCGACGCCGCGCTCCAGCGGCACGGTGTCGGTCACCCAGTCGAGGTCGCTGTCGTCGCAGACGACGAGGTCCACCGTCTCGGCGCTGCCGGACCAGACCCGCACGGTCGCCCCACCCTCGTGCAGACGCACGCCGAGGTCGTCGAGATGCGGGCTGAGCAGCGCCGCGGCGGGCATGACCAGGGAGGGGGCGGTCGGAGTCGGGCTGACCATGCGGACTACCGTAACAACGACGTGAGTCGGGTTCATTACGGCGCCCGGGCGCGTGGGACGCGTGTCAGAGTGGAGGGATGACCGTCTACCTCGACCACGCCGCGACCACGCCGGTGCGCGACGAGGCGCGGGAGGCATGGCTGGCGGCGACCCGGGTCACCGGCAACGCGTCCTCGATCCACGGCGGCGGCCAGGTCGCGCGGCGCCTGCTGGAGGAGTCGCGGGAACGACTGGCGGCGACGCTCGGATGCGACAGCGTGGAGGTCGTGTTCACCTCCGGCGGCACCGAGTCGATCAACCTCGCGCTCAAGGGTCTGTGGGAGGCCCGCGCCGGAGGAGACGCGGTCGTGCTCCCCGACGGGGAGCATCACGCGACGCTGGATGCCGCGACCTGGCTGCGCGAGCGGGCGGGCGCGACGCTCATGCACGTCGGGCTCGACGGGCGCGGCGCGATCCCGGTCGCGCGGTTCGCGGCATCCCTGCCCGGCGCGGCCCTCGCGACCGCGATGATCGCGAACAACGAGGTCGGCACGATCAACGACGCCGGTGCTCTCGCCGACGCGGCGGCGCGCGCGGGGGTCCCGCTTCATCTGGATGCGGTGGCGGCGTTCGGGCACGTGCCGGTCGACTTCGCTGCGCTGCGCGGTCAGGTGGTCGCCGGGACGGGCCTGGTCGCCATGAGCGTGTCGGCCCACAAGATCGGGGGACCGGTCGGGATCGGCGCGCTCGTCGTCGCCCGTTCGGCCGCCCTGGCCGCCCAGCTGCACGGGGGCGGTCAGCAGCGGGGGCTGCGGGCGGGCACGCAGGACGTCGCGGGTGCTGCGGCGTTCGCCGCCGCCGCCGAGGCCGCGCTGGCCGAGCGCGA
>NZ_JASGEL010000077.1:0-11406 GCF_047606385.1 Microbacterium sp.
CGGCCGCACCGCGGGTCGCGAGCACCGCCCCGGCGCCCGCGGCGCGCAGCCGCCGGGCGACGTCGTCGAGCCGCTCGCGGTACAGCAGCGCCGCATCGTCGTCGCCGACCTTCACGAGATCGGCGGACGCCGCCAGGCGCTCGAATCCCCGCACGAACCCGGCGCGGTCGTGCAGCATGCCCGCCCGCGGGTTCGGATCGATCGCGACCAGGCCGGCTGCGGCGGCGATCGCGTCGCCGAGCTCGACGGTCTGGTCCGTGTCGTCCAGCGCGACGCAGCTGACCACCGTGGCCGCAGCGGCGGCGATCGCGGCGCGCTCGGCATCCTGATACCGGATGCGGCGTCCCCTCGCCGCCCGGTTGAACTCGTAGACCGGCTCGCCGCCGACGCGGGTGCTCACCGCACGCGCGGTGCCGGCCGGCGACGGCGACGCGATCAGGCCCACCCCGTAGTCCTCGAGGTACCCGCGGATGTGCGCGCCCGGCTCGTCGTCGCCGATCATCGCGACGAGCGTGGTCGGCAGGCCGAGACGCGACAGGCCGACCGCGACGTTCAGCGCGGCCCCGCCCACGAACTCCCGCACCCCGGCGTCGTCGCGCAGCTCGTCGATCAGGGCGTCGCCGATCACCACCACCGCGCCGGTCACGGCTCAGCCCGCCACGACCCGGTCGACGAAGCCCTCGGCGCGCTGACGGGTGCCGTCGATGCGACGGTCGACGCTCGCCCGGATCTCGTTCGGCGCGAGCGGAGCGGCCAGGCGCACGGTCTCGTGACACGACAGATCGGCGCAGATGTAGGTGCCGACGCTCGAGCCGCTGCCGTCGCTGCGGTGCGCGGTGAACAGCGTCACCTGGTCGGCGGGCTGCATCGTGTGGCAGACGTTGCACATCGCGGATCGGGCGCGGCTCGTGCCCTGCGCGGCGCGCAGCACGACACCGACCGGCTGCCCCGCGCGCTCGGCGATGAGGTACCCGCGGCCGCGGTGCGCGGGATCGCGCCAGGCGAGGAAGTCGAGGTGGTCCCAGTCCAGCAGCAGGTAGTCGTGCGGCAGCGCCGCCTGGCGCCGCTCGGCGTCGTCCGCGTTGACGAGGCACGCGCGGATCTCGTTCTCGGTGAGGTGCCGCATCCGTTCAGTCTAGAATCGCGGGCATGGCCGACAGCTCCTTCGACATCGTCAGCAAGATCGATCGGCAGGAAGCCGACAACGCCCTGAACCAGGCGCACAAGGAGGTCGAGCAGCGCTACGACTTCAAGGGCACCGGCGCCTCGATCGCGTGGAGCGGCGAGTCGATCCTCATCACGGCGAACACCGAGGAGCGCGCGAAAGCCGTGCTCGACGTGTTCCAGTCGAAGCTCATCAAACGCGGCATCTCGCTGAAGAGCCTCGAGTCGGGCGACCCGGTCGCATCCGGCAAGGAGTACCGCATCACCTCGAGCCTCAAGGAGGGCATCTCGCAGGAGAACGCGAAGAAGATCGGCAAGATCATCCGCGACGAGGGTCCCAAGTCGGTCAAATCGCAGATCCAGGGCGACGAGCTGCGCGTGCAGTCGAAGTCCCGCGACGACCTGCAGGAGGTGCAGCGCCTGCTCAAGGCCGCCGACCTGGACGTCGACCTGCAGTTCGTCAACTACCGCTGACGCCGTGGCGGATCGCCGCGTCCCGATCGAGCCGCAGCGGGTCGACGCCCCGCTGACACAGGCGGCGACGTTCCTCGTGCTGACGATCCGTCCGGGGACGGATGCCGCGGCCACGGCGCGCAGCACGCTCGCCGGCATCGACGACATCGTCAAGAACGTGGCGTTCCGCGATCTGGACGCCGCCTTCGCCTGCACGGCCGGCATCGGATCCGAGGCCTGGGACCGCGTGGTCGGCGGGGCGCGACCGGCCGAGCTGCACCCGTTCCGTGAGGTTCGCGGCGCCGTGCACACGGCGGTCGCGACACCCGGCGACCTGCTCTTCCACATCCGCTCGGATCGCCGTGACCTGTGCTTCGAGTTCGAGCGGCAGCTGCTCGACGTGCTCGGCGACAGCGTGAGCGTCGCGGACGAGACCAGCGGATTCCGCTACTTCGACGTGCGCGACCTGCTCGGCTTCGTCGACGGGACGGCCAACCCGGTGGGGCAGGCGGTGCCGGCGTCCACCCTGGTGGGCGACGAGGACGCCGCGTTCGCGGGCGGCAGCTACGTGGTGGTGCAGAAGTACCTGCACGACCTGACCGCGTGGAACGCGCTGACGGCCGAGGCGCAGGAGGCCGTCATCGGTCGCACCAAGTTCGACAACGTCGAGCTCGACGACGCCACCAGCGGCCAACGCTCGCACAAGACCCTCGCCACGATCACGGATGCCGACGGCGAGCACGACATCCTGCGCGACAACATGCCGTTCGGCGCGCCGGGCGCCGCGGAGTTCGGCACGTACTTCATCGGGTACTCCCGTCGCCTGTGGGTGATCGAGCGGATGCTGCAGCGCATGTTCGTGGGCGAGCCCGCAGGCCTGCACGACCGCATCCTGGACTTCTCGCGCGCCGTGACCGGGTCGACGTTCTTCGTCCCGTCGGCGGAGCTGCTCGCATCGCTCGGCGGCTAGCGAGGAGCCAGCGTCCCGCGCAGCCAGTCGCCGAGCACGGCGGTGGCGCGCGCCCGCGGCGCGGGGGCCGAGAGGAACACGTCGTGGATCGCGCCGTCGATGCGCGCGACGGTCACGAGCGACCCGATGCGCAGCGCGGCCCGGGCGATGTCCTCGACGACGAGCACCGAGTCGGTCGAGGTCATCGTGTCCGCCCATCGCAGCGGCGAGGTCGAGCGTGCCGAGAGCATCACGAGCGCCGGGCAGCCGACGTCCACGCCCGCCGCGATCGCCGAGTGCCCGGCCATGACGGCGCTGAACCAGCCGGGATGGGTGCCGAAGCCGCGTGCGGGACGCCAGCCCGCCGGCGCGTCGGGCAGCGTGCCGAGCTCGTGCTGCGCGCGCGTGTAGAAGCCGAGGTCGACGACCGGCTGCGACCCGTGCGGCTGGAACCGGGCCCGCGCCGCGACGAGCGGGGCGATCGCCTGCCGCGCGAACGGCCCCAGCTGCAGCTCCAGCCAGGGGCTGTTGAGGACGATCGCGGCGGCGGCGCCGGGATGCCGCGCAGCCCACAGCGTCAGGGTCAGCCCGCCGGTCGAGTGCCCGAGCAGCACGAGCCGCCGGCCCCGGGGCGGGCCGATCGCGGCGATCGCGGCCGCGATGTCGGCGTCGTATTCGTCGAGCGAATCGGCGTACCCGGGCACCTGGCCGGGCCGCAGACTGCGGCCGTATCGGTGCAGGTCGAGGGCGTAGAAGCGCGCCCCCAGCCCGGTGACGGCGGCCGCGAGATCGCGTTGGAAGAAGTAGTCCGACCATCCGTGCACGTACAGCACGTCCACGTCGCGCAGCGGCCGCATCCACGCCGTGACCCGATTCGGCAGGTGCCGCACGAGCGTCGCCACCAGCGGGTCGGCATCCTCGTCGACGCCGAGATCGAGCGTGCGCTGCGTGAAACCCGCCCCGAGGATGTCGGGCGTCCACTCGCCACGCATGCCGTCAGCCTACGCGGGCGGGGCTCTCGTTTCGTCTCGCTGCGCTCGCGGGGCGACCAGGGGACGCCGGGAGTCGTCCACACAACCTCGGCGATTCGCACAACCTCAGCCGCACCGGCGTAATCCGGCTGAGGTTGCGCGAATCGCTGAGGTCATGCAAAACGGATGCCGCCGCTCACTCGCCGCGGGAGATGCGCACCATCTCGTCACGCGGGACGACCTTGATGCGCGCCCGCTCGTGCGGGGCGCCCAGCGCGATCTCGTGCTGGTCGAGCCGGTGCCAGCCGTCGAGGTCGGTCCATGCCACCCCACGGGAGGCGAGCAGCGCGGGGATCGACTCCGGCGAGGAGTCCTCCGGCCGCCACCACGAGCCCTGGTCGTTGATGAGGTGCTGGATCGTCTCCATGGCGTCCGACTTGGTGTGGCCGATCAGTCCCACCGGGCCGCGTTTGATCCAGCCCGTCGCGTACACGCCCGGCACGCGCTCGTTCGAGTCCTGGTGCAGCACCTGTCCCTCGTGGTTCGGGATGACGCCGTGCCGCTCGTCGAAGGGCACGCCCGGGAGCGGCGAGCCGAAGTAGCCGACCGCGCGGTAGATCTGCTGGATGGGGACCTCGCGCAGCTCGCCGGTGCCGACGATGCCGCCCTCGGCGTCCGGGCGCGTGCGCTCGTACACGAGCGCGGCGACGCGACCCTCGGCATCCGTGGTCACCTCGACGGGCCTGGCCCAGAAGTGCAGGTGCAGCCGGCGTGAGGCGGTGCCGCCGGCGTTGTTCACGCCGGGGCGGGTGCGCCACTCCTGCAGCACCCGGTCGATGACCTTGACCTGCTTGTTGCTGGCGATCGCGGCCAGCGACGCCTCGTCGTAGTCGAAGTCCTCGTCGTAGACGACCATGTCGACGTCGCGCAGCTCGCCGAGCTCGCGCAGCTCGAGCGGCGTGAACTTCACCTGCGCGGGGCCGCGCCGGCCGAACACGTGCACGTCGGTGACCTTCGAGGCGTCGAGTCCCCGGTACACGTTGTCGGGCACCTCGGTCGGCAGCAGGTCGATCGCATGCTTGGCGAGGATGCGGGAGATGTCCAGGGCCACGTTGCCGTTGCCGACCACGGCGACCGACTCGGCGTCCAGGGTCCAGTCGCGGGGCACGTCGGGGTGGCCGTCGAACCAGCTGACGAAGTCGGCCGCGCCGAACGAGCCTGCCGCGTCGATGCCCGGGATGTCCAGGTCGGCGTCGAGGATCGCGCCGGTCGCGAAGATGACCGCGTGGTAGTGCTTCTTCAGGTCGTCGAGGGTGATGTCGGTGCCGAAGTCGACGTTGCCGAAGATCCGGATGTCGCCCCGGTCGAGAACCTCGCGCAGCGCCGTGATGACGCCCTTGATGCGCGGGTGGTCGGGGGCGACGCCGTAGCGCACCAGCCCGTAGGGGGCGGGCAGGCGCTCGAACAGGTCGATCGACACGTCGAACTCCCGCTCGGCCCGCAACAGGATGTCGGAGGCGTAGATGCCGGCGGGGCCGGCGCCGACGACGGCGAGCCTGAGCTTGGTCATGGGTGTTCCTTTCCTGCCGCACCCGGCGAGCGGCGCGGGTCAGCTGCTGCGGTCGGCGACGGCCTCGGCGAAGCGCGTGAGCGCCTCCTTCACGGGGCCGCGGGGCAGCGGGGCGAGGGCGGCGACGGCCTGGCGGGACCAGTCGTGCGCGAGGTCGAGGGTCTGGGCGGTCGAGGCGTGGTCGCGCAGCTCCGCGAGCGGGTCGTCGAGAGTCGCCGGGTCGGCGCCGTCGGCGATGCGTGCCACGCCGGCGTCGATGCGGGCGAGCAGATCGGCGGATGCCGCGTCCTGGCGCTGCGCGAGCAGCAGGTACGGCATCGTCGGGACCCCGGCGCGCAGGTCGGTGCCGGGCACCTTGCCGGTCTCGTCGGCGTCCGCCGAGAGGTCGATGACGTCGTCGAGCAGCTGGAACGCGACGCCCGCCTTCTCGCCGAACACGAGCACGGGCTCACGGTGCTCGTAGGGGGCGTTCGAGAAGATGACCCCCGCCTGCGCGGCGGCGGCGATGAGCGAGCCGGTCTTGTCGGCGAGCACCCGCAGGTAGAACGCGACGCGGTCCTCCCCCTCGGCCGGCCCGACGGTCTCGTGCATCTGGCCGAGCACGAGGCGCTCGAAGGTGTCGGCCTGCAGCTTCATGGCGCCTTCGCCGAGGCTCGACATGATCTGGCTCGCGCGCGAGAACAGCAGGTCGCCGGTGAGGATCGCGATGCTGTTGCCCCAGACCGCGTGCGCCGCCGGCACGCCTCGGCGCACGTCGGCGCCGTCCATGACGTCGTCGTGGTACAGCGAGCCGAGGTGGGTGAGCTCGAGGGCGGCGGCGCCGGCGACGACCTCGTCGGTGATGCCGTCGCCGAGCTGCGCGGTCAGCAGGCTGAGCATCGGGCGCACGCGCTTGCCGCCCGCCTCGAACAGGTAGCGGCTCGCGGCGTCCGCGATCGCGTCGGTCTGGTGCAGCTCGTCCGCGAGGTACGCCTCGACCCTCGTCAGCCCCTCCTCGACCGTGCGCTGCAGCCGGCGCGAGGCCGGACCGGCGAACACGCGCTCGGCGAGGCCGAGCCGGATCGACACGGACGCGCCGGGCGCGGGAGGGCGTGCAGTCACGGCATCCAGCCTACCTGGGCGAGGTACGGGCCCGATGGGGCGAAGGCTCAGGCGATCGGCTTGCGCGCACGGTGCAGCGCGACGATGCCGGACGTGAGGTCGCGGTAGGCGACGTCCGTCCACCCGGCCTCGCGGATGCGGCCGGCCAGCGTGCGCTGATCGGGCCAGTGCGCGATCGACTCGTTGAGGTAGTCGTAGGCATCGGCGTTCGAGCTGACGCCCCTGGCGATCACCGGCAGGACACGGTCGTTGTAGAAGCGGTAGAGCGCCGCGAAGGCGCGGTTCTGCGGGTGGGAGAACTCGCACACCACGAGTCGTCCGCCGGGCTTGGCGACCCGCAGCATCTCCCGCAGCGCCTGCTGCGGGTCGCTCACGTTGCGCAGCCCGAACGAGATCGTGACCGCGTCGAACTCGTCGTCGTCGAACGGGAGCGCGGTGGCATCGGCCTGCCGGAAGACGAGGTTCGGGACGCCGCCGTGCCGGCGGGCGCCCTCCGCGATCATGCCCGGTGAGAAGTCGGCGGCGACGATCTCGGCCCCGCTGCGGGCGAGGGCGGCCGAGCTCGTCCCGGTGCCGGCCGCGAGGTCCAGGATGCGCTGCCCCGGCCGCGGGGCGACCGCCCGGGTGGTGGCGATGCGCCACAGCCGGTCGTTGCCGAGGCTCAGCACCGTGTTGGTGCGGTCGTAGCCGGCGGCGACCTCGTCGAACATGCCCGAGACGCGGGCGGGATCCTTGTCGAGGTCGGCACGGCGGGGGTTGTCGGTCACCAGCTCAGCCTAGGCGGTGCCGTCTGCGCGAGACGGGCGAGCCAGGCGTCGGCCGTGGCATCGTCGAACGGCGGCTCGGCGGCGGCGACGCGGCGCTCGAGGTCCGTCGCGAGCCGCTCGAGGTGGCGCTGCACGTCCTCGGGGTAGCCGTAGCGGACGCGGTGCTCGTCCCACTCGTCGCGGTCGTCGATCCACAGGCCCCGGCCGTCGGTGGCCTTCACGACATCCAGGTCCATGTCGATGCCGGTCATCTCGTCGGGCACGGTGTGCGACCACCGCACGTCCCAGCCCAGGTCGATGTAGACGCGCACCCGGTGGCCGGCCTCGTTGACGGTGCAGGCGAAGTCGCCGCCGGCGGGGACGAGGGTGACGTTCGGCACCTCGGCGACGGCATCCCGGCCCGGCCGCGCGCTGCGCCAGTCGGCCATCTGCCCGAGCCAGTCGCCGTGGTCGTCGCGACCGAGGTAGACGCATTCGTGCACCCAGTGCGGACTGCCGTCCCACTTGCGCCACCGGAAGGTGACGGGCTGGCCCGGATCGGGGCGGGCATCGGGCTGGGCGGGCACGGGGCGAGTCTAGGCTGGTGGGGTGAGCAGTGCCCCTCCTCGCCTGGTCGTCGAGACCCGCGAGACCGCGCCGGTCGAGGATCTCCTCCTGAGCACCGACCCCGCTGCTCCCCTGGTCTGGCAGCGCCGCGGCGACGGCTTCGCGGGCCGCGGCGCCGTGGTCGCGTTCGAGCGTCAGGACGCCCTCGCCGGGCACCGCCTCAACCCGGGCGAGGCCTGGCGCCGGGTCGCGGCGAGCGCCCGGGTCGACGACGCCGTGCGCCTGCCGGGGACCGGGCTCGTCGCCTTCGGCAGCGCGCCGTTCGACCCGTCGTCGGCCGCTCCCGCGCGCCTGACGGTGCCGCGCACGATCGTCGGCCGCGCCGGCGGTCGCGGGTGGGTCACCCGCATCCGCCGCGAGGACGAGGACTGGCCGCCGCACCCGCACCCGCACCCTTACGGACCGCACTGGTCGGCGACGCTCGGCCCCGGCGCCCAGTCGCCGGCCGGCTATCAGGATGCCGTGCGCGGCGCGCTCGCGGCGATCGCGACGGGCGAGGTGAGCAAGGTCGTCATGGCACGCGACCTCACGGGTCGGGCGCCGACGGACGCCGACCTGCGCCGGCTCGTCCGCACCCTCGCGTCCGACTATCCGGACACGTGGGCGTTCGCCGTCGACGGCCTGATCGGCGCGAGCCCGGAGACCCTCGTCACGGTGCGCGGCGGCACCGTGACCGCGCGCGTGCTGGCGGGCACGATCCCGCGCGGCGCCGATCCGGACGCCGACACCGCGGCATCCCTCACCCTCGCCACGAGCGCGAAGGACCAGGACGAGCACCAGTTCGCGGTGCGCAGCGTGCTGGCGGCGCTGGCCCCGCACACGCGCGCCCTGGCGGCCGGCGAGGCGCCGTTCGCGCTGAAGCTGCCGAACGTGTGGCACCTGGCGACCGATGTCGAGGGAGAGCTGGCGGACGCCGCCTCGGCCCTCGACCTGGTGGTCGCCCTGCATCCGACGGCGGCCGTCGCGGGCACGCCGACCGCGGCCGCGATGGATGTCATCCGGCGCCTCGAGCCCTTCGATCGGGGACGCTACGCCGGCCCCGTCGGCTGGATCGACGCGGCCGGCGACGGCGAGTGGGCGATCGCGCTGCGCTGCGCCCAGTTCGGGGACGCCACCGACGGCGCGCTGCCGCTGACCGCGTATGCCGGCGCCGGCATCGTCGCCGGCAGCGACCCGGAGTCGGAGCTGCTGGAGACACGGGTGAAGTTCCGCCCGATCGTCGACGCGCTGGCCTGACCGGCGGCTAGATCGAGCGCTGGTAGGAGCGGATCGACCGCACCGCCCAGAAGAACGCGAGCGCCGCGAGCAGGACGAGACCGCCGAGCTCCCCCCACGCGGCATCCGGATACGACCCGGACTGCCCGCCGCGGCCGAGCTCGACCGCCCAGGTCATCGGGTTCCAACGGGCGACCGCCTGCACCCAGTCGGGCAGCAGCGAGGCCGGCATCATCGTGGTCGACAGGAATGTCGCCGGCAACACGATCAGCTGCGACAGGCTGATCAACGCGATCTGGCTGCGGCTGGTCAGCGCGATCGCGGCCGAGCAGCAGCAGAAGATCATCGCGAGCACCGTCGCGACCCCGAGCGCCACGAGCAGCCCGCCCGGACCGCCCGGGTAGCGGGCGCCGGCGAGCCAGCCGATGCCGAGGACGACGAGCGACTGCGCGACGCCGACGATGAGCTGCTGCGCGAGCTGGCCCGTGACGATCGCCGTGCGCGGGACCGGCGATGTCAGGTACTGGTCCATCACGCCGGAGCGGATGTCGTCGATGTAGCCCGTGCCGGCCCAGGCGCCGGAGTACAGCACCGTCATCATCAGGATCCCGGGCACGAGATAGTCGATGTACCCGGTGGTGCCGAACTGCGGCAGGGCGCCCAGCGAGGAGAAGACCGTGCCGAACAGCACGATCCAGATGACCGGCTGCACGAGGGACATCGCCGGTCCCCACATCTGTCGCAAGGTGGCGATGAGCCAGCGGCGCAGCACCTGACCGGTCTGGGTGAACCAGCCGGAGCGCGCCGCGGCGGGCCCCGGAACAGTGACGGCAGTCATGCCGCGGCCCCTTTCGAGTCGGTCGGCGACGTGTCCGGGTCGCCGAACGTGTGGCCGACGAAGTGCAGGTACGCGTCGTCGAGGGTGGGGTGGGACGCCGCCACCTGGCCGTACCGGATGCCGGCGGCATCCAGCGCCGAGATGACGGCGCCGACCGCCGTGGAGGCGTCGTCGGTGCGGGCGGCGAGCACGCCGTCCACCCCGGACGCCTCGACCAGCACGTCACGCAGCCCCGGAACGGATGCGATCGCCGCGCGGACGGCGACGGCATCCGGCTCCACGAGCCTGACCCGCACGGAGTCGCCGTGCAGGGCCGCCTTGAGCGCGTCGGGAGCGCCTTGCACCACGGACACGCCCCGGGTGACCAGCAGGATCTCGTCGGCGAGCCGATCGGCCTCCTCCATGTAGTGCGTCGTGAGCACCACGGTGAGCGCCTCCTCGGCGGACAGCCGGCGGATCTCGCCCCACATCGCGGCGCGCGCCTCCGGGTCGAGGCCCGTCGTCGGCTCGTCGAGGAACAGCACCCGGGGCCGATGCACGAGCGCGGCGGCCACGTCGAGCCGGCGGCGCATCCCGCCCGAGAACGTGCTCACCGGACGCCGCGCCGCGTCTTCCAGGCCGAACTCGCGCAACAGCTCGACGGCGCGCGAGCGGGACGCGGGAGCGGACGCGCCGCGCAGTCGTGCGGCGATCTCGAGGTTCTCGCTCGCCGTCAGGAGCGGATCGGTGCCCGCACCCTGCGACACGTATCCGATGGCGGCCCGCACGGCGTCCGCCTGGCGCAGCACGTCGTGTCCGGCGACCGTCGCCGCACCGGACGTCGGGCGCGCCAGCGTGGTGAGGATCTTGGTGGTCGTCGACTTCCCGGCACCGTTCGGGCCCAGCAGTCCGAACACACGCCCGACGGGCACCGCGAAGCTCAGACCGTCCAGCGCCCGCACCGGACGTCGGCGGCCGCGGCCCGGGTACACCTTGACGAGGTCCGTGGCCGTGATGGCGATGTCGGTCATGACCGTCACGCTCCCTTCCTGGGGCCGTACATCATGCGTGCGAGGACGATCATCATGAGAGCGAGTCCCCCCACGAACGCGAGCGGCGCCCACCACCATCCGACGGTGAAGACCAGCACCACGATGAGCCCGAACGTCACCAGCCAGATGGCCGCGGTGTAGATGCCGAACTTCGCCGCTGTCTCCGGCTCCTCCTCGAAGCGGTTGCCGACCTCGTGGGGCCACGCGTTCCGCATCCACGCCTTGTGGCGGTTGGTCTGCGAGGCGCCGAGGAAGGCGAACAGGATCACGGATGCGACCACGCCGAGCGCGGCGAAGACGACGCACCAGACCGGCAGCGACCCGAGGGCGACGAGGCCGACGAAGCCGAGCCCGCACAGGGCCAGAAGGCTTGCGATCCCGTAGGTGCCCGCCCGGACCGGGGGCATCGGGTGGTTCGTGGTGGTCTCCTGCGCGAGCGAGTCGCCGACGACCAGTCCGAGGCCGACGGATGCGGCGCCCAGCAGGGCGACGACCACGCCCGCCGGCAACGCGAGGACTCCCGTCGCCCCGAGCGCGCCGAGGGCGACGCCGGCGGCGAGGACGAGCGACGAGACGACCACGCGGACGACGAAGCCCGGCTTCGGCCGCACGTGGTGGCGCAGGAAGGCGGCCTGCGCGCGCTCGCGCGCGGTGGGCGTGCCCGCCGCATCCGCCGCGCCCAGCAGCTCGCGCACGTCGCCGAGCTCGGCGATCGCCTCGCGCGCGGCGGCGCCCGGCGAG
>NZ_JASGEL010000078.1:0-5266 GCF_047606385.1 Microbacterium sp.
CGCCCCCGCATCCGGTTCGCGGATGCGGGGGCGTCGACATGGACACCGCGCCGCCGAATCCTCGGCAGCTGTGGTCGCTTCGCGCCGCCCGAGGTCGCCACTACTGCCGAGGATTCAGGCACACGCGGAAATCCTGGGCACTCGTTGCGGCCTCCTCTCTCGCGAACCCGCCACTACTGCTCAGGATTCGCCGCTCAGGGCTCAGGATCCGCCGGTCAGAGACCCGGATCCGCCGGTCAGAGCAGCGGCGCGATGCGCGCGCGGACCTGGGCGGCGAGCTCGGCCGCCGGGCGCGCGGCATCCAGCACGAGGAAGCGCCCCGGCTCGGCCGCGGCGAGCGCGAGGAACCCGTCGCGCACGCGCGAGTGGAAGTCGGATGCCTCGGCCTCGAGCCGGTCGAACGGCTTGTCGGCCGCGTCCAGCCGCGCCCGGGCGGTCGCCGGGTCGAGGTCGAGCAGCACCGTGACGTCCGGCAGCGCCCCGCCGGTCGCCCACAGCGACAGGTCGCGCACCTCGACCGCATCCAGCACCCGCCCGGCCCCCTGGTAGGCGACGGACGAGTCGAGATAGCGGTCCTGGATGACGACGTCGCCGCGTTCGAGCGCGGGGCGCACGAGCGTCGAGACGTGCTGCGCCCGGTCGGCGGCGTACAGCAGCGCCTCGGCGCGCGAGTCGATCTCCCCGCGGTGGTGCAGCACGATCTCGCGCAGCAGCGCCCCCACCTCGGTGCCGCCGGGCTCGCGGGTGCGCACGACCGTGCGTCCCTGCGTGGCCAGCCAGTCGGCCAGCAGCGCCGCCTGCGTGGACTTGCCCGAGCCGTCGCCGCCTTCGAGGGTGACCCAGAGACCGGTCACTTCTTCGCGGGCGCCTTGCGGGTCGTCGCGCGCCGGGCCGTCGCGCGCTTGGGCGCCGGGCCCTTGGCGCGCTTGTCGGCCAGCAGCTGCTTCGCACGCTCGAAGTCGACGTCGTCGACCGTCTCGCCTCGCGGGATCGTGGCGTTCGTCTCGCCGTCGGTGACGTACGCGCCGAAGCGGCCGTCCTTGATCTTGATCGGCTTGCCGCTGACCGGGTCGGCATCGAACTCCTTGAGCGCCGCGGACGCCCGTCGCGCGCCGTACTTCGGCTGCGCGTAGACCTCGACGGCCTCCTCGAGCGTGATATCGAAGATCTGCTGCTCGCTCTGCAGCGACCGCGAGTCGGCGCCCTTCTTGAGGTACGGGCCGTAGCGGCCGTTCTGCGCGGTGATCTCCTCGCCGGTGGCGGGGTCGGTGCCCACCACCCGCGGCAGCTCCAGCAGCTTCAGGGCGGTGTCGAGATCGATGGTGTCCACCGACATGCTCTTGAACAAGGACGCCGTGCGGGGCTTGGGCGCGGCATCCTTCTTCGCGGTCTTCTTCTTCGGCGCCGCGTCGACGACCTCGCCGGTGGTCTCGTCGACGTCATCCGGGTCGACCGGGTCGTTCTCCTGCACGTAGGGTCCGAACCGGCCGTCCTTGACGACGACGAGCTTGCCGCCCACGGGATTCACGCCGAGCACCCGGTCGCCGGCGACGGGCGCGTCGATGAGCTCCTGCGCCTTGGCAGGGGTCAGCTCGTCGGGCGCCAGGTCCTCGGGCACGTTGACGATGCGGGGCTTCGCCTCCGGGTCGTCCCCGACCACCTCGAGGTAGGGGCCGTACTTGCCGAATCGCAGCGTCGCGACGTCGCCGATGCGGGTGGAGTTCAGCTCGCGCGCGTCGATGTCGCCGAGGTTGTCGACGATGTGGCGCAGCCCGACGTGCTCGTCGGAGCCGAAGTAGAAGTCGTGCAGCCAGGTCACGCGCTGCTGCTCGCCGCGGGCGATCGCGTCGAGGTCGTCCTCGAGGGCGGCGGTGAAGTCGTAGTCGACGAGGTCGGCGAAGTGCTCCTCGAGCAGGCGCACCACGCTGAACGCGAGCCAGCTGGGCACGAGGGCCTGCCCGCGCTTGGTGACGTAGCCGCGGTCGAGGATGACGTCGATGATGCTCGCGAACGTGGAGGGGCGGCCGATGCCCTTCTCCTCGAGCGCCTTCACCAGGCTGGCCTCGGTGTAGCGCGGCTTGGGGCTGGTGGCGTGGCCCTTGGGCTCGACGTCGCGGGCGACCAGCTCGTCGCCGACCGCGAGCTGCGGCAGCGCCTGGTCCGACGCCTTGTCGGCGTCCGACCGCTTCTCGTCGTGGCCCTCCTCGTACGCGTCGAGGAAGCCCTTGAACGTGTAGACGGTGCCGGATGCCGTGAGCTCGAGCTTCCTGCCCGCCGCGGTCGTGGCGAGCGTCACCGTCGTGGTCTCGTACTTCGCGTCGGACATCTGGCTGGCCACGGTCCGCTTCCAGATGAGGTCGTACAGCCGCTGCTCGTCGCGGTCGAGCTGGCTCGCCACCGCCGCGGGGGTGCGGAACGTCTCCCCGGAGGGACGGATCGCCTCGTGGGCCTCCTGGGCGTTCTTCGACGAGCTGCGGTACACCCGCGGGTTCGCCGGCACGGCGCGGTCGCCGTACAGCGCCACGGCCTGCTCGCGCGCGGCCTGCACGGCCTGCGTCGACAGCGCCGTGGAGTCGGTGCGCATATAGGTGATGAACCCCTTCTCGTACAGGCGCTGGGCCACGCTCATCGCGTGCTTCGCGCTCATCGAGAGCTTGCGGCCGGCCTCCTGCTGCAGCGTCGAGGTCGTGAACGGCGCCTTCGGGCTGCGTGTGCCGGGCTTGGACTCCAGGTTCGACACGGACGCCGTGCCCACCTCGGCGAGGGCGGCGGCGAGCTCTCGCGCCTCGGCCTCGGACAGCACGACGACGGCCCTCTTGAGCCGGCCGCGGTCGTCGAAGTCGGTGCCACGGGCCAGCGCCGCGCCGTCCACCCGCACGAGCCGGGTCGTGAACGCGTCGCCGCCCTTGACGGCCGTCGCCTCGATGTCCCAGTACGAGGCGGACACGAACGCCATGCGCTCGCGCTCCCGGTCGACGACCATGCGGGTCGCGGCCGACTGGACGCGCCCGGCGGACAGCGCCTGGCCCGCGGTGCCGCTGCCGACCTTGCGCCACAGCACCGGTGAGACGTCCCAGCCGTAGAGACGGTCGAGGACACGCCGGGTCTCCTGCGCGTCGACGAGGGCGAGGTCGAGGTCGCGGGTGTTCTCAGCGGCGGCCCGGATCGCGTCCTTGGTGATCTCGTGGAACACCATGCGCCGCACCGGCACCTTGGGCTTGAGCACCTCGAGCAGGTGCCAGGCGATGGCCTCGCCCTCGCGGTCCTCGTCGGTGGCGAGCAGGACCTCGTCGGCGTCCTTCAGCGCACGTTTGAGGTCGGCGACGGTCTTGGTCTTGCGGTCGTTGACGACGTAGAAGGGGTCGAAGCCGTTGTCGACGTCGATGGAGTACTTGCCGTAGCCGGCCTTCTTGTCGGCCGGGATGTCCTTCTTGCTCGCGAGGTCGCGGATATGGCCGACCGAGCTCAGCACCTCGTAGCCGTCGCCGAGATACCCCTGGATCGAGGTCATCTTGGTCGGCGACTCGACGATCACGAGCTTCTTGCCGTGCCCGGACGTCGCCGCCCGGCTCCGTGTCTTCGCGCCCTCTGCCAACACCGGTCCTTTCGTTCGATGCACACCATACACACCTGTGAGACGGCGACGGCTGGGAGGGTCACGGCGCAGGCCCGGCCCGGGCGGTCGCGACGGCCGGCAGGCCGAGCACGTCCGCCCGTACCGTGATGGTGACGATGAGCCCGTCCAGGACGCAGTCGGCGAGCCTCGCACCGGCGGCCTCGGCCAGCTCGCCCGCCCGCTCGCAGGGGTAACCGGGCACGGCTCCGGATGCCGCGTCCGCCGCCGCGAGGGCCGCGGCATCCGCCGCTCCGGCCAGCCGCTGGCTCCAGACCGCGGCCTGTGCGGCGCCGGCCAGTCCCATCGTCAGCAGAGCGGATGCGGCGATCGTCCCGACCGCGACGACGACCCCCGCCATCACCGGCCTCCGCCCAGCGCGCACGAGCGCGCCGACACCGTCAGGCCGGGCAGCCCCGCCGGTGCCGTCGCCGCAACGCACACGAGATCAGCGGGACGCTCGACGCTCATCCCCGCGCCGGCGACCGCGGCGGCCACGACGTCCTGCGCGCGCGACTCGTCGTCGGCGCGGGCGATCAGCCGGGCGGCGTCGGCGACGGCGTCCTGCAGCCGCACCTGACGGGATCCGGCCGACAGCGCCGTCACCCCCAGGGCGAGCACGACGACCACCGCCGGGAGGGCGATCGCGAACTCGGCCGTGACCGATCCGCGGTCGCCCCACCGCCTCGTCATGCGACCGTCAGGGCGCGGCGCACGAGGTCCTCCAGGATGCCGCGCACCTCGTCGCTGCGCATGATGACCACGAGCAGCCCCGCGAAGGCCACCGCGGCCATCGTCGCGATCGCATACTCGGCGGTGGCGGCCCCGGTGTCGTCGGCCAGCAGCGCGGCGGCGCGGCGGCGGGTGAGCCGGGGCAGCGGGTGAGTCGGGATGTTCATGTGTTCCTCCTTCGTTGGGTGGGCACCTGGTGTGGGGCACAGCGCGTATGGTCACAGCGACAGCGACGTGGATCCGATGACGCTCAGCAGCATGGGCGCGACGCCGAGCGCGATGAAGGCGGGCAGCACACAGATCCCGAGCGGCAGCAGCAGCCGCGTGGACAGGGAGGCCGCCCGCATCCGGCCGGCGACGCGCACGCGGTGCCGCATCGTCGCGGCGGCGGCCCGCAGCAGCTCGACCGCGGGGACGCCGGCCGAGCGCGAGAGGGCGAGCAGCCGCTCGGTCTCGTCGTCGGGCGGGGCGCCGGCGGCTTCCGTGGCCAGCTCGCGCGCCTGCGCGAGCGAGACGCCCCCGGTCAAGGCGATCGCCATCAGCTCCGGCACGAGTCCCGGCACGGCGTCGCCGGGTCGCGCCGCGCGCACGAGCCGTCGGGTCCAGCGCCGGGCCGTGAGCATGAGCGCGACCCCGGAGGCCGCGCAGGCCCAGCCCGCCGGCGTCGTGACGAGCACCGCGAGCGTGTCGAATCCGAGCATGACGCCCAGCGCCACGGCGACGAGCGGCAGCCAGCTCATGAGCCGCGAGGTCGCGGCGGGCTCGGCCAGCGCGATCCGCACCTCGTCGCGGCAGTCGTCGGCCTCGCGCAGCGCCGCCGCCAACGCGCGCAGGCTGTCCGCGAGAGGCGCACCCACGCGCGTGGCGACCGACCAGGCGGCGGCCAGCGGGGCCCACGAGGGGCCGCGCGCGCGGATGGCC